>CAVIOP010000080.1:0-12296 GCA_963644485.1 bacterium | reverse complement strand
AATTATTAACCTACTCATATAGCTTTTCGGCCTTCGCTCCTTTAAATGGCTGTTGCCTGCTGTTTGGTCAGCACTATCATAGAATGTTTTAATTCAAAGACTGTTCTTACTTTCAAAATCTTCATTAATAAGATTTAATTTTGCAAAAATACAAATTAAAAACAAAAAAACAAAATGATTTAGTACAAAAATAGTTATTTTAATAACGATTCGAAATTTAACTTTTTGCAAACTGACAAAGATTGACAGAATAATCCAAAGTTTTCAAAGAAATCATTCACAGGTCTTGCCTTCAGAGGCACCTTCTGACAGTTGCCGGGCCTCATCGGCAGCTCACTGCTTCTCGGCGGCTTGCTGATCGCGCTTCGACTTGCTCTTTACCACGAGCCATACCCCCGAGAACACCAGAATGATGGCCAAGCCCTGAGGCCACGTAAAGACGCCCAGGCCCGTGAGCACGCTCACCGTGACGGAAACGATGGGCTGCACATAGTTGTAGACGCTGACCACCGTGGGGCGCAACACGCGCTGGCCGACAATGGACAAGAGGTAACTGACGAAGGTGCCGAAGAAGACCACATAGCCCACCTCGCCCCACGTGGAGAGTGCCACGTCGGCCCAAGGAAGCGAAGCCAGATGGCCCGATGACACAGGCACCACAAATACGGCGGCCCACGTGAACATCCACTTGTTGACCGTGAAAACATTGTACTTGCGTATCAACTTATTGAACAGCGAGAGGTAAAGCGCAAACGACAGTTGGGCGCAGATGCACATCAGGTCGCCCCGTATGTCGCCCACTTTGGAGCTTCCTGCCGTGGCACTGGTCAGGATGAGTATCACCGCACCCGTACATCCGATGACCACGCCACTGGTTTTCTTCACGGTGATGGGCTCACCAAGAATGAGAAAAGAGAGCACCATGGCAAAAATGGGCATCGACGTGGTGACGATGCTGGCATTGATAGGCGACGTGACGCTCAAGCCGATGGTGAAGAGACACTGGTTGAAGACAACGCCCAACAGAGCGGCACCCGCAAAGAGCAGCACGTCGCGCACAGGTATGTGCTCGCGTCGGGCAAACAGCGACGCCACCCAAAACAGCAGGGCGGCACCCGCCACACGGAAACTGACCATCGAAAGACCGTCGATACCATTGTTCATGGCATCCTTGCCCACTGGCGACATGAGACCCCACATGGCCTCAGCCGCAAACATGCTGAGATGGGCTTGCAAAGGTTTGTTGTTCATTGCTTATCGTTCGTTATCCTTTCGGATGGCCGTTTGCCATCCTATAAAAACAGGGCAAAAGAAGCCTGCGGCCCTTACGCCACTGCAAAGGTAGCCAAAAAACGCAAGGCAACCAAGCCAAGCACCGACAAAAGTAGCAGGGAAGAGACAAAAATAGTTGCAAAAATAGCGGGGGAATACTTTGTTTTCCAGATTGTTTTTGTATTTTTGCAATAGTGAGCATTGCCGCTCACTGCCAAACCTTCTGAACCATGCAAAAATACGTCGACCATATTGAGCAGATAGAAATCGAGTCGCTCTGGAGTGGCACGAAGCACATCGTGTGGAACCTTGACCGCAAGGTCAACATCCTGAGCGGTGTCAACGGCGTGGGTAAGTCGACCATTCTGAGCAAAGTGGTGAAAGGCCTGTCGGCCGGGGGCGAGTTTCCCAGCCATCTTCTCAAGGGCGTGCGCCTCAAGGTGTGCCCGGAGGATGCAAAGTGGATACGGTTCGATCTCATCCGCAGCTTCGACCGGCCGCTCATCAATGCCGACGTGATGTCGAAGATGGACATATCACTGGCCACCGAGCTCGACTGGCAGTTGTTCAAGCTCCAGCGCAAGTATCTCGACTACCAAGTGAACATCGGCAACCGCATCATCGCCGTTCTGCAGAGCGGACAGCCCGACGCGGCAGAGCAGGCGCAACGCATCTCCGAGCCGAAGCGCAAATTCCAGGATATCATCGACCATCTCTTCGCAGATACGGGCAAGACCATCGTACGCACCGAAAACGAGATACGGTTCCGCCAGATCGGCGAGACCCTGGTGCCCTACCAGCTGTCGAGCGGCGAGAAGCAGATCCTGGCCATTCTGCTCACCGTGCTCGTGGAAGACAACCAGAGCTACGTGCTCTTCATGGACGAGCCTGAGGTGAGCCTTCATGTGGAATGGCAGAAACAGCTCATCGACCTCATCATCGACCTCAACCCCAATGTGCAGATTATCCTCACCACCCACTCACCGGCCGTCATCATGAACGGCTGGATGGACAAAGTGACCGAGGTAAGCGACATCACCGTCTGAGCGGCAAAGAAAGAAAGGAGCGCACGCCATGTCACACCGACTGAGAGACAACCTGACTTCGTCATACGTAGAGGCCGCCAACCGCCTCAACTCCAAACGGGCACGCCGCAAAGTGGTGGCCTATGTAGAGAGCTACGACGATGTGTTCTTCTGGAGGCAGATCCTGTCGCAGGTCGAAACAGACAGGGTGTGCTTCGAGGTGATGCTGCCTTCGCGCGAGCAACGGCTCGAACGGGGCAAGAAGGCAGCACTCATGAGCATGCTCAAGGGCAAGACCGGGCACGACATGGTGGCATGTGTCGACGCCGACTACGACTATCTCATACAGGGCGCATCGGAGACGTCGCGCCGCATCCTCCAGAGCCCCTACGTCTTCCACACCTACGCCTACGCCATCGAGAACCTGCAGTGCTATGCGCCCTCACTCCACGATGTGGCCGTGGCCGTGTCGCTCAACGACCGCGAGGTGTTCGACATGGAGCAATACCTGCGCGACTTCTCGCAGGCCATCTATCCGCTTTTCGTGTGGAACATCTGGTACTACCGGTCGACCGACTATGCAGAGTTTACCATGACCGACTTCCTGAGAGTCGTGGAGGTGAGCAAGTTCGGCTTCACACAGGCCGACGACCTTATCCGCAACGTGCGCCGCAAGGCTGCCAGAAAGGCCGACCAGCTGCGCCGCCAGCACCCGGATGCCAAACAGAGCTGGCTGCGCGTCAAGGACGATCTGCTTGCCTTGGGCGTCAACGCCAACAACACCTATCTTTATATACAGGGACATCACCTCTTTGACAAGGTGGTAATCCCTATGCTCCACAAGGTGTGCGACAAGCTGGTGCGCCTGCGCCAGGAGGAAATCCAGCAGCAGAGCGTACACGGCGTGCAGTGCCGCAACGAACTGTCGTGCTACACCAACAGCGTCAACAACATCACGCCAGTGCTCAAGCGCAATGCGGGCTTCATGCGGTCACCGGAGTATGCGAAGATCAAGGCTGACCTGCAACGTTTCGTGGAGCGCATCTCGCAACAACAACCCACCCCACAACCAACGATTCAACAACAAACCATCACTCAACAATCATCATGATGAAAAAGTTCATTCTCACCGTCCTGGCGGCTTTCTGCCTCACAATGGGCGCATCAGCACAACTGCTCTACAAGGTGACTGCCGACAGCTTGGCTAAGCCATCCTACATCGTCGCCACACACGATTTCCTCAACCCCATGGGCTACGTCGACCGCATCAACGGCCTGAAAGAGGCCATGACAGAGACCGAGCAAATCTATTTCGACATCGACCGGTCGGCCAACGCAACGGCGCTGAAAGAGGCCGCCCAACTGCCAAGCGGCAAGACGCTGGCCTCTCTGCTCAACGACAAGCAGACGCAGGCGCTCGATGCCTTCCTGAAAAAGTATACCGAGGTCAGTTGGAAGAGCAGTTACAACCAGAAACGCTACAACGGCCGTTCGCCGCTGGCCGTGATGAAAGACTTTGTGCAACTGCTCTTCGTGGCCAACCACATGGGCGAGTATGACCCCACTCACACCTTTGCCGAGTACTTTGAGGCACAGGCCAAGAAGAACAGCGAGCCCACTGGCGGCATCGTAGACACAGAGAAATATATACAACTCGTGAAGAGCATGCCTCTGGAAACGCAGGCCAACCTGCTTGCCCTTTTCCTCGACCACCAAGACCAGGTGCTCGCCATCGTCGACAAGACTGTCGATGCCTACAAGGCCAAGGACATGGACGCAGCATCGGCAGCCATCACCGGCACACTCAACATGATCGGTGCAGGCAGTCTGCTGGCCACACCCGTCAAGGGCATGGAGAGCGTCATGCACGACAAGCCCACCCTCTTTGCCCTTCCCTGCTACCTGCTGGGAGGCGAGCAGGGCATCATCAGCAAACTGAAGGCCGACGGCTACAACGTGGAGGCCGTAGACTAAAGGCAGGCTGACACAGGCCACACACAGGCGGCATACACACAGGCGGTATACCCGCAAGCCACCCCCATCCAGAATAGCGACACGCCACATCAATGCGCATAAGCCAATGCGGGCTGAACCAAAAGGTTGACAACCTTTGGTTCAGCCCGCATTTTTTATTGTAGAGATTATCCCTATAACGTTGTTGGCGGAGGCATTACATCGTTAGAAATTCCCCGTTGTATCATAAGACTTCGTTTATTAGTTATACTTAAAACTTTTCGCAAAGATAGCAATTTTATTAATCATAACAAATAAAACGAACTAAAAGGCGCGGTTTATTAGTTATGATTAACAAGCGCCGTGACTTTTGCCTATATCCCGTTCAGCCCTCGTCGGCACACTGGTTCTTGGGCCAGTTCACAAGAAACAGTTTGCCGGTGGCACGGGTAAAGGCGGTGTAGAGCCAGTGGATGTATGACGGCGTGAGCATGTCGTCGGTCATGTATCCTTGGTCCACATAGACGTGGCACCACTGTCCGCCCTGCGCCTTGTGGCATGTGACGGCATAGGCAAACTTCACTTGGAGAGCATTGAAGAAGCCGTCGGCACGCAAGGCCTTCATCCGCTCGCCCTTGGTCGGGATGTCAGCATAGTCCTCCATCACGGCAGCAAACAGACGCTCATGTTGCTCGCGTGTGAGCGCCGGCGCATCCGTGGTGAGCGAGTCGAGCACGGCGGTCACCTGCATCTCGGTATCATCGTAGTCGGGAAACGACAGAGCGACATCGGCAAAATGAAAACCGTAGAGTTCACGGTGGTTGCGCACGCGCTCCACCACCGCCTGGTCGCCGTTGGCCAGGAAAGCCATGCTGCCCGGCCGGTCGTCTGCAGGCAGCGCCGAGCCCTCGGCGGCCTCGGCAGCCCGTTGGCGTTCTGTCCAGTAGTAGTTGTTGCGCACCACCATGAGCATGTCGCCACGGCAGAGCGTATCCTCACGGTCGAGCACGGTGTTGCGGATGCCCAGGTTATAGACCGTGGCGCGCTTGTTGGAACGGGTGACAACGATGGTCTCGTCCATGCCTACCTGGCTATAGCTGGTGGCAAGGCTTTCGATGAGCTCGTCGCCCGGCACCCGCACGATATCGGCAAAGCAACCGAAGGTGACGCGCGGCAACTGTGTCGCCTCGTCACGGGTAATCATCTGCCGGATAACGGTGGCGTTGTAGAGCACGCCCGAGTCCTGGCTCTGGCGGAGCACCTCATTGAGGTCACACTGATAGACATGCAGGCCATACGCCTCCAGCATGTCGGCACTAAGGGCAGGTGCCTCCTCTTCGCCCACAGGGGGGAGCTGCGCCTTGTCGCCAATGAGAAGCAGCCGGCAGTTGTCTCCGCTGTACACATACTTCACAAGGTCATCAAGCAAGCTGCCCGACCCGAAGGAGGCGGCAGGGGCGGAACCGTCGGCCTGGAAATCGGAGGCACCATGACTGATCATCGAAGCCTCATCGACCACGAAGAGGGTGTTGTGGTAACGGTTGTCGCTCAGGTTAAACTGTCCGTCAAGCCCCTGGTAGGCCTTCTCCCGATAAATCTTGCGGTGGATCGTATAGGCCGGGAAACCACTGTTCTGCGAGAGCACCTTGGCCGCCCGGCCCGTGGGAGCCATGAGCAGGAGCTTCTGTCCCAGCCGGCGCAGGGTGCGCATCATGGCTCCGGCCAGCGACGTCTTACCCGTGCCGGCAGAACCGCGGAGCACCATCACGCAGTCGGGCCGTCGGTCGGCCAGAAAACGGGCAAACACCTGAAGGGCGGCGGCCTGGTCGGCGGTAGGTTCAAAGCCAAACTCGGCCGTGATGCGACGGATGAACTCTTGGATTGTCAATTGCGCTAAAAGTTATAGTTGAAAAGTTAAAAAGACGGGCGGACGTACGCACCTTGTTGCTTATTTTTCTTATCTTTGCACAAGATAGGGCGCATGCGCCTTTGGGTTGCAGCCCCACATGGCCTCCGCAGGCATAAAGCCGGCCACATCTGCCAGCACGAGCTGTTGTATCCCACAAGCACGTCCGTGCGGCACCCTATCGCGTCCAAGCCCTATTTGCAAGGACAAAGGTAAGAATATAAACTCAAAAATGAAGGTTAACTTCAAAAATAATTATCTCCTCGCCGCCTGCGTGCTGGTGCTTCTGCTGGTGTGCTGGATGAGCGTAAGCGCCCCCATCCGCTTCGAACGCGAGCAGGGTCAGCGCGAGACGGCCGTCAAAGAGCGCCTCCTGGCCATACGGAAAGCAGAAGAGCAATACCGTAGACGGCACGGCACATACACGGGCGACTGGCAGACGCTTATCCGCAGCGGCTTCCTGGCCGACTCGCTGCAGTACGTGCCCCACACCGACAAACGCCGCTTCTCACTGGCAGCCACCACCACCATCGGCAAGAGCGGACGGCAGATACCGCTCATGGAATGCGGCGTCACTTATGATGTCTACCTGCAGGGGCTCGACCCGCACACCGTGTCGTCGCTCACGGAGGACGCCAACGAGGCCGGCCGATACCCCGGGCTGAAGATCGGAGACATCAGCGAGCCCAACGGCAACCGTGGCAACTGGGAATGACCCTGCACAATGACCCTAACGATATCATGAACATACTACCCAGAATAACCATCCGCGTGAGCAAAGGATCGCTTGCCTTTGCCATCACCGACAACAAGTCGGTGGCGCAAGTGGCCTTTGAGCCTTATACGGCCAAAAGCGGCGTATCAATGGCGGCTAACCTGCGCGATGCCTTCAAGACAGCCAATCTGCTGCAAGTGGCCACCAACCGCGCCCTGGTGCTTGTCGACACGCCCACCCTGCTCATCCCCATCGAAGAGTTTCAGGAGGCCAACGCCGACACGCTCTACCACCATTGTTATCCCGACACCGAAGGGGCAGTCATCATGAGCAACGTCTTGCCCGACATGAATGCCGTGGTACTCTTCGCTGTCAACAAAGACCTGAAGATGGTGGTCGAAGACCATTATCAAGACACTAAGTTCTCGGCGCTCATGCGCCCTGTGTGGAGTTACCTCCACCATCGCAACTTCGTCGGCAACCGGCGCAAGCTCTTCGCCCACTTCCACGACGGCAGGATGGAGGTGTTCAGCTTTGAGCGCAACCGCTTCATCTTCGCCAACAGCTTCGAGGCGAAGCGCACCAAGGACATCGTCTACTTCATCCTCTTCGTGTGGAAGCAACTGGCGCTCGACCAGAAGAAAGACGAGCTCTACCTGTCGGGAGCCATCCCCACACAGGAAGACCTGACTGGAACACTGCATCTCTATGTGGAGAAGGTGTCGGTGGTCAATCCATCGGCCGACTTCAACCGTGCGCCACTTACTCAGGTACGCGGCATCACGTTCGACCTGCTCACGCTCTATCTGTCTTGACCTCCCAAACCTTTCTACGACATGAGAATAATCACAGGAATATACAAAGGGCGTCACTTCGACATCCCGCGCACATTCAAGGCCCGGCCGACAACCGATTTCGCCAAAGAGAATGTCTTCAACGTGGTCAACGGATACATGGACCTCGACGGTGCCAATGCCCTTGACCTCTTTTCCGGAACGGGCAGCATCTCACTGGAGCTGCTCTCAAGAGGCTGCAGCCGTGTGGTGAGCGTGGAGGCCGACCGCGACCACGCACGCTTCATCAGCCAATGCATGAAGAAAATAGGCGCCGACAACGACGTGCTCATCCGCGGCGACGTGTTCCGTTTCCTCAAATCGTGCCACGAGCAATTCGACTTCATCTTTGCCGACCCGCCCTATGCACTCGAGCAACTGCCCACCATCCCCGACCTCATCTTCGAGCACAACCTGCTGAAAGACGGCGGCCTGTTCGTGTTTGAGCACGGCAAGCAATACGATTTCTCCGAAAACGCGCACTTCCAAGACCACCGCAGCTACGGCAGTGTCAACTTCACGCTGTTCCAATAACCCCACCAGCAAGACCAGGCAAAGACAGACACAGCGGCGCATCACCACAAGCGTATTCAAAAAAGCGCACCGAGACAACTCCCGGTGCGCTTCCTTTTTTGTATTGTTGCAAAAAGCCATGCCCGTGACTGCGGCAAGACTTTTCTGTCTGTTGCGGCAGGTCTTAGGCCTCTTGCTCTTCCTTGCTGTCCTCTGCGACGAAGTTCTTGAGGTCGTCGGCATCAAAAGCCATGACATAGGCGGCATGACCGATAACCTCCTCTTCAGCGGCTCGCACATACACCTGTGCACTCTTGGCGAAGAGTTCGGGAGCCTTGGTGGCGTCGGCGAGAATGAGCAGCGACATGATGATGTCGCCCGTCATGTCGTAGAGACGGCGTGCCAGGAAGTCGTGCTCGGCCTGGCTGGCACTGGCCTTCACCTTCTCCACAGCCTCAGCATAGCGCTCCACCATCTTGGCCACACGGTCTTTCAGCGGCTGCAGGTCGGCCGACACCTCGTCGGCGAGCATCTCGCGGATGATGTTGAGGTAGGTGCCGTTGGTGATGTAGCGCACAGCGGCCACCACCTGCAGTTGCGTCGTACCCTCATAGATAGAGAAGATGCGGGCGTCGCGATAGAGGCGCTGGCTCTTGTACTCCATGATGAAGCCCGAGCCGCCGTGTACGGAGATGGCGTCGTAGGCATTCTGGTTGGCATACTCAGAGTTGGTACCCTTGGCCAGCGGCGTGAAGGCGTCGGCCAGACGGCTGTATTGCTTCATCTCCTTGCGCTCCTCGGGAGTGAGTTTGCGCTCGCGGGAAATGTCCTCGAGAGCCTTGTAGATGTCCACGTAGCGGGCAGTCATGTAGAGCAGTGAGCGGCCGGCATCGAGCTTGGCCTTCATGCGTGAGAGCATGTCGTAGACGGCGGGGAAGGTGATGATCTTCTTGCCAAACTGCTCGCGCTCCTTGGCGTAGGCCAGTGCCTCGTTGTAGGCTTCCTGTTCCACACCCACCGACTGTGCGGCGATGCCCAGACGGGCGCCGTTCATAAGGCTCATCACATACTTGATCAGTCCCAAACGACGCTCACCGCAGAGCTCGCACTTGGCATTTTTGAACACCAGCTCACAGGTGGGTGAGCCGTGTATGCCGAGCTTGTGCTCAATGTGACGGACGGTGACACCGCCGTCGCGCTTGTCATAGATAAACATCGACAGTCCACGTCCGTCGTGCGTATTCTCCTCTGAGCGTGCCAGCACGAGGTGTATGTCAGAGTCGCCGTTGGTGATGAAACGCTTCACACCGTTGAGGCGCCATGTGCCGTCGGCATCCTGTGTGGCCTTCAGCATGACGCGCTGCAGGTCGGAACCGGCATCGGGCTCGGTGAGGTCCATCGACATGCCTTCGCCCTCGCAGATGCGGGGGATGTATTTCTGTTTCTGTTCCTCGGAGCCAAACTCATAGAGAGTGTCGATGCAACTCTGCAGCGACCACACGTTTTGGAAACCGGCGTCGGCAGCCGATATCATTTCGGAGAGCATGGAGAACACCGTGTTGGGCACGTTGAGGCCGCCGAAGCGACGGGGCATGGAGATGCCCCACAGGCCGGCCTTGCGTGTGGCGTCGAGGTTCTCGTAGGTCTTGCTGGCGTAGATCATGCGTCCGTTCTCGAGGTGCGGACCTTCGAGGTCAACGCTCTCCGAGTTGGGTTCGATGATGTTGGCAGCCACGTCGCCCGTGATGTCGAGCAGGCGCTTGTAGTTTTCGATGGCGTCGTCATAGTTGACGGGCGCGTCGGCGAACTGGTCCTTGTCAGCGTACTCTCTCTCCTTCAGCTCCACGATGCGCTTCATCAGCGGATGATGGAGGTGGAATTCAATCTCAGGATGATCACTATAATAGTTTGCCATAGTTGTATTCTTTGTGACGCCAGCCACCTCTCCACATGGAAGACGTGGCCAGGCTGTGTCTTTTATTTTGAATTCTGTTTGTAGTATTTAATCATCTTCGGCACAACATCCTCCACATTGCCCGTGATGACATAGTCGGCAATCTTGTTGATGGGTGCCTCGGGGTCGTTGTTGACCGAGATGATGATGCCGGCGTCCTGCATGCCGGCGATGTGCTGGATCTGTCCGGAGATGCCGCAGGCGATGTAGACCTTGGGGTGCACGGTGACACCCGTCTGTCCCACCTGGCGGTCGGCAGCCACCCATCCGGCGTCGACGGCGGCGCGGCTGGCGCCCACCTCACCGTGGAGTTCCTTG
The DNA here is from genome assembly GCA_963644485.1 of bacterium. Lineage (GTDB taxonomy): Bacteria > Bacteroidota > Bacteroidia > Bacteroidales > Bacteroidaceae > Prevotella. The sequence goes on along the minus strand of CAVIOP010000080.1, from coordinate 1,807 downwards.
GCCAGTTGGAAGAGCATGTCGAAGTTTTCCTTGCTGCCCATGCCGTAGCCGCCTGCCACCACGATGGGGGCAGCCTTCAGGTTGTTGCGTGCAGCCTCCACGTGGCGGTCGATGACCTTCACCACATAGTCGACCTCAGGCACATACTTGGCCACGTCGGGATAGGTCACCTCGCCCTTGGCCTTGCCCTCATAGAGAGCTTTCTGCATGACACCGCTGCGCACGGTAGCCATCTGCGGCCGATGGTCGGGGTTGACGATGGTGGCCACGATGTTGCCGCCGAAGGCCGGGCGGATCTGATAGAGCAGGTTGTCGTAGTGCTTGCCCGTCTTCTTGTCGTCGTAGTCGCCAATCTCCAGTTGTGTGCAGTCAGCAGTCAGACCGCTGGTCAGCGACGACGACACACGCGGTCCGAGGTCGCGGCCGATGACAGTGGCGCCGAGCAGGGCCACCTGCGGCTGTTCCTCTTTAAAGAGGTTGACCAGAATGTCGGTGTGCGGGGCCGATGTGTAGGGGAAGAGCCCCTCGGCATCAAACACAAAGAGCTTGTCGACGCCATAAGGCAGAATCTGGTCTTCCACCTTGCCCTTGATGCCTGTACCTGCCACCACGGCGTTGAGATCCACGCCCAGCTGGTTGGCCAGTTTGCGGCCCTTGGTGAGCAATTCCTGAGATACCTCGGCTACAGTAGTGCCTTCAATCTCGCAATATACAAAAACGTTGTTCATATCTACTTAGCCAATAATCTTTTCGTCCAACAATTCCTTGATGAGGCTCTCCACGTCGGCATCGCTGCCGGTGAGCGTCTTGCTCTCTTTGGCCTGGAACACGATGTTCTGCACGGCCTTCACCTTGGTGGGAGAGCCAGCCAGTCCGCACTGCTCGTAGTCGGCACCGCAGTCGGCGATGCTCCACTGTCCGAGCGTCAGGTAGGGGCGCTCGTCGTAGAGACTGGTCCAGGGCTCGTCGCCCTTGCGCTCCATGGGGCATGTGGCATACTTGTATTTCATGACGCGCTTGGCGTTGCAGGGGCGTGCGGGGGCTGCTGTGCCGTTCACGGTGATGAGCACGGGAAGCGGGGCGACAACCGTCTCCACGCCGCCGTCGATGTGGCGGCGTATGGTGGCCTTGCCGTCCTCTATCTTGATCACCTCCTCGGCGTATGTCACCTGGTTGAGGCCGAGCTTCTGAGCCACCTGCGGGCCCACCTGTGCGGTGTCGCCGTCGATAGCCTGGCGTCCGCCGAGCACGAGGTCTACATGGCCTTGTTCACGGTCAATCTTGGCAATGGCCTGTGAAAGGAAATAAGAGGTGGCAAGCGTATCGGCACCGGCACTCTTGCGGTCGGTGAGCAATATGCCGTCGTCTGCGCCACGGTAGAGGCCCTGCCGGATAATCTCGCCGGCTCTGGGAGGACCCATGGTCAGCATGGTTACTGTGGATCCGGGGTTCTGGTCTTTGATGCGGAGCGCTTGCTCCAGGGCGTTCAGGTCCTCGGGATTGAAGATGGCGGGCAGTGCAGCACGGTTGACTGTGCCTTCGGCTGTCATGGCGTCCTTGCCCACGTTTCTTGTGTCGGGTACTTGCTTGGCAAGCACAACAATTTTCAACTTCATATAATTAAATATAATTGTGGTATTTCCGTAATATTGGGCAAAATTACTAACTTTTTACTTGCCGACCAAACGAAATGCACAAAAACCGCACCGCTGTGCACAAAACGGGATATTTGTGCAACATGGAAAATGGCAAGGCAAGCGAAGCGGCGCCCTGGGTTTGGCATACGAGCGATGGGCGCGCCCTATGG
>CAVIOP010000079.1:0-12372 GCA_963644485.1 bacterium | reverse complement strand
GTGGTATCCTCCGATACTCTTGTGGTAGTATGAAGTGTTGTTCTCGCTGAACGTGTTTCCTGCCAGGTTGAGCACGCGGTAGTCGAGGCTCTTGTCCTTGAGGATTATCTCGTCGGTGGCTGTCTTCTGTTGTGGCATGTCGCGCACACTCTTCTCCACGAACATGTCGTCGTTGAGGTAGCGCTTGTCCACTTGCCACATGTCGATGAGACAGAGTAGGGCGATGCAGCCCACGAGGAACTTGGCGTTGAGCTTCTTGAACCTGTAGAGCAACAACAAGACCATGCCGATGAGTACAATCATGAATGAGCGGAGCGCATCCGCCGACAGGATATATTTGCGCACGCCGACCAAGTTGTCCTTCAGGCCATTGACAAACTGTGCGGCCTCAGGACTCTGTTGCGCAATCTGGTTGAACTGCATCATTTCATTAGTGGAAATGAACTGCGAGAAGAACAAGCCCGGAGCCAGCCAAAAGAGCAGCGCTATGCCGCCTGTGAGGGCAAAGCTGACATAGACCCAACGGGCTTTCTTGGCCAGGATGGCAGGCTCGTCGATGATGCGTTTCAGTGCCATCATGGCCAGTAATGGAATGGTGAACTCTGCAATGACGAGGATGGACGCCACAGTGCGGAACTTGGCGTACATCGGCATATAGTCGATGAAGAAGTTGGTGAAGTCCATGAAGTTGCGTCCCCACGACAAGAGAATCGACAGGATGGTGGCTGCCAGCAACGCCCATTTCATGGGACCCTTCACGATGAAAAGGCCCAGCACAAAGAGCATCAGCACAAAAGCGCCCACATAGACAGGGCCACTCGTCATGGGCTGGTTGCCCCAATACTGTCCCAGACTCTGGTAAGCCTGTATGTAATTGGGGTCGGCTTTCTCCATGGCCTTGCTGTTGGCGGCCATGGGGACACTGGCGCCGCCTTTCACGTTGGGCACGAGCAGGGTCCATGTCTCGCTGCGTCCATAGCTCCACTGCGTGATGTAGTCGCGGTCGAGGCCGCTTTCCGTCTGGTTGGCGCTATTCTTCTTTACCAGTTCGCTCTTGCCGCGCATGCTCTCCTTGGAGTATTCCCAGGTGTGGTAGAGGTTCGACAGGTTGATGCAGATGCCGATGGCGGCCGCGGCTGCGGCAACACCCGTGGCTTTCCAGAAACGTGCCATCTTATGGTTGCGGATGGCATCGACCAGCCAGGCGATGACCATGAAGAAGATGGCGAAAAGATAGTAATAGGTCATCTGCACGTGATTGGCCTTCACCTCAAATGCAGTGAAGATAGCCGTGATGATGAACCCCCACAAGTATTTGCCCCGGTAGGCCAGCACCAAGCCGCCAATCATCGGCGGCAGGTAGGCCAAGGCCATCACCTTCCATATGTGTCCGGCGGCAATGATGATGAGAAAATAGCTTGAGAAAGCCCATACGATGGACCCCAAGGCCGCCAGGTGCTGACGGAAGTCGAAAGCCCGGAGCAGGATGTAGAAGCCCAAAAGATAGGCGAACAGGTACCATACGTTGTCGGGAAGCCACAAGTGGTAGAGGTTCATGGCCTTGTCCAGCAGGTCTGTACTGTGGTAGGAAGGCGACGACTGGTACGTGGGCATGCCGCTAAAGGCGGAGTTTGACCAGCGAGTGCGCTCGCCTGTGCGTTGGTAATACTCGCTGGCCTCTTCGCCGAGACCGCGTCCGGCAGAGTGGTCGTCTTGGTAGAGGATGCGTCCGTCGAGGTCTGCCGGCGCAAAGTAGACCAAAGAAATGATTGCGAAAAGCACGACTGCCAGGATGTCTGGCAGGCATTTCTTCAATGTTTTCATAAGATGGCTATAAACGTTTATATTTCTTTGCGCAAAGGTAACTAAATTTTTGCTGATAGGTTTGAAATTAATAGTAAAAAGGAGAGGTAGCCATTGATTTTTTTGTAACTTTGCATCAATCAATCATAGGTTGTGTTGAAAAAGATTGGAATTATCGTTGCGATGGACAAGGAGTTCGCGCAGCTCAGGACTTTGCTTGACGATTGCCGCACGGAGCATCGGCATCACAAGGATTTTGTCATCGGTAACATGAAGGGTACCGAGGTGATCCTGCAACAGTGTGGTATTGGGAAGGTCAATTCTGCCATTGGAGCAGTGGAGATGATAGACTGCTATGCGCCCGACCTCGTCATGTCGACGGGTGTAGCCGGCGGGGCCGATGTGTCGCTCAAGCCGCTCGATGTGGTGGTGGCCACAGAGTGCGTCTATCATGATGCCTACTGTGGCGAGGAGATGGAACGCGGTCAGATATTGGGACTGCCGCCCCGGTTTGCCGCTCCAAGGGACTTGGTGGAAAAGGCACTGGCCCTTGACGGTGAGGTGGAAGGCATAAGGGTGTGCAGCGGTCTGACGGTCAGTGGCGAATGGTTTGTCGACTCGCGTGAGAAAATGCGGCAGATATTGACCGACTTCCCTGATGCCAAGGCCGTAGACATGGAGAGTTGCTCGATTGCGCAGACCTGCCACATCTACCACACGCCTTTCATTTCCTTCCGCATCATCAGCGATGTGCCGCTCAAGGACAACAAAGGAGCACAGTATTTCGATTTCTGGAGCCGTATGGCCGAAGGCAGTTTCGAGATCACACGTCACTATCTCCAGTCTCTGCTGGCTTGAGTATTCCGGACGGCAAGGGTTTGGACGGCGAGTCTTCTCAGTCGGGAAACCTCACGGACATTGATGAACAACCATAAGAAAACAATTGAAACAAGATGATGGACAAAATACCTTCTTTTACAATCAACCATGAGAAACTGCTGCGCGGCATCTATGTCAGCCGCAAAGACCAGGTGGGCAACGAAGTGGTGACCACTTTCGATATCCGCATGAAGGAGCCCAACCGTGAGCCGGTGCTCCACAACGGAGCCATCCATACAATCGAGCATCTCGCGGCTACATTCCTCCGCAATGATCCCGAGTGGAAAGACCGCGTGATCTATTGGGGACCCATGGGTTGCCTGACGGGCAATTACTTGCTCCTTCGCGGTGACCTTGAGTCGTGCGACATAGTTGATCTCATGCGCCGCACCTTCCGCTTTGTGGCCGATTATGAGGGTGACATTCCCGGTGCCGCTCCCCGTGACTGCGGCAATTGGCTGCTCCAGGACCTGCCTATGGCGCGTTGGGAAGCCCGCAAGTACCTTGATGAGGTGCTGATGAATATCGGTGAGGAAAACCTTGTCTATCCGCAGTGATTAAGTCGCGGCAGGGTGTCTTCGGATATTTCATGAGATTTTAATAATTGTTTCGTTGTACAAATCGTGGGATTTGCTAAATTTGTAACCACTATCAATCTTAGACGGATGAAAAAGATAATAACCTTCGTAGCAGGATGTTTCATGGCGCTTGCTGCATACGCAGATGATGGCTATGCCTATCTGACGTTTACCAATCATGACCAAGAGGAACAGTCCTTCCTTTCTGATGGACTGACCATCACCTTTGCCGACGGCAAGGCGTTGGTCTCGCAGAACGGACAGGCGGTGAGCCTCCCGCTGGCCGAGTTGGAGAAGATGTACTTCTCCACGGTGCCCGCCGGTGTGACGGAGATGGAGTCGGACGCCCATGCACCGCTGACCGTCGTGAACCTTGCCGGACAACGTGTAGGTACTTTCCAGAACCGGGAGGCTATGGCGAACAGTCTGAAGAAAGGCCTCTACATTGTGAAGACAACAGGTAAAACCTATAAAATCGAAGTGAAATGAACATACTGAACTCCCATACCGCTGGTGGCATGACGCTTGGCAAGCGGGTCGCCATGTTTTTGCTGCTCTTCGCTCCGTTGTCACAGTTTGTGTCTGCACAAACCTTGAATGTCAAGGTGGGCGAGGTGACCTACGCCCATTCGGCCGCCAAGACCGGCGACATGCTCTTTGCCAATGGCTCCACGCTGACGGTGCAGGGCAAGGCTTACCAGCTGGCCGATGTAACCCAAGTTACGGTGGACAATAGCCAAGTGGCCGACAACACCGTCGCCGTGAGCTATCAGGGTTCGGCGGCGCAGGTCACGGTGGCAGGCAACCTGGCCCAATACTTGACCGTTACGGCCGTCGGTGCCGATGTGAGCATCATCGCTGACTCCACCTATACAGAAGAAATCACCTATACGCTGACAGGAACGAGCACCGACGGGTCGTTCTACATGGACGGAGAGGGCAAGGCGTCGTTCACACTCGACAATCTCTCGTTGGCCAGTGCCAAGGGCGGTGCCATCACGATCGATGACGGCAAGAAAATAAGTGTCAATTTCGTGGGTGCTAATGTATTGTCAGATGCCACAGCGGGTTCGCAGAAGGCTTGCTTCTATGTCAATGGTCATGTGAATCTGACGGGTACAGGCACGCTCACCATCACGGGCAACTGTCGCCATGGTTATTTCTCTGACGAGTACACATGCCTTGAGAGCGGTCAGGTGACTGTGACGGGCGCAAAGGGCGATGGCTTCCATGTCAATGAGTATTTCCAGATGAACGGTGGCACACTGTCCATCGTTTCCGAGGGCGACGGCATTGACGTGGGCGCCAAGAAGAATGGTGGCGACAACAATGGTCAGCTCATTCTTTGCGGCGGAGAAGTGTCGGTCACTGCCACAGGAGAAGGTTCCAAGGCTCTGAAAGCTGACAGCACCATTACCATGACGGGCGGAACGGTCAAGGCTGTGACAACCGGTTCTGCTTATTATGATGCAGAGGCAAACGATATCGGTGGCGTATCTACACTGAAGACGGCAGGACGGTTTGCCATGAAGGGCGGTAGTCTCACGCTGGCCGCTGAGGGTGCAGGTGCGAAAGGCATCAATGCCGACGAGGGTGTGGTGATTGACGAAGGTGAGCTGACGGTCGTAGTGACAGGCAGCGTCTATGAGTACGGATCGCTCGACACCAAGCCCCATGCCGTGAAGACCGACGGAGACATTCAGATCAATGGCGGAAAGGTGTTTGTCGCAGCCTCTTCCGACGGTCGGTCTCTGAGCACCGACTACTCGCTTCTTGTCAATGGCGGCACCTTGATGGCCATCGGCGGAAAGAAATGTGAGCCCACAGGCGGCACGCAGGGCTACAAGACCTACAAGGCTCAAGTCATCAAGGCGGGCGCAACGGCCTCTTACGACGGTGTGACCTTTAATATCCCGTCCAATTACAACAATGCCAAGGCACACGTGCTGGTGTCCATGCCGGGCATGTGAATAGCTCCCGAATATTACGGGAAATAGCAAGACAGAAAAGGGGCAACCTTCCTTTCACGGGAGGGTTGTCCCTTTGCCTTGTCATGGAGTTGAGCGTTATCCGAAACTTTTTGATGATGATTGTTTTCGTTTCCAACATTTTTATTAACTTTGCTCCTATTATAAGATACAATCATGGTTTACACAATTGAAAAGATAACCACACTCATTGGTGCGCACTGCTTTGGCAATGAGAATGCCAAGGTGGGTTTTTTGTTAACCGACAGCCGTTCGCTTTGTTTCCCGGAAGAGACCTTGTTTTTCGCCTTGAAGTCGGGCCGCAACGATGGGCACAATTATATTCCGGAACTGTATCGCCGTGGTGTTAGGAACTTTGTTGTGTGCGAGGTGCCCGACAACTATAAAGAAACCTATCCGAAGGCCAATTTTCTCAAGGTGGTAGACACGCTGGAGGCATTGCAGCGCTTGGCCGAGCGCCATCGTGATGAGTTCAACATCCCAGTCGTTGGCATCACGGGTTCCAACGGCAAGACCATGGTCAAGGAGTGGCTTTACCAGATATTGTCAGCCGACAAGAATGTCACGCGCAGCCCCCGTAGCTACAATTCCCAGATTGGCGTCCCCCTGTCGGTGTGGCTGATGAACGAGCAGACGCAGGTGGGCGTGTTTGAGGCGGGCATCAGCCAGCCCGGAGAGATGCTCGCCCTGCGCGACATCATCCAGCCCACGATAGCTGTGCTCACCAACCTCGGTGCTGCCCACCAGGAGAACTTCAAGTCGATGGAGGAGAAGTGTCGTGAGAAACTGGTGCTCTTCCACGATGCCGAAGTGGCCGTCTATGATGGCGACGATGAGCTTGTGACCTCTGTCCTTGCTGCGGCCGGCTACAAGGGCGAGAAACTCTACTGGTCACGCAAGGACCAGAACGCCCCCATGTTTGTCAAGGCAGTGGAAAAGAAGGAGGCGACAACTACCGTTACCTATATTTATAAAGGAGGTGGAGACGAAACGTACAGCATTCCTTTTATCGACGAAGCCAGCGTGGCCAACTCACTGGTGTGCGCCATCGTCGCCCTGCGCTTGGGGGTGACGCCCAGTCAGCTTGGCGAGCGCATGCGGCAATTGGAGCCTGTAGCCATGCGACTGGAGGTGAAAGAGGGACGGCATGGATGTACGCTCATCAATGACTCATATAATTCAGACTTCAACTCTCTCGACATTGCGCTCGACTTTATGAACCGCCGTCCTGACCACAATGGCCGCATCCGCACGCTTATTCTGAGCGACATCATGCAGAGCGGTGTGGCCCCCGGTCAGCTCTACCGCGAAGTGGGCGACTTGGCTTGCAAGCGCGGCGTGGAGAAATTTATCGGCATCGGCCCGGTCATCTCGTCCCAGAAGGATGAGGTCAGGGTGCCCGACAAGTCGTTCTTCGCCACCGTCGGCGAGTTCATCCGTAGCGATGTGTTCAAGAACCTGCGCAATGAGGTTATCCTCATCAAGGGAGCTCGTCAGTTCGGTTTTGACCGTATCACGGAACTGCTGGTGCAGAAGGTGCACGAGACTGTGCTGGAAGTGAACCTCAATGCAGTGGTAGGCAATCTCAACTATTACCGTTCGTTCATGAAGCCCGAGACTAAGCTCGTCTGCATGATCAAGGCTGACGCCTATGGAGCGGGCAGCGTTGAGATAGCCAAGACGCTGCAGGACCACCGCGTCGACTATCTGGCCGTGGCCGTGGCTGATGAGGGCGCCATGCTGCGTGGCAACGGCATTACCAGCAACATCATGATCATGAATCCCGAGATGTCGGCTTTCAAAACGATGTTCGACTATGACCTGGAGCCCGAGGTCTATTCTTTCCGCCTGCTTGATGCCTTGGTGAAGGCCGCCGAGGCTGAGGGTATCACCGGCTATCCAGTCCACATCAAGCTCGATACGGGCATGCACCGCCTGGGCTTCGACCCCGAGCACGACATGGAAGAGCTTATCAGTCGGCTGAAACGGCAGAACGCCATCATACCGCGCTCGGTGTTCTCACACTTCGTGGGGTCCGACAGTGACGACTTTGATGACTTCTCCGCCCGTCAGTTTGAACTCTTCGACAAGGGCAGCCGCCAACTGCAAGCCGCGTTCGACCATAAGATTCTCCGCCATATCGACAACTCCGCAGGCATTGAGCACTTCCCCGAGCGACAGCTCGACATGTGCCGCCTGGGCCTCGGCCTCTATGGGGTCAACCCGCGCAACAATGCCATCATCCACAACGTGTCGACGCTGAAGACCACCATTCTGCAACTGCGCCATGTGCCGGCCGACGAGACGGTGGGCTACAGTCGCAAGGGCACGCTCACGGCCGACAGCGTGATAGCCGCCATCCCCATAGGCTATGCCGACGGCCTCAACCGCCACTTGGGCAACCGCCACGGCTACTGCCTGGTCAACGGCCAGCGCGCCGAGTATGTCGGAAACATCTGCATGGATGTGGCGATGATCGATGTCACCGGCATCGACTGCAAGGAGGGCGACAGTGTGGAGATCTTCGGTGACAACCTGCCCGTCACCGTGCTGAGCGATGTGCTCGGTACCATTCCCTATGAGGTGCTCACGGGCATCAGCAACCGCGTGAAGCGCATTTATTTCCAAGACTGACGGGCGGACGCGATGTTTTTACGCGAACAATGACGAATTAGGCTTTTTGACCTATTTTATTATTCAATATGGCGCAGGTTTACAAGATTTTTTTGTAAATTTGCGCCATATCATTTATAGGAATCTACCAATACTGATTCGCATTTTGACAATAACAACGTATGGAAAATGTTTTTTCGTATATCATCAGCTTGGGAGCAAGCGTGATGATGCCTATCATCTTCACCGTCATCGGTCTGTGCATAGGCATGAAGTTTGGCAAGGCCCTGAAGTCGGGGCTCTTCGTCGGAGTGGGTTTTGTGGGCCTGGGCGTCGTCACCGGCCTGCTCACCAGCAACTTTAAGGATCCGCTTGACCTCATCTCCTCAATCTATCATCTTGACCTGAAGGTGTTCGACATGGGTTGGCCCGCCGCTGCCGCCGTGGCCTACAACACCGCCGTCGGTGCCCTGGTCATCCCCATCTGCCTGGGTATCAATGTGCTGATGTTGGTCACAAAGACCACACGCACGGTGAACATCGACCTTTGGAACTATTGGCACTTTGCCTTCATCGGCGCCGTGGCCTATTTCATCTTCGACAAGAGCATGCTTTGGGGCTATGTGGCCACAATCGTCTGTTATGTCATCACCCTGGTTGTCGCCGACCGTTCGGCTCGTAAGTTCCAAGGCTATTACGACGGCATGGACGGCATCAGCGTACCGCAGCCTTTCTGCCAGAGCTTCATCCCCTTCGCCCTGTGCATCAACTGGGTGCTCGAGAAGATACCAGGCTTCAGCAAGCTCGACGTCGACGCCGAGGGCCTGAAGAAGAAGTTTGGCGTGCTCGGTGAGCCCCTTGTGTTGGGTGTCATCGTCGGCATACTCATCGGCCTGGTGGCGCAGCTCGACGCGAAGAAAGTTCTCGGCCTTGGAGTGACCATGGGTGCCGTGATGGAACTTATCCCGCGCATCACCAAACTGTTTATCGACGGTCTGATGCCCATCTCTGAGAAGACCAAGGAACTGGTCGACCGCCGTTTCCATGGCAAACAGGTGTTCATTGGCATGAGTCCTGCGCTCGTCATCGGTCATCCCACGGCGTTGGTCTGCACGTTGCTGCTCATCCCTGTCTACTTGCTTGTTGCTGTGTTCCTTCCTGGCAACCAGTTCTTGCCTCTGGCCTCGCTGGCGGGCATGTTCTACCTCTTCCCCTTGATTTTGCCGTTCACCAAGGGCAACGTGGTGCGCACCTTCATCATCGGTCTGGTGGCGCTGATTGTCGGCCTGTGGTTTGTGACCGACATGGCACCCGACTTCACGAGTGCCGCCCAAGCCGTCTATGCCACCACGGGCGACCAGACGGCCAACGTGCCTGAGGGCTTCATGGCAGGCAGCATGGACTTCGCCAGTTCGCTCTATGGCTATGTCATCTTTGCCGCATGCAAGTATGGCAAGTTCATCGGAATCGGTGTGCTCGCCGTGGTGGCTGTGGTCATGATGGTGTGGAACCGCATCCTCATCACCCGTGAGGAGCGTGTGGCCGCCAAGGAACAGGTCAATGCCGGCAACGAGGCGTAAGCAAATAGAACGTGAAATAAACAAAACAAACATCATAGTCATGAAGAAATTTATTCTTACCGCAGCCCTTTGCTGCTTCGCCCTGTCAGGATTCTCGCAGGAGTGTTGTTCCAAGGGTTATGAGGTGAAGGCCGAAAACGCCTACACCAACTACAATGTACGCTGGGCCACCGGCCCGGAGGATGCCAAGCATTACACCACCGACCGCCTGCGCAAGGAGTATCTCATCGAGAAGGTCTTCGCTCCCGGCGAGGTCAACTGGACCTACAGCTACTATGACCGCTTCCTCATCGGCGGCGCAGAGCCTACGGCCACACCGCTGAAACTCACCTCCATCGCCCCGCTCTATGTGGACGAGAGCAAGGGAACAAGCGGCCGCAACCTGCTCGACAACCGCGAGCTCGGCATCATCAACATTGGCGGCGAGGGCACGGTGACTATCGACGGCAAGACCTACACGCTGGGTTTCCAGGAGGCTCTCTATGTGGGCCGTGGTGCCAAGGACATCGTTGTGGCCAGCAAGAACGCCGCCGAGCCTGCCAAGTTCTATCTCAACTCAGCCTGCGCCCATGCTTCTTATCCCACCAAGAAGGTCACGCTGAAGGAGGCCAACAACATCAAGGCCGGCAAGATGGAGGAGTCCAACGACCGCGTTATCCACCAGATGATCATCGATGGCGTGGCCGGTGTGCGCACCTGTCAGTTGCAGATGGGCATCACCGAGCTCAAGCCCGGCAGCGTGTGGAACACCATGCCTGCCCACACCCACTTGCGCCGCATGGAGGCCTACCTTTATTATAAGGTGCCCGAGGGTCAGAAGATTCTCCACGTGATGGGTGAACCTCAGGAAACACGCCCTATCTGGATGAACAATGAGCAAGCCGTGATCGCTCCGCAGTGGAGCATCCACTGCGCAGCAGGCACCAGCAACTACACCTTCATCTGGGGTATGGCCGGCGAGAACCTCGTCTACACCGACATGCAGGTGGCCCCCATCCCCTCGCTTGAATAATCTTTCTGAGGATGTGCCGACAGCATCTTTCTTGTCTTCCAGTCGTTGACGACTGACGGCGGAGAGGCGTTGCCCGCACATCCTCTTGCTTTCTACAGGCTCTGCCACCAGCCTAAGCGTGGCGCATGAAAACCCTAAAACTACTTATCAGAATGTCTATCGCTAAAACCAAGATTTCCCAATACCGTTGGGTGATTTGCTCCATGCTCTTCTTCGCCACGACCATCAACTACATGGATCGTCAGGTGCTCTCATTGACATGGAAAGACTTCATCGCCCCCGAGTTCCACTGGACCGATGCCGATTACGGCAACATCACCGGTGCCTTCTCCTTCTTCTATGCTCTCTTCAGCTTGTTTGTGGGCAAGTTCATCGACCGCCTGGGCACCAAGCGCGGCTATCTGATTGCCATCTTCGTGTGGTCGCTGGGTGCCTGTCTGCATGCTGTGTGCGGTTGGGTGGCCATGCAGTATGTCGGCCTTGAGAGTGTGGATGCCCTGCGTGCCGTCAAGGCCGGCTCCCGGATGGCACTGATGATCTCCACCGTGAGTGTCTATCTCTTCATGTTCTGCCGCATCGTGCTGGCAGCCGGCGAGTCGGGCAACTTCCCGTCGGCCATCAAGGTGGTGGCCGAGTTCTTCCCCAAGAAAGACCGTGCCTTTGCCACAGCCATCTTCAACTCGGGTGCGTCAATCGGTGCGCTCATTGCTCCCCTCACCATCCCCGTGCTGGCCAATCATCTGGGGTGGGAGAGTGCGTTCCTCATCATCGGTGGCATCGGCTTCGTGTGGATGGGATTCTGGATGTTCGTCTATGACAAACCGCGCCAGTGCAAGCACGTCAATGAGGCCGAGCTGGCCTATATCCTCCAGGACGACGCGGCCGAGGGTGAGGCTCCCAAGACCACTGACGACGGTCCCACACTGCCCTTCCTGCGCTGCTTCACCTACCGCCAGACATGGTCGTTCATCATAGGCAAGTTCATGACCGATGGCGTGTGGTGGTTCTATCTGTTCTGGGCGCCCGCCTACTTCTCCGACCAGTTTGGCTATGCCTCCAGCACCACCATGGGCCAGTGGCTCATCTTCGTGCTATACCTCATTGTCACCGTGCTGAGCATCGTGGGCGGTTACATCCCCAAGTATTTCGTGGAGCGTCGGGGCATGGAGCCCTACTCGGGCCGCATGAAGGCGATGTTCATCTTCGCCCTTCTGCCATTGCTTGCCCTGATGGCGCAGCCGTTGGCCTCTTGGCAGGGCAGTCCCATCGATCCCGCATGGTGGCCGGCCATCATCATCGGTCTGGCCGGAGCAGGTCATCAGGCCTGGTCGGCCAACCTCTATTCCACTATTGGTGATATGTTCCCACGCTCAGCTGTGGCCACCATCACAGGCGTAGGCACCATGGCGGGCGGCATCTCCTCATGGGCCATCAACACTGGGTCGGGTTATCTCTTCAATTATGCCCAGCAACAGGGAGCCGCCTTCACCTTCCTCGGTTTCGAGGGCAAGCCCGCCGGCTACATGATCGTGTTCTGCTTCTGCGCCGTGGCCTACATGACCGGCTGGATCATCATGAAGACCTTGGTGCCGAAGTATAAGCCCATCGAGGTATAAAAAACGTTTCTTGACCATAACACACGACAAAGGCCTGCCGTCATTGACGGCAGGCCTTTGTGGTAGTATGCTCGGCTCTGCCGCTTGCCTTGTCAAGAATGTTAAACAAAAAGGTGCCGAAGGCACCACACATGTCTTCGTTCTCTATGAATTATTCAGGTTAGGTCATGTGTTTACGTTCAAAAACAAATCTGATTTTGAACACTCTGCCGGGCAACGATGCCGATGGTCTTAGGCTGTCAAGAAAGCGGACAATCTATATGCTGAAAATGGGCTTGAAAGTCAGCAACAGGTCCTTTGGCC
>CAVIOP010000078.1:0-12814 GCA_963644485.1 bacterium | reverse complement strand
AGCAACCGCAAACGCCAGCAAGCGTTCTTTCTTTTAACATCAATCTCCGTTCTTGTTAAGGCACCACACATCATCGTGCTCCGTGAATACCAGGACTGGATGCCTGACATCGACTGCATGGTCGTGGGATGAAGGCACGAAAAGATTCTGAAACAAAGCTATTCACCCGAAATAGTTACAGAACCTTTTAAAAAACGGGTAAAGCGGTTAAAATAAATTAAACAATCGTGGCTTTTTACGACAAATAGACGGCAATCCCGTATATTTGCAAGCGAAAGGTTTGACTAGCTCATAAATTGAAGACACCCCACAACGCTAGCCGAACACTGGCATGAAAGAAACATCCTAAAAGAAAACAGATATGAAAAAGAACATTTTTGTAATGGCCACGCTCGCCGCTACGCTGCTTGTCACAAGCTGCGCCAGCAAGAAAGACCTGCAAAACTGCCAGAATGAGAACAAGGAACTGACATCCAACTATCAAGATGCCAAGGAAAAGTTGGCCGCCTCACAAGCCCGCGTCAGCTCGCTTGAGGACCAACTGGCCCAACAGAAGAAAGACTATGCCGCCCTGCAGAAAAGCCTCGACAAAAGCCTCTCGAACACAAGCGACAACAACGTGAACATCTCTAAGCTTGTCGACCAGATTAACGAGTCGAACCAATACATTCGCCACCTTGTGGAGGTAAAGAGCAAGAGCGACTCACTCAACATGGTCTTGACCAACAACCTGACCCGTTCTTTGTCGAAAGAAGAGCTGAAGGAGGTCGACGTCCAGGTACTCAAGGGTGTCGTCTACATTTCGCTGGCCGACAACATGCTCTACAAGAGTGGCAGCTATGAGATCAACGACCGCGCTCAGGAGACACTTTCCAAGATTGCCAAAATCATCATGGACTACAAGGATTACGACGTGCTGATTGAGGGCAACACCGACAATGTACCTATCAACACAGAGGCAGCTTCAATGAAAAACATCCGCAACAACTGGGACCTGTCGGCCCTCCGCGCTTCTTCTGTTGTTCAGTATCTCATCGACCACTTCGGCGTAGCCCCCAAGCGTCTGACGGCCGGTGGCCGCGGTGAATTCAATCCTATTGCCTCCAACGACACCGAGGTAGGCAAGCAGCGCAACCGCCGCACCCAGATCATCATCACCCCGAAGCTCGACCAGTTCATGGATCTGATTGACAAGGCTCCCGAGGAGCAATAATCGGACAGACACCCTCTGAATAAACCCAAGCGGGCATGAAAGTCATCAGTCGACTTTCATGCCCGCTTTTTCTGTCAAGACAGCTATGTCAATGAGCAACAGCAAGTCCCCTCTTACCAGCCCTGGTCTGCTAACCGACACTATCGGCCGCTGTGCTTGACGAGCTCGCGTATCTCTTCCACAAAGTGCTTGTCGCGAGCCAAATCCTCTATATTGAGGTGCATACGGTATCTCCAATAGTGGTGAGGGTTGGCGGGGATGTTTATGCGTTCGGCATTTTGATCAGCCAGGCGCAACCGTTCGCTGACAGCCAGCCAGTCTTGTATGCTCAACACACACAACATCGAGCTGGAACCAAGTTGTCCGGCCACTACCTCCCGCGCCAGACTACCCGACAAGGGGTGTGGCGCAGCACCCTCATGGTGCATCATAACGTTGTAGTATTCCTGCGTGCGCTGTGGGTCTTCGTCCCACCACTGGCGTAGAGTTGCCATATCATGTGTGGAAAAGGTGCACACGGAACGATAGGGATTGCGCTCCGGATAGCTGAAACGCACGAAGGCCTCCTTGGGCATCGATTGTATCTCGAGCGTCAGTATCTTCAGCTCGTTCATCACCCAGGGTACACAGGCTGGGACCATACCAAGGTCCTCGGCACAGACCAGCATGCGTGTAGCCTGTACGAGGCTCGGCAACTTGCGCATAGCCTCATGATACCAAAACTGATTGTTGCGGTGATAGAAGTAGTCCTCATAGATACGGTTAAAGGCCGCCTTGTCACTGTCCGAAAGTGTTGCATAGGCATAATCATTCTGCGCGGCAATACGCGGATGATAACAGCGAATGTTCTTGTGGTCACGTAGAAACAGCACATTGCTGATCAGTGTGTAGATTCCGTCCCTCGTCCGGTCAAGAGTGTCGCATTGTCTGGCGCGTTCCTGGTCATCATGCACCGTCGCCTTCACCTTCTCCTTCTGTTGCCAGAAGTAGCCTTCAACCGACCGCTGCGTGGCAAACTCCGGCCGCAAGTCCCAATGACCGGCATCCTTGCGCATCAGGTAGCGGTCCTTCACGATCTCGGCCTGGTCACCAAACAACCGGTTGACCAGTTCGTCGGTGATGAGGGGTTCGCAGTAGAGACGTTCGCGGAAAGGCAAGCCATAGCTTTCGATTTCCTCACTCGTCATGGCCAGAGCCGGCTGGAACTGCCCGAGCAGACCGTGGACTGACGAAACGGGAATCTCCCATATACGGAAAAATCCCAACACATGGTCAATACGATAGGCATCGAAATAGCGCGCCATATTCTGAAATCTCCGTTTCCACCACGAACATCCGTCCTTGAGCATCTCATCCCAGTTGTAGGTTGGGAAGCCCCAGTTCTGCCCGTTCACAGAGAAAGCATCAGGGGGCGCGCCCGCCTGTCCGTTGAGATTGAAATATTTGGGTTCGGTCCATACGTCACATCCCTCTCGGTTCACGCCGATAGGGATGTCGCCCTTGAGGATGACATGATGTTGACGCGCATGAGCATGAGCGTCGCCTAACTGCCGGCTGAGCACAAACTGCACATAATACCAAAACGCCACATCACGGTAAGCCTTGGTCCGCGGAGTGGTCAAGGCTTCTCGCCAGGTCTCGTCCCAAAAGTTGTGGTCGGGCCATTCCTTGAAGTTGGGCGTACCGTAACGGTCGCGCAGCGTGGCGTATGCAGCATAGGGAACAAGCCAGGGATTGGCTTCATCGAAGAACACTTTGAAGTCATTGGAGCGCAATGTCCGTTGCCCCTCTTGCTCAAAGAGCAGGCGCAGGTAATCCATCTTGGCTCGCATGACCTCCTCATAGTCAATCTGCGGCAATGCGTTGAGCCTCTGCCGGACAGTCTCATAGTATTCACGTTGCCCAGCATCCTTGAGGGGCGGCAGCTGCGTAAGGTCCACATACTGCGG
This sequence comes from bacterium, assembly GCA_963644485.1. Lineage (GTDB taxonomy): Bacteria > Bacteroidota > Bacteroidia > Bacteroidales > Bacteroidaceae > Prevotella. Next base: position 9,652 of record CAVIOP010000078.1, on the reverse strand, counting down.
ATGCAGAGCAAAGACGGATATGCAACTATAAGGATAGGAATCGTCCCTGTTATGATGGAGCGTGGTGTCGTTGACGGGCAGAATTTGCAACACGCGCTGTCCGGTAGAAGCCACGAGGTCAACCATCTTCTTCAAGTCACCAAAGTCACCCACACCGAAGCTTGTGGCCGAACGCAGAGAGAATACGGGTACAAGCGTTCCGGCCAAGCGCGTGTCGCAGATGGGGAAGAAGGCCATGGGGACCGCGTACACACGAACCTGGCCCGGCCGGGGCGCGGGCAGGTCGAGCGAATGGTTGCAGCCTGTCTCCCAAACGGGCACGTCGGGCTGGCGGTCGTCGAAGACCACGAACTTGAACTCATGGTGACCTGCACCCAAGGCACAGGCATCCACATCGACCACCCACTCATTATGGTTGTGCTCGGTCATAGGGATTGCCTTCTTCGGATCCCAGCATCCCAATACGCCAGCGCTGCCCACGAGTGTCAGCCTCTGGTGGTCGAGCAATTGGGGAGCGCGCACAGTCATGCGCAGAGTGCTGTCGTAGGCCGACGGAGACACAGGTATCACCTTATGCGGATGAATGCAGCCGGTATAGGCCGACGTGTAGAGATAAGCATCTTCGGGGATGTCCACCCAATAGTCGGAGACAAGATAGTCCGTAGCCTTCGTTGCCGACAGGTCCAGCCTGTGGGTGAGCAGTGTCCACTCACGCCTCAGCTCTCTGCCTGCACGTTCCAGAGCATAAAAGTAGTTGACAGCCCCGTCTGCCGGATCAGCCTCCAGGGTAGCATGCCATTGTTCTCCATCGAAAGTGGCCATGCGGTGTATGTCTTCCTCACCGCTGCGCTTCAGGGAGTGGAGCATCAGCTCCTCGCCCATACGGGTGCGGTATGCGATGTTCAGTATGATGTTCATTGTTTATCAATCAGGTTCATTTCATTCGATCCTAATGGCGAGCGACACGCTGTTTCCGTCGAATGCCACACGGTAGCGACTGTTCTCGCCCGTCACCTTGTCGCCCAACCAGTAGCCGAGCCATGTTCCTCCCAGACCGATGGCCGCTCCTGCCGCCACGTCTTGCCATTCGTGGCGGTTGCGCACGATGCGGTCAATGGCCACTCCTGTGGCCAGCACATAACCTCCGACGCTAATCCAGGGCGACACATGGCGAAACTCCTTGTCGAGGATGGCAGCACCGACAAAGGCCACCGTGGCATGTCCTGATGGGAAGGCACGGTCATCGGTGCCGTCGGGTCGGCGTTCGCGGATTGTCTGTTTCAGTATCCATGTAGTGCCGCAGGCCAGTACATAGCTTGCAGCCGTGTTGACCGCCAAGCGTTTCCACGAACTGGCACTCTCCACGCCGCACGTCTTCAGCGCATAGGCTGATGCCACAGGCACGAAGCGCAACCAGTCGTCAGGTCCGTCGCCATGATAGGTCTTTTGCGCCCTGGCATAGACAATGCTCACTACCAGCAGCATGGCGAGACACTCAACCCGTAGGGAGCGGAGATAGCCAAACTGCAGGCGACTACAGTTTTCCTTGTTCATGATACGAGTAATAACTACCATCAGCCACTATGACATGGTCAAGGAAATAGATGCGCATGGTATCGCAGGCCTTTCGGATACGTTCGGTGAGCTGGTCGTCCTGCCGCGACGGGCGGGTACTGCCGCTGGGATGATTGTGACAGACGGCCAGCACCGTGGCATTGTTGAGAATAGCATCGCGCATGATGACACGCACGTCGGCCGATGTCTCGGTAATGCCTCCATGACTGATGCACTCTTCGCGAATGAGTTTGAAACTCTGGTTCATGAACAGCACATGAAACTCCTCTACATCAAGGTCCTGCATCTTGGGATGCATGAGGTCATAGATGGCTTGCGACGAGTCGAGTTCGAGGCGTTCCTCGGCCTTCTCACGCGCACGCCGCTTACCCAGTTCGCAGGCCGCAAGGATGGTGATGGCCTTTGCCGGCCCAATGCCTCTGAACGACTTCAGGTCGTGGATGGTCTTTTTACCCAGTGTATTGAGATTGTTGTTACACGAAGCCAGCACCGTCTTCATCAGGTCGACAGCGTTCTGCTCGGCATTGCCCGAACCAATGAGAATGGCGAGCAGTTCGGCATTGGAGAGCGACTCGGCGCCCAAGTTTTCCAATCGTTCGCGCGGACGGTCTTCTTCGGCCCAGTCGTTAATAGAGAGCCGCTTGGATTTGTTATAATTCATAGTTATATGCTATTTACTTATAAGGCGAAACGAGACCTTCACACAAGACTTGCACACCTATTTATAAAAGTTCTTCTTATAAGCCTCAAACTCGTCTTTTCCTCTGACGCAGCGCAGCCACCATGCCTTCAGGAAGCCGCAGCCATACCCCATAAGTTGGGTGAAGGCGGCACGCACGGCGAGTGCCGCCACATGCATGCTGCCCGTCTGGCAGTTGGCATCGAAAAAAATGACTGCCGAATAGAACACCAGCAATCCAGCCGACACCACGCTGACGGCCAGCGGCAGGGCTTGTTCCATGCCATAGTCCATCTGCGCCAACCAAGCCGCCACGGCTATGCCGGCCACAAACAGCAAAGCGAGCATGACCACACCCACAGTGAACACGGCGGGCAGGAGGTGAACGACCTTCAGCGAGTCAGGATATTTCTTATAGAGGTTGATGCGAGCAATGCCACTGTTGAACACCTGCCTCCAGAACTTGCGGAAGTCGGTGCGCCGCTTGTGATAGACCCATGCTCCAGGGAAGAGGCGTGTCTTGAAACCCGCCTTGATGATGCGGATGGAAAAGTCGATATCCTCGCCAAAACGCATCTTCGAGAAGCCACCGAGCTGGTTGTAGACCTCTCTACGGATGCCCATGTTGAACGAGCGCGGATAGAACTTGTCGAGCTTCTTCTTGCCGCCGCGGATGCCTCCTGTGGTGAAGAAGGAGGTCATGGAGTAGGAGATGGCCTTCTGCACCGGCGTGAACGAGTCGGCAGCGCGGTCGGGTCCGCCAAAGGCATCGCAGGGACTCTGTTGCAGTTCGTCGTCGACAGCCTGCAGATAGCCCTCAGGCAGCACCACGTCGGAGTCGAGTATCAACACATAGTCGCCCGATGCCCGCTCTACACCATAGTTGCGGCTCTGACCGGGCCCGCTGTTCTCCTTGGCAAAATAGCGGAGCGGCAGGCGGTCGGCATAGCGGTTGCAGACATCGCGGCAGGGAGTCTGCGAGCCGTCTTCCACGATAATAACCTCAAAGTCGGTGAGCGTCTGTGCCGTAAGGCTCTGCAGCAGTTCGTCGACCTCATCGGGACGGTTGTAAACAGGTATAACCAAACTATATTTCATATAGGGCGGAAATTAAGGTTAGGAAGAGCGTGCGGCGGTCACACCGCCAGAAACGCAAAAAGGCAAGAAAGGCATGGCCACAGCATAGAGCCATGACACACGCAACCTTCTTACCTTATGTTGTTTGTTATCTCAGCGGTTATCTCAGCGTGGAAGATTACTTCTTCTCAGTCACGCGGCTGACATAGCTGCCATCCTCCGTGCTGATGGTGATGACGTCGCCCTCGTTGATGAACAGAGGAACGCGCACCTCAGCGCCTGTCTCCAGCGTGGCAGGCTTGGTGGCGTTGGTGGCGGTGTTGCCTTTCACGCCGGGCTCAGAGTGAGTCACAGTGAGGTTGGTCTTGGGAGGCATCTCGGCTGAGAGGATGGTGCCGTCATCGGCAGAGATCTGCACGTCGACGATGTCGCCTTCCTTCATGTACTCACCGCCAGTGATGAGGTCGCGGCTGATGGGGAACTGCTCGAAGGTCTCCTGGTTCATGAAGATGCAGCCTGTGGGATCCTCATAGAGATACTGGTAGGAACGATGCTCCACACGCACGTCGTCGAGCTTGAAACCCACCTGGAACGTACGGTCGAGGACGCGGCCGTCAGCCACATTCTTCAGCTTGGTGTTCATGACGGTGTTGCCCTTGCCCGGCTTGCGGTGCTCGAACCAGATGCACTTCCAGATGCCGCCATCCATGCGGATGCAAGTGCCTTTTTTGATTTCCTGTGAATTAATCATTGTTGTCTGTCTATGATATTGTTGTTGTTGTCAATTTAACGGGTGCAAAGTTACTACATTTTTATAAAAAACTCATAGAATGAAGGCGAAAAAACGCTTATTTCTTTGCCGTTTAAAAAAATATGAGTAATTTTGCAGCCCAAAAGGAATGCTTTGCCCATTCCACGCATCACAAGCAATAACAAACAATTAAATATCAAAGAAAATGAAAAGAACATTCCAGCCTCACAATCGTCGTCGTGTGAACAAGCATGGCTTCCGCGAGAGAATGGCCACCAAGAACGGCCGCCGCGTGCTGGCTTCCCGCCGCGCCCATGGCCGCAAGAAGCTGACCGTCTCTGACGAGAACCACGGTAAGTAATCGCACGGACACCATCGGACCGACGATAAAAAGCAGCATGAAAGCATTGCCTTTCATGCTGCTTTTTGCATTTCACAAAGTACGTCCAATAAAAACGCCGTTGCGTAAGCTTGTCCGCAACAATGCCGTCAAGCAAAAAATAGTGTGAAAAAAAGCAAGTGGCTGTTTGGGCGTTCGGGCGAATTGACGTATCTTTGTGGAAAAATACCACACCGATGACGGCATCAGAATTCTTCGGAAAGTTCAAAAGCAAATACCTATGGGGAAACCTGGCAGCCATGGCGATTGTCATTGTCGCATTGCTGCTGGGCACTAAGATTGCCATAGGCATATACACCCATCACGGCGAGTCGATAGCCATCCCCAACATTGTACATAAGAAATACTCCAACGCAGTCCACGTGCTCGACCAAATGGGACTGCGTATCGAGGTGAACGACACGGGCTACGTGAAGACACTCCCACCCGGCTGCATACTTGAGCAAAATCCAGAAGCGGGGGAGCGCGTGAAGGCAGGACATGTCATCTACGTCACCATCAATGCCAGCCACACCCCCACACTAACCCTGCCAGACATCATCGACAACAGCTCGCTGCGCGAGGCAATGGCCAAACTGACAGCCATGGGCTTCAAGCTGACAACGCCACAGTTTGTGCCGGGCGAAAAAGACTGGGTCTACGGTGTGGTCGTAGGCGGACGCCACGTGGTCTACGGCGACAAGATACCAGTCGATGCCGCCGTTACCATCCAAGCAGGCAACGGGCAACGCGATGTCAACGATTCGGTGAACTACATCGGCATTGAGCCCGAAGACAACTTCGAGGAAGAAGTCGAGAGTGAGGAAGACCCATTCGAAGAGGTGAAGGAACAACCCGCCCTACCCTCCGAGCCCACAGACCCCACCCACAGCAATCCCGGACAGCGGGGCGAATAAGAAAAAAGCACAAGACTATCACACCATGACCGACTACACGGACGACATAGACATCCTTGATGATGACACACTGGGCGAAGCCATACCAGCGACAGACGGCCAACAGCTCTACGAACACTGGAAGACGGAGGTTGACACTGGGCAGGCTCCCGTGCGCATCGACAAGTTCCTGGCTGAGCACATGCAACACTCCAGCCGCAACCGCATACAGGCAGCAGCCGATGCCGGATGCATCTTCGTGGGCGACAAGCCCGTGAAGAGCAACTACAAGGTGCGGCCGGGCGACATCATCACCCTGAAGCTCGACCGCCCCAAGCACGACACGACCATCCACGCCGAGGACATACCGCTCGACATCGTCTATGAGGACGACGACCTGATGGTGGTCAACAAGCCCGTGGGCATGGTGGTGCATCCGGGCGCAGGCAACTTCAGCGGGACGCTCATCAACGCCGTGGCCTGGCACATGAGAGACGTGCCGTCGTTTGACGCCAACGACCCGGAGGTAGGACTGGTCCACCGCATCGACAAGGACACCAGCGGGCTGCTCGTAGTGGCCAAGACCCCCGAGGCCAAGACGGCACTGGGCAAACAATTCTTCAACAAGACCACACACCGCAGCTACAACGCCCTGGTGTGGGGCAACCTCGTGGAGGACGAAGGGCGCATCGAGGGCAACATCGGGCGCGACCCCAAGGACAGGCTCCGCATGAAGGTGTTCGACCCCGACTCAGGCATCGGCAAGCCGGCCGTTACCCACTGGCGCGTGCTCGAGCGCTTCGGCTACACCACGCTCACGGAGTGTATCCTCGAGACGGGGCGCACACACCAGATCCGCGCCCACATGAAGCACATCGGCCACCCTCTCTTTGCCGACGAGCGCTATGGCGGCACCGAGATCCTGCGCGGACAGCGTAGCTCCAGCTATCGCGCCTTCATCCACAACTGCCTCGCCCTGTGTCCACGCCAGGCACTTCACGCCAAGACACTCGGCTTCGTGCACCCGCGCACAGGACAACAGATGGACTTCGACTCACCGTGGCCAACCGACATGCAAGCGCTCATCGAGCATTGGCGCACCTTCATCAGCGGCACCTGGCGCGAGGACTAATGCGCCACAAACACAACCCAGACTAACAGAGAATACAACAATAGCAAACAAGATGAAAAATCTAAAAAGAAACATTGCCATCGTCTGCGGTGGCGACTCCTCGGAGCACGACGTTTCCATGCGCTCGGCCCAGGGACTGTATTCATTCTTCGACAAGGAACGTTACAATGTCTACATCGTCGACGTGAAAGGCAACGACTGGCACGTGGAGTTTGAGGACGGCAATGTCGCCCCCATCGACAGAAACGACTTCTCGTTCATCGGCGAGGACGGCAAGGCAGTGGTCTTCGACTACGCCTACATCACCATACACGGCACCCCCGGCGAGAACGGCATCATGCAGGGATACTTCGACCTCATCCACCTCCCCTACTCCACCAGCGGCGTGCTGGTCGAAGCCATGACGTTCAACAAATATGTTCTCAACAACTACCTCCGTGCCTTTGGCGTGCGCGTGGCTGACAGCATCCTGCTGCGGCTGGGCGAGGACTACGACGAGAAGGCGGTGGAGCAACGTCTGGGCATGCCCGTCTTCGTGAAGCCGGCAGCCGACGGCAGCAGTTTCGGCGTGTCTAAAGTGAAAAACGCCGACCAACTGGCTCCCGCCCTACGCGTGGCCTTCATGGAGAGCGACGAGGTGATGATCGAAGGCTACATGAAGGGCACAGAGATTTCCATCGGCTGCTACAAGACTCGTGAGAAATCGGTCGTCTTCCCAGCCACCGAAGTGGTGACCAAGAACGAGTTTTTCGACTACGACGCCAAATACAACGGACAGGTGCAAGAGATCACGCCAGCACGCATTGCCGACGCCACAGCCAAGAAAGTGGCCGAGGAGACAAGCCGCATCTATGACATCCTCCACTGCAACGGCATCATACGCATCGATTACATCATCACCAAGGATGCCGAAGGCAACGACGTGGTAAACATGCTCGAAATCAACACCACACCAGGCATGACACCGACCAGTTTCATCCCGCAACAGGTACGGGCTGCCGGCCTCGACATCAAGGACGTACTTTCCGATATCGTGGAGAACCAGTTCTGACACTTCAAGGCAAGTAAAACCACATCATCAAAGCCTATGACTATACCCGAAAAATTCAAAGACATCAGGCCTTTCGAACCCGAAGAACTTCCCGAAGTCTACGACCGTCTGCTGGCCAATCCGCAGTTTCAGGCTGTCGTAAGGCATATCTTCCCCGATACGCCTTACGACATGATAGCCGCCAAGATGCGGTCATGCCACACGTGCCTCGACTTTCAGCTGCAATTCTGCTACAAGTTCCTCGAGAACTTGATGCGGAAGGCCAGCCTCGGCTTCGAGATGGACAGCCAGGCTGTGGACAACACGAAACGCTACACGTTCGTGAGCAACCACCGCGACATTGTTCTCGACTCGGCTCTTCTCGACAAGTTGCTCGTAGATGCAGGCTTTACCACCACTTGCGAGATAGCCATCGGCGACAACCTGCTGTCACTGCCGTGGGTGAAAGACCTGGTAAGGGTGAACAAGAGCTTTATCGTGAAGCGCGGACTGCCCATGCGCGAGATGCTCGTGGCCAGCAAGACCCTGTCCGAATACATGCACTTCGCCATCCGAGAGAAGCACGAAAACATCTGGATTGCACAACGCTCCGGACGGGCCAAGGACTCCAACGACCGCACGTCCGACGGTGTGCTGAAGATGATGACCATGGGCGGCACAGGCTCTGTCGTCGAGAAGCTAAAGGCGCTCCATATCGTTCCGCTTGCCATCTCATATGAGTATGACCCCTGCGACTTCCTCAAGGCAAAGGAGTTTCAGCAGCGACGTGACAATCCGCAGTGGAAAAAGGGTCCCACAGACGACATCGTGTCAATGCAGACGGGCATCATGGGCTTCAAGGGGCACGTGCATTATCACTGCGCACCCTGCATCGACGATTTTCTCGACACCATACCCGCCGACACGCCCAAGGGCGACATATACCGCATCATCGCCGACCACATAGACCACGAGATACACCGCAACTACAGGCTCTACGCCTCCAACTACGTAGCGCTCGACGAACTGAAAGGGAGTGAGAACCACCGCGGCCACTATACGGATGATGACAAGGCTGTGTTTGACCGTTATGTGGAAGGACAACTGGCAAAAGTCGACCTGCCCGACAAGGACGAGAAATTTCTCCGCCAGTGCATCCTGACGATGTATGCCAATCCAGCCATCAACCACCTGACAGCATTGAAAGGATGAAACACCCACGAAAGACACGCCCGCACGGACAGATTGCAGTCATCGCCTTGAGCCTGCTGGCAGCAGCTGCCGGATGCTCCAGCGACGCGTATGACACAGGCGACGGGGAATACAGTTATCTCCAGGCAGACTTCGGCATGGCTCACGTGACAACGGCCAAGACGGTCGACTACATCCTGACCGACCGCGGCGACACAGTGATACTGTCCACACCGGCCACTGCCAGTTGGATCCCGGCCAAGGACACATTGTGCCGCGCCCTTGCCTACTACGACGTGAAGACCAAGCGTCTCTTCAGCTTGTCGCAAGTGATGGTCACACGAGCAGCCGACAAGGCCCAGGTGGACAATGCGCCGACCGACCCGCTGGCTCTTGAAAGCGCATGGTGCGGCGGCGGCTACCTCAACATCGGTTTTGCCGTCAAGACCGGTCAGACGGATGCGGTGGATACGCGGCAGTCAATCGGTCTCATGGTCGACACCATCGAGACGGAGGGCGATTCGGTGTGTGCCGTGACCTTACGCCTGCTGCACGAACAGAACGGGGTGCCCCAGTATTACACCGTCAAGAGTTATCTCAGCATGCCACTGCCGAGCGAATGGCAACACGCCCGGCTGACCGTTGCAGCCAACAGTTATCAGGGCGAACAACGGCTGACCGCACAATAAGTTCACAAAACGGCAAAGGCCGCCTCCAAGTCCATGGACATGGAGGCGGCCTTTGCCGTTTTTTGCCAAGCTCCTGATTCGGCGCTCCAAAAGACTTATCTCAACTATTGCTGTCCGGTAAAAGCCATGCAAATGGCAAGTCCCGTAGGGACCCTTGTGTTTAAGTTCAAAACAAATCTGATTTTGAACACTCTGCCGGGCAACGATGCCGACGGTCTTAGGCTGTCAAGAAAGCGGACAATCTATATGCTGA
>CAVIOP010000077.1:0-12915 GCA_963644485.1 bacterium | reverse complement strand
GTGTGACTAAAGTTGTAAAAAGTTGTATGAGTTGTATGGGTTGTCTTAAAAGAAAGGGCTGATACTTCGTGAGAAGTGTCAGCCCTGATTTTGGTCATCGGTCAAGCCTTGTATGAGTCGTCGACCATCTTGCCGTCGAAGAGCCGCACCACACGGTGGGTCATCTGGGCGTCGTGCTCGTTGTGGGTGACCATGACGATGGTGGTGCCGTCTTGGTTGAGCTCGGTGAGCAGACGCATCACCTCAGCACCATTCTTGGAGTCGAGGTTTCCGGTGGGCTCGTCGGCGAGGATGAGCTTTGGGCCGAAGACCACCGCACGGGCTATGGCCACGCGCTGCTGCTGACCGCCCGAGAGCTGATGAGGGAAGTGCTTGGCGCGGTGTGCGATGTTCATGCGGCGCATCACCTCGTCCACTTTCGCCTTGCGCTCGGCCTTCGGCATTCCCAGATAAGCCAGCGGCAGGGCGATGTTTTCCTCCACATTAAGCTCGTCGATGAGGTTGAAGCTCTGGAACACGAAGCCCACCTGTCCCTTGCGGATGGCCGTGCGCTCATTTTCATTCAAGCCGGCCACCTCCTTGTCGCCAAGCCAATATTGTCCGCTTGTGGGATTGTCGAGCAATCCGAGAATATTGAGCAAAGTGGACTTGCCACATCCCGAGGGGCCCATGATGGCCACAAACTCGCCGTCGTTCACTTCGAAACTCACCTTGTCCAACGCTATGGTCTCCACCTCTTCGGTGCGGAAGACCTTGCATAAGTCTTTTACTTTAATCATTTTATCTTGTTTTTCTTTGTTTTCTAATGTTTATTCTTGTTTTGGCAGGCGCCCGACCCTGCCGGCCAAGCGCCTTGTCCCTTGTTGCTTGCTACTCGTCCTTCAGGTATTTCACGGGGTTCGACGCTGCCACCTTGCGGCAGTTGAGCACGATCGAGACACCGATGATGAGCAGGATGACGATGGTCACCCCCAGGAAGACCCAGGGCGTGAGCCGGATGCGCACGGTGAAGTTCTGCAGCCACTTGGCGGCGATGAGCCATGCGCCCACACAGCCGACAAGCACACTGGGCACCGCCACGCGCATGATGTCGCGCACAAAGAGGCGGAGGATGTCACTCACCTTGGCACCGTTGACTTTACGGATGGCAATCTCCTTGCTGCGGCGCGCCACCTCGTCGGACGAGTAGCCAACCAAGCCAAAAAGGGCAATGATGAGAACCACGATACCTCCCACGAGGATGCCATTGCGGAAATTGCGCTGCGACACATACTGGCTCTCATACTCTGAAGCGTAGGTCATAAAGCTCACTGGCTTGTCAGGGAACAACTTTTCCACCTTTTGTCGCACACCAAGCATCGTCTCGGGTGTCAGCTCACGCATCTTCACGAGTATGTTGCTACTATTGAGCGAGGCAGAATAGAACGCCATGCTGGGCTGGTCGGCCATACCGTTGGCCTGGGTGGCGCCTCCCAGCTGGATATTTTTATACACGCCCACGATCTTAACAAACGAATTTTTCGTACTGCAATGCTCCGAGACGAAGATACGCTTACCCACCACGCCGTCTTTCCATCCGGCCGTCTTGGCCAACTTCTGGGCAAAGCGCTCGTCGACCATCACCTGGCGCGAGGTGTCGCTGCGGTCGGTGAAGAAGGAGCCTTGAGTAACCGGGATTTCGAGTATATTGAAGAAGTTGTCGCCAACGAAGTAGAGATCCTGTGCGTTGAACAATTCCTCGTCGCTACCCGGAAGCGACACATTGTTGCCCGAGCCAAACCAACCGTCCAAGGGAAGATAGGTAGAAGGGGCCACCTGCAACACTTGAGGATCGCGGCGCAGCTCGTCGAGACAGCGGCGACAGTCGTCGTTCTGCATTCCCGACACGCGGAGGATGGCCACCTTGTCATACTTGTAGCCTGGATCAAGGTTGGTCATCTTGCTGTATTGGGCACTGATGACCCAAAGCATCCCCATCATCAGACCCACGATAGCAAACTCGCCTGCGAGCAACGCCAACTTCCAGCGACGGCGGTTCTCCGACCATCCACGGAAGGCACTGGTGACGGGCGTGCGCTGGAAGAGCCAGCCCGGCACCACACCGCCAACGAAGACGACTACCGCCACAATGGCCACAAGGAGCCATGCACCACGGTTGAAGAGCAGGGCAGCCACAGGTGCCGAGAGAAACTCCTCAATGGTGCCCTTGCAGACGAACACGAGCAGGGCTGCCAGCGCCACCGACAGTGCCACATGGACAAGAGCCTCGGAGAGCGTCTGGGCGTAGAGGTTGCCCTTGCCGGCACCGAAACACTTGCGCACGGCCATCTCGCGCGAGCGGCTCACGGTGTTGCTCACGATGATGAGCAGATAGTTCATGACCGAGGTGAAGAGCAACACAAAGGCCACGATGCTCAGGATCCACTTCATCATCTGCACATACGAGTCGCTGGTGTAATAGTCGTTGAGTGTCATGAAGTCTACATCGAGCTTGTCGCCGGTCTTGGCCAGCTCTGCCATGTCAATGTTGTCAGAGAGCATCTTGGTCATATAGGGGCGCAGCTCACTGGCATCGTGACCCTTGGCCAGGCGCACATACGAGCTGTAGCGGTCGTTGCCATCCCAGTGGTCGGTGCCATCATAGGTAAACTGCCCTATGTCCTTCATGGCCAGCAGCGCATTCTGCCCGTGCATCGACGAGCCCCAAGGGAACGCCTCGAACACGCCGCCAATGGTGAACGTGATACCCGGGCAATCATCGATAGTGAAGCGCCGGCCTACGACATTGCCGCCAATCGTCTTCGCCAGGTCGGAGCTGACCATGACACAGTTTTTGGTGGAAAGCACCTTGCGGGCATCGCCGGCGAGGATGGTCTGGGGGAAGACGTCGAAAAAGCAACTGTCAGCCAGGATGATGCCCGACTTGACGGCGTTGCCCTCGCCCTCGCCGTCCTTCGACTGGCCCTGCAAACGCAGCAACGTCTCTTCCCCCCACTGGTTGGTGATGCGTGTGGCCGCCTCCACCATGGGCACGTATTTCTTGATGCCTGGTGCCCACGCTCCAGGCGTATGAGAGCATTCCTCCATGTCGCTCATTTCGCCCACTTTGAATTTCTCAATCACACGATAGGTGCGGTCCGCTCCTGCGAAATGAGAGTCGAAGGTTTGCTCATAATAGATTTCGGCGATGATGACCGAGCTGATGGCCAGTCCCAGGCCAAGACACAGAATCTTGGCGATGTTGTGCTGGCCACGGCGGGCCAGACCAGAAAAGGCTTTTGTGATGTAATTCATCTCTTGTTTCCTAATAAAATATAACGTATTATATGTTGACGGATATTTCCTACGGCAGCATGGCAGTCCGCTTTACTTGAGCACAAGCGTCTGATTGTCCTTGAAAGCCTCGTACCCGCTGGTGATGACACGTTCACCAGGCTCCAGTCCGTCGGTGACCTCATAGTATTGCGGGTTCTGCCGGCCAATGGTGATGTTGCGGCGGTAAGCCTTCTTGCCGTTCTTGTCGAGCACGAAGATCCACTGTCCGCCCGTCACGCTGTAGAACGTTCCCTTGGGGATAAGGACGGCCTTCTTCGACTCGCCGAGCTGCAGGTCGACGTAATAGGTCTGCCCGGTGCGTATGTTTTGCGGACGTGCGCCCCGGAACACGAAGTCGATCTTGAACCGTCCGTTGGCCACCTCGGGGTACACCTTGCGCACCTCGAGGGTGTAGCGCTTGCCGTTCTGTTCAAAGGTACCTGTGAGCCCGGGGTGCACGCGGTCCACATAGTGCTCGTCGACCTGCGCCTGCACCTTGTAGTCGGAGAGGTCATTGATAACACCAATTTTCTGTCCGGGCTGAATGTTCTGCCCCAGTTCGATGTCGAGCTGTCCCACCTCGCCATCGATAGTGGAACGCACGTCGAGCTTGGCCTTGCGCTCCCTGACGAGTTGCACGTTGCGTTGCATCGACTCGAGGTTGTCGGCCATCTGGTCCATCTGCGCCTTCCGCAACTGGGTGCTCTTCTTCAGACGTTGCTTGATGAGCGCGTTCTTCTCCTGTGCGAGCTTGTACTCCTCCTGTGCCTTGAGGTAGTCCTCGCGCGAGTTGAGCTGTTCGCGCTGCAACGCCTTCTGATGGTCGAAGGCTCGTTTCTTGGATGTTACGTCCATGTCATACTGCGCAGCCTCCGTCTTGTTGTTGAGCATGTCCTGCTCGAGCGACAGTTCGGTGTTGCGGAGCATGTCCTGCTTCTCGGCCAGTTCGCTCTCGGCATTGAGAATCTGCAGGTCGAGGTTGGAGTTGCTGAGCCTGACGATGACGTCGCCCTTGTGTACATGGGCACCTTCCTCCACCACTTTCTCGAGCACCAGGCCTCCCTCCTCGGGTGAGATCTGCACTACCTGGATGGGAGCCACGCTGCCGTCGACCGACACATAGTCGTCGAACTGTCCGTTGGTCACCTCACCGATGTTCAGGCTCTTGGCATCAACATTGAGCGAGGAGTTGAAGTTGCCCAGTGCCAGCCACAGCACGGCAGCCACAAACACCACACCGCCGCCAATCCATGGCCAATACTTACGGGGAACAGCATATTTCTTTTTCTCTACCTTAATATCCATTGTCTTATATTGTTTTGATGATTGTTATGATTGCTTATGATATATTTCGCATTGACAGCGTCAGCCTATTGGCCAAGATATTCCACCAGCCGCCGTTTCATGACGAGCAACAGACGCGACTGCAGGAGTTTGATGCGCGACTCCAGGAGGGTCTGCGAGGCCGTGTGGAGGTCGAACGTAGAAAGCATGCCCTCCTCAAACTTACGGCTCGAGAGATGGTAGGCCAGCGAGTCGGCGGCTACCTTGCGCTCCATCTGCACCACCTCGCGGCGATAGCCAGCCAGGTCGGCCTGAGCCTGCGCGCGGTCGTCGCTGAGCTTGCGGCGTGCGTCATCGAGGTCGAGCTGGGCTTTCTGCCACTCACTCTTGGCCTTCCGCGCCGACCGCCAACGGCTGGGGGTGAAGAGCGGAATGGAAAGTGACAGGTAGACGTACTCGCCGAGATTGTTGTCTATCTGCGTGCCGAATCCGTCTGCCTTGCCACTTCCCTGAGAGAGATTACGGTAATAGTTGGTCTGTACACCGCCGCCAAGCGTGAGGCTTGGCAGGAGGTTGCCCTTGGCTTCGAGCCACGCATACCTCAGGTCTTTCACCTTCTGCTCCTCCACCTCGACACTGAGCTGGCCGCGCCCGGCTGCCTCCCATGTGCCGGCCGGAGCCTCGTCGGTGAGGCATAGCGTGTCGGTGACAGGATAGTTCATTTCGCTCTTCAGCGCCATCAGTGCCAGGCGGGCCTGGTTCTGCTGGTGCAACAGGTTGTAGTCGTCCTCCGCCACCTGGCTCTCCATCTGCGCCACGTCGGGACGCGACTTCTCTCCAAGCTCAAAGAGACGTTGTGTCTTGAGAAGAAGGGCGCGGCTGTCGGCGAGCTTTTCCTCGGCGAGAGCCACACTCTTCTGGTTGTATATGGCATCTACAAACTTCGTCATCACGGTCAGCGCCTTGTCGTCGGCGGCCTTCTGGAGGGCTGTAGCAGCCTGAGCCCGCGCGTTCTTGGCGCGTCGGAAGGCGTTGAGCGTCTGTCCGCCGTCAAAGAGAGTGACCTCGGCCCCCACCGAATAATAATTATTAAAGGTGGTGATGGTGTTATACGTGTTGGTCTCGGGGTCCACGTTGCGGCCCCAAGCATACTGTCCGCTCACCTGTCCGCTCACGGTGGGCAGGAAGTCGAGGGCGGCCTTGCGGGCATCATAGCGGCTCTGTGTGAGTTCCACTTGGCTGCGGCGCACGCTGTTGGCATGGCTGACGGCATAGCTGATGCAACTGTCGAGCGTCCAGGGTGTCTGGGCGGTAGCGGCCATACTGGCCAACGACAGGATAAATATGTTAATCGTTCTTTTCATACACTATCCTTTAATGCCAAAGCCGTGCCAAAAACACAAATCATTATTAATGAACTATTTACGCAAAAAGCGCAGTTTGCTGCGTGTCCAATATTTGGACAACCGCGTACAGAAAGTGGACACACGCAAAAAGGTGGGCCAGCCTCACAGCTAACCCACCCTATAAACTTAAACAACCAATAAAAGAAATAGATTGCCTATTTAGAAATACACAATTCTCTGTTTCGTCGCAGCCGCTTATCGGATGAAGAGCAGCTCGCGGTACTTCGGAAGCGTCCAGAGTTCATCAGCAACCACAAGCTCGAGCTTGTCGATCTGGTAGCGGATGGTGTCGAAGAAGGTCTCCACGGTGTCGTGGTAGGCAACAGCCTTCTCGCGCTCGTCCTGGATCTTGTTGGCCACCTTGCGGGCCTCCACCATGTCTTCCACGTTCTTCTCAATAGCGGCGGTGCGCTCAGAGATGGTCTCGATGATGTTTAGGATGCGCTCAGAGAGTTTCTTGCCCTTCTCGGCACCATAGATGGCCATGAGGTTCTGCACATCCTTGGCTATCATAGACTGGTAGTGTGTGGCCACGGGGATGATGTGGTTGAGCGAGAGGTCGCCCAGCACACGGGCCTCAATCTGAATCTTCTTGGTGTAGGTCTCCCATTTCACCTCGTTGCGTGCCTCGAGTTCGTTCTTCTTCATGACACCCATCTTCTCAAACATGGTGATGGTCTCTTGGTCGAGATAGCGGTCGAAGATGACGGGAGCCGACTTCTCGGTGTCGAGTCCGCGCTTGGCAGCCTCCTCAACCCACTCGTCAGAGTAGCCGTTGCCGTCGAAGTGGATAGGAGCGCAGGTCTTGATGTCGTCGCGCACCACGCTGAGGATAGCGGCAAACTTTTCCTCGCCCTTGGCAATGAGCTGATCCACACGAGCCTTGAAGTCGGCGAGAGCCTCAGCCACGGCCGTGTTGAGCACAATCTGTGCACTGGCGCAGTTGGCGCTTGACCCGACGGCACGGAACTCGAAGCGGTTGCCGGTGAAGGCGAAGGGGCTGGTGCGGTTGCGGTCGGTATTGTCGCGCATGATGTCGGGAATCTCGGGGATGTCGATCTCCACACCCTCTTTGCCCTTGATGACGAGCGCATCCTTGTCGGCATTCATGATATGCTTGAGCACATCGCTCACGCTGCGGCCCAGGAATGAAGAGATGATGGCGGGAGGTGCCTCGTTGGCGCCCAGACGGTGAGCGTTGCCGGCATCCATGATAGAGGCCTTGAGCAGGCCGTTGTGGCGATAGACACCCATCAGCGTCTCGACGATGAACACCACGAAGCGCAGGTTGTCCTCAGGAGTCTTTCCTGTGCCGTGGAGCAGGATGCCCGTGTCGGTAGAGAGCGACCAGTTGTTGTGCTTGCCCGAACCGTTGATGCCATCGAAAGGCTTCTCGTGGAGCAGCACCTCAAAGCCATGCTTGTGTGCCAGGCGCTTCATGAGGCTCATAAGCAGCATGTTGTGGTCGACAGCAAGATTGGTCTCCTCGAAAATCGGTGCGCACTCAAACTGGTTGGGTGCCACCTCGTTGTGGCGGGTCTTCACGGGGATGCCCAGTTCGAGGGCTTGGATCTCAAGGTCCTTCATGAAAGCAGCCACGCGCTCAGGGATGGTGCCGAAGTAGTGGTCGTCCATCTGCTGGTTCTTGGCACTCTCGTGGCCCATCAGCGTGCGGCCCGTGAGAATCAGGTCGGGACGGGCTGCATAGAGGTCCTCGTCAACGAGGAAATACTCTTGTTCCCAGCCCAGGTTGCTCACAACCTTCTTCACGTCAGGATAGAAATAATGGCACACATCCGTCGCAGCCACGTTGACAGCGTGGAGGGCGCGGAGCAACGGAGCCTTGTAGTCGAGCGCCTCGCCGGTGTAGGAAATGAAGATTGTCGGGATGCAGAGTGTGTCGTCAATGATAAACACTGGCGATGTGGGGTCCCAAGCGGAGTAACCGCGAGCCTCGAAGGTGGAGCGGATACCACCTGACGGGAAGCTTGAAGCATCGGGCTCCTGCTGCACAAGCAACTTGCCCGAGAATTCCTCTATCATGCCGCCCTTGCCGTCGTGCTCGATGAAGGAGTCGTGCTTCTCGGCCGTTCCCTCGGTCAGTGGCTGGAACCAGTGGGTGTAATGGGTGACGCCATTCTCGTCAGCCCACTGCTTCATGCCCTTGGCCACCTCATTGGCAATGCTGCGGTCGAGCTGTGCGCCATTGTCAATCACGTCGATGAGCTTGCTGTACACATCGGCGGGAAGATACTTGTACATCTTCTGGCGGTTAAACACTTTCTTGCCGAAATACTCTGACGGTCTCTCGACAGGTGTCATCACTGAAACGGGCTTCTTCGTGGAAGCGTCTGCTACTGCCTGAAATCTAAGGTTTTCCATACTTGATAAATATTTCTTTTGCTTGTTTGTTTTCTATTGATTACTTTTTCATCCATTGGCGGATGCGCTCCATGGCCTCGATGCAGTCGGCGCGGTCGCCAAAACTGGTGAAGCGGACGAAGCCCTCTCCCGACGGTCCGAAGCCCACGCCTGGCGTGCAGACGATCTGTGCTCCGTAGAGCAACTCCTCGAAAAACTGCCAGGATGGTGTGCCGCCCGGTGTCTTCACCCAGAGGTAGGGGGCATCGGTGCCGCCATAGACGGTGAAGCCCAGTTCATTCAAAGCCTCGTGCATGATACGGGCGTTCTCCATGTAATAGTTGATGGTCTCCTGCGTCTGGCGTTTTCCCTCGGGTGTGTAGATGGCCTCGGCTGCGCGCTGCGAGATGTAGCTGGTACCGTTGAACTTAGTCGACTGGCGACGCAGCCAGAAGGGATTGAGCGGATGGCGCTCGCCGTCCATGGTGGCAGCGGTCAACTCCTTGGGAACGACCGTGTAGCCGCAACGCACTCCTGTGAAGCCGGCCGTCTTCGAATAGCTGTGGAACTCGATGGCCACCTTGCGTGCACCACGGATCTCGTAAATGGTGTGGGGTATATTCTCATCGCGGATGTAGGCCTCGTAAGCCGCATCATAGAAGATGATGGAGTCATTGTGAATGGCATAGTTGACCCACTTGCGCAATTCCTCACGGGTAATGACCATGCCCGTTGGGTTGTTGGGGTAGCACAAGTAGATGATGTCTACACGGTGATCGGGAATGACCGGCACGAAGCTGTTCTTCTCAGTGCAAGGCATATAGGTGACATTGCTCCAGTGTCCGTTCTCGAAATAGCCCGACCGTCCGTTCATCACATTGGAGTCGACATAGACGGGGTAAATGGGGTCTGTGACTGCCATGGAGTTGTCCCAGCGCACCAGCTCACCGATATTGCCTGTGTCGCTCTTGGCTCCGTCGTTGACAAAGATCTCGTCGGGGTCGAGATGCACGCCCCTGGGAAGGAAGTCGTTCTTCACGATAGCCTCGCGAAGCCACATGTATCCCTGCTCGGGTCCATAGCCGTGGAAGCTCTCCTTGTGTGCCATGTCGTCGACGGCCTTGTGCATGGCCTCGATGACGGCAGGGCAGAGGGGCTGCGTCACGTCACCGATACCGAGGCTGATCACCCTCGCCTTCGGATGTGTGGCCTTGAAGGCATTCACCTTCTTGGCTATGTCGGCGAAGAGGTAGTTCTTCTGCAGCTTCAGGAAATGTTCGTTGATTAATGCCATATTGTGCGTTCTTTTATGTTGTTTTAAGTTTCGCTCATGCCAGTGGGGATGTCGGGGGCATGGTCCTATGGCCTGTCGGGCCTCATGGCGGACTACTTCCCGGGCAGGGCTATGTCGCCCTCGAAAACAAAAGCGGCCGGCCCGGTCATGTAGATATGACCATCGTCTGCCGACCAACGGATGTCAAGCGTGCCACCATCCATGATGACAGACACGTGGCCTGGCGTCAAACCAAGGCGTGCAGCAGCTGCGCCCGTGGCGCAGGCTCCCGTGCCACATGCCATGGTGATGCCACTGCCACGCTCCCATACACGTGTACGTATTTGTCCGTCACCCACAAGTTGTGCAAACTCGATGTTGCACCGCTCGGGAAACGCCTTGTCTCTCTCCAACAGACTGCCGGTCCGGGCAATGTCTATTCCTTCCATTCTGTCCACAAAAATCACATAGTGGGGATTGCCCATCGACACAAACGCTGCCTTGAGCACGTGTCCCTGAAGCGACTCCGGGAGAGCCACGGTGTCTCCCGTGTACTGCTCCGGCTGCTCAAAACGAGGTTCAAGCATGTCTACTGTAACGCTCTCCACCTCGTCGGCGGCCGTCAAGTGCAGCTCCAAAGTCTTCACTCCGGAGAGTGTCTGCAACTTGATGACAGGCTGGCGGCACAGGCCCTTCTCATAGAGGTACTTGCCTATACACCGACTGGCATTGCCGCACATCATCGCCTCCGAACCGTCGGCATTGAAGATGCGCATCGTGAAATCTGCTTGTGTGTTGTTGTGAGGTCGGCCGATTAAAACCAGCCCGTCACTTCCAATGCCCGTATGGGGACTGCTCCAGGCGATGGAGGCCGCAGCGGGGTCAGGCACATCATATTGCGTGGTATCGACATAAATGTAGTCATTTCCCGCGCCGTGCATCTTGGTGAAGTGGACGAACTGTGTCATTTTGCGTCAAATATTAACGTTTAAATCAACCTTTTGTCTGAAATTCGCTGCAAAGGTAAAACAAAAAGTTAGGATAATCGTCAAACCATCCCAACTTTCTAGCTTCTATTTTCAACATGATATCAATTTGAAAGAGACATCGGTGCTTTTCCAAGCAAACTGAAAGGATTTGAACATCCATACCTTACAATTAGATAATTTATCGAAATTCGTTCTTTCAAAAAGATTTTATTATATATGGTTTGATAACATAATGTCGTAATTTTGCACCCGAAACCTTACAAAAGGAAAGACAGACAGTATTTCAACTCACAACTTAAGCAACCATGTGTGGAATAGTAGGAATCTTCAATATCCAGGAGCAGACTCCTCGGTTGAGACAGAAAGCATTAAGAATGAGCCAAAAAATCAGGCATCGCGGGCCTGACTGGAGCGGCATCTATACGGGTGGTTCGGCTATCCTTTGCCACGAGCGCCTCAGCATCGTGGACCCCGAGTCGGGACGGCAACCGCTCTTCTCACCCGACAAAAAACAGGTACTGGCCGTCAACGGCGAGATTTACAACCATCTGGACCTGCGTGCCCAGTTTGCAGACTACGCCTTTCAGACGGGGTCTGACTGCGAGGTCATCCTGCCGCTGATGCGCCAGGGTGACATTGTGGGAGGGCTCAACCGCCTGTCGGGCATCTTTGCCTTCGCCCTCTACAACCGCGAAGACGACTCGTTCCTCATCGCCCGAGACCCCATCGGCATTATACCTTTATATATAGGATATGACAACGACGGAACCGTCTACGTAGCTTCGGAGCTGAAAGCCCTCGAAGGCCAGTGCGAACGCTATGAGCCCTTCCTGCCCGGCCACTACTATTGGAGCAAGGACCCGGGCATGAAGCCCTACTACAGTCTCACAGGCGAAGCGGGAGCCGAGGGCTTCAAGGATGTCCGTGTCGGCGGAAAGGCCGTGTCGGAGCTGAGCTATGAGGAGAGCGTGAAAGCCGTGCGCGACAGTCTGATGGACGCCGTGAAGCGCCAACTCATGAGTGATGTGCCATACGGCGTGTTGCTCTCGGGCGGTCTCGACTCAAGCGTCATCTCGGCCATCGCACAGAAATATTCGGGCACACGCATCGAGGACGGCGGCGAGACAGAGGCTTACTGGCCCCGCCTCCATTCGTTTGCCGTGGGTCTCAAGGGTGCTCCCGACCTGGCCAAGGCCCGGCTGGTGGCTGACCACATAGGTACCGTGCACCACGAGATCAACTACACCATCCAGGAGGGACTTGACGCCATCCGCGATGTCATCTATTTCATCGAAACCTACGATGTCACCACCGTGCGGGCATCCACCCCTATGTATCTGCTGGCGCGCGTCATCAGGTCGATGGGCATCAAGATGGTGCTCTCGGGCGAGGGCGCCGACGAGATATTCGGAGGATATCTCTATTTCCACCGCGCGCCCAACGCCACAGAGTTTCATGAGGAGACATTGCGCAAGCTCTCCAAGCTCTACCTCTACGACTGCCTCCGCGCCAACAAGAGCCTGTCGGCATGGGGTGTAGAGGGCCGCGTGCCGTTCCTCGACCGCGAGTTCCTCGATGTGGCGATGAGCCTCAACCCCGCCTACAAGTTGTGCCCGGGCAAGACCATCGAGAAGAAGATTGTGCGCGACGCCTTTGCCGACCTGCTGCCTGAGGAGGTGGCCTGGCGACAAAAGGAGCAGTTCTCCGACGGCGTGGGATATTCGTGGATTGACACGCTGAAGCAGATAGCCGCCAGTAGCGTCAGCGACGAGGAGATGGCGCATGCTGCCGAACGGTTCCCCATCAACCCTCCGCAGAACAAGGAGGAATACTGCTACCGCTCCATCTTTGCCGAGCACTTCCCCAGCGACTCGGCGGCACGGTCGGTGCCCAGCGTGCCCAGCGTGGCGTGCTCCACGGCAGAGGCGCTGGCCTGGGATGCCTCGTTCAAAGACATGAACGACCCCAGCGGACGCGCCGTGAAAGGTGTGCACGAGCAGGCCTACTGATCCCACTCCAACCACATTTTGTGACAGAAAGAAAAACAAGGTGAACGACCCAAGGCGCCCTTGTCTGCCCATTCGCGGCAGGCATGGGCGCCTTTCTCATGACATACAGGACAAGTCATGCCGGGCATAACAGATCTTCGTTATCTATGAATTTCCCAGATTAGAACAGCCTTAATGTTTTCAATAACTTGATACCGCGCTCAACATGATTTGACATTTGTCCGCTTTATTCTTAAAAAAACTATATCTGCGCAACGCTCAATCTAGAGCGATTTTGG
>CAVIOP010000076.1:0-13178 GCA_963644485.1 bacterium | reverse complement strand
GCCGCTTCGCTTGCCCTGGGCTAGGTAATTGCTGGGCTTTCAGCCCGCGGCTTACACTGTACTTCATGCTATTTGTTCTTTTTTGGCCAGAGGCAACATGATGGCCAAATCCGAAACTTAAAACTTTAAAATTCAAATTTGAAGCCAAAGTAACAATTTGTTATTCTAAGGACAAATACAAAGCAATCTTCTTACGGTTTGAAAGTTCATAAGAAGTTATAAATTATCACTTGGCAGTAAATTCTATTTAGAAGACAGTCTGAATAACCTGTCACTTTGGTAGGAAATGCGTAACTTTGCAAACATATTGATAGGAAAAGTTATTGTTTTACTGATTAATTGTTAAGATTATGGGGAAAGGATTGTATAATGCCGCCTACGAGCACGACGCTTGTGGTGTGGGCATGGTCGTGAACATCCACGGCAACAAGAGCCACGATCTCGTCGACAACGCACTGAAAGTGCTGGAGAACCTGCGCCATCGCGGTGCCGAGGGTGCCGACGGCAAGACGGGCGACGGTGCTGGCATCTTGTTGCAGATACCACACGAATTCATCCTGCTGCAAGGCATTCCTGTGCCCGAGAAGGGCAAGTACGGAACGGGCTTGGTGTTCCTTCCCAAGGATAGCGCCTGCCAGCATCTCATCTTGTCGATCATGATCGAGGAGATTGAGCGCGAGGGACTGAGCCTCACCCACCTGCGCACGGTACCCACCAACCCGGGATGTCTCGGCGAAGCCGCACTCACCACGGAGCCCGACATCAAGCAGGTGTTCATCACGGGAGTGACCGACGACAAGGTGCCGACATTCGAGCGCACATTATATATTATACGCAAGAAGATCGAAAACCGCGTGGCCCAGCTGGGCGCACAACGTCCGGAGCTGCCCGTCAGCGACTTCTACATCTGCTCGCTCTCCAGCAAGAGCATCGTCTACAAGGGCATGCTCTCCAGCCTCCAGCTGCGGCAGTACTATCCCGACCTGACCAACAACTATTTCACGAGCGGCCTGGCCATCGTCCACAGCCGCTTCTCCACCAACACCTTCCCCACGTGGAGCCTGGCGCAGCCATTCCGCATGGTGGCCCACAACGGCGAGATCAACACCATCCGCGGCAACCGCGGCTGGATGAAAGCCCGCGAGTCGGTGCTGTCGAGCGATGCCCTGGGTGACATCCACGACATCACGCCCATCGTACAGCCGGGCATGAGCGACTCCGCCAGCCTCGACAACGTGTTCGAGTTCTTCGTCATGAGCGGTCTGTCGCTGCCCCACGCCATGTCAATCATGGTTCCCGAGAGCTTCAACGACAAGAACCCCATATCCGAAGACCTGAAGGCTTTCTACGAGTACCACTCCATCCTGATGGAGCCTTGGGACGGTCCCGCCGCCCTGCTCTTCTCCGACGGCCGCTTCGCCGGCGGCATGCTCGACCGCAACGGTCTGCGCCCGGCACGCTACACCATCACCAAGAACGACACAATGGTGGTAGCCTCCGAGGTGGGCGTCATGGACTTCGACCCGACGGAGATTGCCGAGAAAGGCCGTCTCGAGCCCGGCAAGATCCTGCTCATCGACACCCAGGAAGGCAAGATCTACTATGACGGCGAGATACGCGAGCGTCTGGCTGCCGAGCATCCCTACCGCCAGTGGCTCAACACCAACCGCATCCAGCTCGAGAAGATACGCAGCGGACGCAAGGTGAGCAACGCCGTCAGCAATCTGCAGAGCAAGTGCGTGGAGTTCGGCTTCGGCCGTGAGGACATCGAGGACACCATCGTGCCCATGGCCGTCAAGGGACAGGAGCCTACCGCCTCGATGGGCAACGACACGCCGCTGGCCGTGCTGAGCGACCGCCCACAGATATTCTTCAACTATTTCCGCCAGCAGTTTGCACAGGTCACCAACCCTGCCATCGACTCCATCCGCGAAAACCTCGTGATGAGCCTCACCGAGTACATCGGCCGCGTGGGCACGGGCATCCTCAACCCCAATGAATCAAACTGCAAGATGGTGCGCCTGCCCCACCCCATCCTCACCAACACACAGCTCGACATCCTCTGCAACATACGCTACAAGGGCTTCAACACCATCAAGCTCCCCATCCTCTTTGAGGCACGGCAGGGCGAGAGCGGCTTGCGCGATGCCCTCGACCGTCTGTGCCACGATGCCGAGAAGAGCGTCGACGACGGCTACAACTATATCATCCTCACCGACCGCGATGTCGACGAGACGCACGTGGCCATCCCGTCACTGCTGGCCGTGAGCGCTGTGCATCATTACCTCATCTCTGTGGGCAAGCGCGTGCAGACGGCTCTCATCGTGGAGTCGGGCGAGATCCGCGAGGTGATGCACGCAGCCCTGCTGCTGGGATACGGTGCCTCGGCCCTCTGCCCCTACATGACCTATGCCATCCTCGACGACCTCGTCAAGCAGCGCAAGATACAGGAAGACTACCCCACCGCCGAGGCCAACTACATCAAGGCCGTCAAGAAAGGCCTTTTCAAGATTATGGCCAAGATGGGCATCTCGACCATCCGCAGCTATCGCGGTGCCAAGATCTTCGAGGCCATCGGCCTGTCGGAGTCGCTGCTGAAGACCTATTTCGGCACAGACCACAGCACCATCGGCGGTGTCGGCCTGAAGACCATCGCCCACGACGCCATCGTACTGCACGACGAAGCGTTTGCCCTCGCCAAAGAGAACCAGAAGGCTTCATACATCGAGAAGCCGCTGCCCACGCTCGGACAGTTCCACTGGCGGCGCGACGGCATACGCCATGCCTGGACCCCAGACACCATCGCCACCCTGCAGTTGGCCACCCGACGCGGCGACTACCAGATGTTCAAGAAATACACACAACTGGCCGACGAGAAGGACGACCCCATCTTCATCCGCGACTTCTTCGACTTCAAGCATGCCGCCGCGCCCATCGACCTGGCCGAGGTGGAGCCCGTGGAGTCCATCGTCAAGCATTTCGTGACGGGAGCCATGTCGTTTGGCGCTCTGAGCAAGGAGGCCCACGAGGCCATGGCTCTGGCCATGAACAAGCTCGGCGCCCGTTCCAACACGGGTGAGGGCGGCGAGGACGAAGAACGTTTCCACTCGTCCATCGACGGCATCTCGCTCTCAAGCAAGACCAAGCAGGTGGCCTCCGGCCGTTTTGGCGTGACCACCGAGTACCTGGTCAACGCCGAGGAGATACAGATCAAGGTGGCTCAAGGTGCCAAGCCGGGTGAAGGCGGACAGCTGCCGGGCTTCAAGGTCAATGACATCATCGCCAAGACACGACACTCCATACCGGGCATCTCGCTCATCTCGCCACCACCCCACCACGACATCTACTCCATCGAAGACCTCAAGCAACTGATCTTCGACCTGAAGAATATCAACCCCCGCGCAGCCATCTCCGTGAAACTGGTGGCCGAGAGCGGTGTGGGCACCATCGCCGCCGGCGTGGTGAAGGCCAAGGCCGACCTTATCGTCATCTCCGGCGCTGAGGGCGGAACAGGTGCCAGCCCCGCATCGAGCATGCGCTTCGCAGGCATCTCGCCTGAGATCGGACTGGCCGAGACGCAGCAGACACTGGTCAAGAACGGACTGCGGTCGCTCGTACGCCTACAGGTGGACGGACAGCTCAAGACCGGACGCGACGTCATCATGACGGCACTGCTCGGAGCCGAGGAGTTCGGCTTCGGCACCGCAGCACTCATCACCCTGGGCTGTGTCATGATGCGCAAGTGCTCGCAGAACACATGTCCCATGGGCGTGGCGACACAGGACCCCAAGCTCCGCGCACATTTCATGGGCAACTATCATCACGTGGTCAATTTCTTCACCTTCCTCGCAGAGGAGGTGCGCGAGTACCTGGCACAGATGGGCTATCGCCATCTCAACGACATCATCGGCCACACCGAACTTATCGTGCGCAAGCCGCTGGCCGCCAAGCCGGCATCAACATTGGACAAGGATAAGAAAGAGGCAGCAGCCATCACGCGCAAGTGGAACTCGCTCGATTTCACCAACCTGCTCCACCAGGAGCACGGCGACTCGTCATTCTACTGCACCAAGAGCCAGGAACACGACTTGGAAGGTGTGCTCGACGAGCAGATGATCAAGGCCGCCGCCAACACCATAGAGACGGGCGGCGAGATCGACCTCGACTACAGCATCCGCAACACCAACCGTGCCGTGGGCACCATGCTGTCGGGCTATATCGAACAGCACCGCGCCGAGAAGATCGAAAAGGAGATGCACGCCACGGGTGACGATGTCGACACGGTCACCAAGCGGCTCACACAAGAACGCGCCGCACAGATCAACGTGAAGTTCAAGGGCTCGGCCGGACAGAGCTTCGGTGCCTTCCTCGTCAGCGGCGTCGACTTCAAGCTCGAGGGCGACACCAACGACTACTTCGCCAAGGGACTCTCGGGCGGACGCGTGTCCATCCTGCCTCCCACACGCTCCAACTTCGCAGCCGAGGACAACATCATCGCGGGCAACACTGGACTCTACGGAGCCACCAGCGGCGAGCTCTACGTCAACGGCAAGGTGGGTGAGCGCTTCGGCGTCAGAAACTCAGGAGCCATCGCCGTCATCGAGGGCGCAGGCGACCACTGCTGCGAATACATGACCGGCGGACGCGTCGTGGTGCTCGGCGAGACAGGCCGCAACTTCGCGGCCGGCATGAGCGGCGGCGTAGCCTACGTGTGGGACAAAAACCACAACTTCGACTATTTCTGCAACATGGACATGGTGGAGATCAACCTCGTCGAGGAGAGCAGCTACCGCAAGGAGCTGCATGAGCTCATCCGCCAGCACTACCTCTACACAGGCTCCAAACTGGCACGCACCATGCTCGACGACTGGAACCGGTACATCGAGGACTTCATACAGGTGGTCCCCATCGAGTACAAGCGTGTGTTGCAAGAGGAACAAGTGCGCAAGCTGCAGCAGAAGATTGCCGACATGCAGAGAGACTATTAACCAACGTGTAACAGCAACAAGCATCATCATATATCATGGGAAATCCTAAAGCATTTCTGACTATAGACCGCAAGGAGGCCGGCTACCGGCCCATACACGATAGAATACACGACTACGGCGAGGTGGAGCAGACTCTCAACTCGCACGACAGACAGTTGCAGGCAAGCCGCTGCATGGATTGCGGCGTACCTTTCTGCCACAGCGCCTGTCCGCTGGGCAACAAACCACCCGAGTGGAACGATGCCCTCTACAAGGGCGACTGGAAGTTGGCCTACCAGCTGCTCAACGCCACAAACGACTTCCCCGAGTTCACGGGACGCATCTGCCCCGCACTCTGCGAGAAAGCCTGTGTGCTCAACCTCATAGAGCACCAGCCCACCACCAACCGCGAAGACGAGGCTGCCATCACCGAGCATGCCTGGGAGGAGGACTACATACGGCCCGTCACGCCCGAGCGCAACGGCAAGAAAGTGGCTGTCGTGGGCGCCGGACCGGCTGGTCTCGTGGCTGCCAACAGACTCAACCACATGGGCTACACCGTCACCGTCTACGACGCCCGCGAGAACGCCGGAGGACTGCTACGCTACGGCATACCCAATTTCAAGCTCAACAAGGAGGTTATCGACAGGCGCATGGCCATACTCCGGCAGGAGGGCATCGAGTTCTCATTCGGCGTACACGTCGTGACAGACAAGAACCAGGTGGGTGACATCCAGAACGACCCCACACTGGCAAAGGACAAGGTGGTGACGTTCACGGAGCTATCCGACACATTCGACGCCGTAGTCGTCTGCACGGGAACACCGCAGGCACGCGACCTCAAAATACCCGGCCGCGAGCTAAAGGGCGTCCATTTCGCCCTGGAGATGTTGTCACAGCAAAACCGCGTACTGGCAGGCGCAGAATTCAAGAAAGACGAACTGGTCAACGCCAAGGACAAGGATGTGCTGGTGATTGGCGGAGGTGACACAGGGTCCGACTGCATCGGCACGGCCCACCGCCAGGGCGCACGCAGCGTTACGCAGATTGAAATCATGCCCAAGCCGCCCGTAGGGCCCGAAGACCCGAAGAACCCTTGGCCCAACTGGCCACGCACCCTGAAGACTACCTCCTCGCACGAGGAAGGTTGCGTGCGGCGCTGGAACATCAACTCCCTGGAGTTTCTCGGCAAGGACGGCAAGCTGACGGGCGTGCGTGTGCAGCCCATCGACTGGAAACCGAATCCCGAAGGCGGCCGTCCCATCATGGTGGAAGCCGGGAAACCGGAGATCATCAAGGCGCAGATCGTGCTGTTGGCCATGGGCTTCCTCAGACCCGAACAACCACAGTTTGCCGACAACGTGTTCCTCGCCGGCGATGCAGCCAGCGGTGCAAGCCTCGTGGTGCGCGCAATGGCCAGTGGCCGTGATGCTGCCAAGAAGGTCAACGCGTTTCTCAACAGATAACCGCGCAACATTCGATTGACAACCATAGACGGTAACGGTTTTTCCTATCATTACTCGTTTCGGGCATTCCAGCGAGGTCAGTTGTGACCCGGGGAATGCCCATTTTGTTTCCTGCTCCTATCAGCAAAATAATCGGGAAAAGACAGCCATCGGGACAATAATCAGCCGCCAGGACTCGTTTAGAAAGCATGCAGTGGACTGACAGAATACGACAGATGAAGATCGTGCTGGTCGTCGCGGCCATTCTCATAGCCGCCGGCTCACTCGTCGTGTCACACATCCTGACGCGTGACCTGGAACAACAGGAACGGTCGCGCATGCAGGTGTGGGCTGAAGCCATGCGCACACTCAACAAAGCAGATGAGAACACCGACCTGGGACTGGTACTGACGGTGCTCAATGAGAACAACACCATACCCGTCATCGTGCTCGACTCGCGCGGTAACGTATCCGATTTCCGCAACCTCGACCTCAAGGCCGACACCTACGACGACAGCCTCAACCAGGCAAGCCAGGAAGGTCACAGGCTACTGGCGGCACACCGCAACATACGCATCAACCTCGACAAGCAGGACAACGACTACATCGACGTGTGCTACGACGACTCGCTCGTGCTCAAGCGGCTGGCCCTTTATCCCTATGTTCAACTGGGTGTCGTGCTGCTCTTCGTCGTGACGGCCATCATCGCGCTGCTCACCTCCAAGCGCGCCGAACAAAACAAGGTGTGGGTCGGCCTGTCGAAGGAGACCGCCCACCAGCTCGGCACGCCCATCAGCAGCCTCATGGCATGGGTGGAGATTCTCAAGGAGCAATATCCCGCTGACGACCTCATACCCGAACTTGACAAGGACGTGAAGCGACTGCAGCTCATTGCCGACCGCTTCTCGAAAATCGGTTCGCTGCCCGAGCCGGTGCCCTCAAGCCTCAACGAGGTCATGGACCATGTGATCGACTACATGGACCGGCGCACCAGCAAGCACGTGAAGATGGTCAAGGACTTCCCCGACCACGACATCATCGTCAGCCTCAACGCTTCACTCTTCGAGTGGGTCATAGAGAATCTCTCGAAGAATGCCGTCGATGCCATGGGAGGTGAGTCGGGAACCATCACCCTGCATGTGGAGGAGACGCCCACAAAAGCCATCATCGAAGTGAGCGACACGGGCAAGGGCATCCGCAAGAAAGACATGCACAATGTCTTCAAGCCAGGCTTCACGACCAAGAAACGGGGCTGGGGACTGGGGCTGAGCCTTGCCAAGCGCATTGTGGAAGAATATCACAAGGGACGCATCTGGGTAAAAAGCTCCGAGGTGGGACACGGCACCACCTTTCGCATCGAATTGAAGAAGAACTGACTGACGACCCAACCATCCACGACTTATTCTTTGAACGCCAACAGCAAAAGGCCTTTGCCGGAGGGAAGTGATTGTCACACCCCAGCAAAGGCCTTCTGATCTATCCGCAGGGCTTGCGCCAGGCTCCTGCCTCTACTACAAAAGGCGGCTTACCGCCCAAGCTCCTTGCGCATCTCACGCCCCAGTTTTTCCCAGTAGGGCAAGTGCTTCAGCGTGGAGCGTACCGGCCCCACATGCCACAGCATAAGCAAGAGCATGAAGACACATCCACCGATGCACGTCACTCCGTAGAGTTGCTTGATGCCTGTAAGCAGGCTCTCAGCAGACGTGTAGATATGCGCGCTCACCAGATTGTCCATGACATGATAGCGCAGGAGATAATCGTACACGCTCTCGGTGACGGTAGCCAGGAGTCCGTTGCGGACGAATCCGCAAATGGTCAGTCCCATGAAGAAATGCTGGAAGGGCATCAGTTCCTCCAGATAGATGGTGAGCGTGGTGAAGAAGATGGTGTAGCCAAACGACCGCAAAAACGTTGGCACGAACAACGCCTCCAACGGCAAACCGGGACAGACCAGGAAATACATCATGACCTGATAGCAGAGCAACAGCGCAAAGCCCAGCGTAAGCAGGCGCGTGTAGACCTGCCTTGTCATCTTCATCCACCACAGGCAGAAGAGGCAGCCCGTGAAGTTGCCGGCCAGCGTGATGAGATTGAGAGGCGAGAGCGTCTTATAGCCCCAGTGCATCACAGCACCGGTGTAGGTGTTTTGCAACACCTGCGGCGTGGAGTTCATCACCTCGGCCACGACAAACATCAACAAGATGGGCACGAGCGTCTTATAGCTGAAGGCGGCAGGTGCCAGGTAGGGATGGCGGATGCTGCACATGCGCCATACGGTCAGTGCCACTATTGCCAGCTCGACGATGACCACCGACCGCCACAGATGACTGTCGGTCCAGTTGTAGTGTTCACCATAGAGGAATATCCAGATGCCTGCGAGAAGCGAGAGTGACCACAGGACCATTCCCAGCCAGTCGAGCGAGATGAAAGGCAGAGGCTTCATGAAACGGAAGGGCCGGGTGCACACATATATGAACAGCAACGTCAGAACCAGCAGTCCGATGACGAGCCACGGCATCATCTGCCAGGATCCAGTGTAGTAGGTCACCTGCTGGCTCAGCCAAGTGCTGCCGCTGATATCGCCGAGGATAATTATGTAAAGCAGGGGGAAGAAGATGCGGAAGTCGCGCTTCGGGGTCATCCACAACTGTATGTTGCTCATCATCTCAAAGGTGGCCATGAGCTTCATGAAACCACAGGCGAAAGACAACAGGCAGAGCAGCGGCATGGTCTGGTGGACATCGGAGCAGTCGAAGAGCACCTGCGTCAGTAGCATGCACACCAGCATGCCACTGATGGCGAAGAGCTCCAGCTGTCGGTTGGTGAACCGAAACTTCATCCGAAACAGGAAGGGGAACGGCATAGCCACGCCCACCTCGCCGCAAATGAAGATGAACATGATGTCCTCCTGCATGAGCTGCGTGGCGCCCATCATCTGCTGCATGGAGCCGAGATAGGTGGTATTGACAAGTTGGAAAACGACAGCGCAAGCCAGATAGAGCCACGGCTGCAGAGCCTTCGGAATGAAGGGCTTCACCATGGGCATGGCAAACGGCTGTCCAATCATTGGTCCGGGCATAATCGACGAGTGATGTTAAAACGTTGAATTCATCCTTCTTTCAGGATTCAATATTTCACCCGTGTCTCTACATTGAGTCCACTGAGCAAACGCTTGACATCGGCTGCATTGTTGTCGGCCGTCAGTTCGATGCGCACCGGTACGCGTTGTTCCACTTTCACAAAGTTGCCCGTGGCATTGTCCACCGGGATATGGTCCATGCCGGCACCCGAGGCCGCAGACATGGCCACCACGTGTCCCTGATAGGTCACGCCGGGCACAGCGTCGCACTCGAAGGTCACGTCGGCACCCACACGGATGTGGTGCAACTGCGACTCACGGTAGTTGGCGATGACCCACACCTGACTGTCATCGACGATGTCGACCATGAGCTGTCCGGGCTGCACCAGTTGGCCGGTGTAGATGTTCTTGCGGCCCACGTAGCCGTCACACGGGGCAGTGATGACCGTATAGCCCAGGTTGAGCTGGGCCATATGGAGCTGCGCCTCAGCCACGCTTTCCCCGGCACGGCTCTGGCCCAGCCGTTGGTGCTGCTCGCCCGTCACACTGGCCGTGGCCACCCTGCTGGCCGTGGCCTGCGCCATGCGTGCCCGTGCCGCCTGCCAGCGCGAACGCGCCTGTTCATACTGTGTCTTGGCATGGTCAAACTGCTGTTGGGTGACAGCGCCCTTGGCCAACAAAGCCTTGAAGCGGTCGTAGTCGCGGCGCGCGTTATCCATGCCTTCCTTGGCCTCGGCGATGCCCGCACTGGCCACGTCCACGCTGGCACTGGCCACGCTGACGTTGCGCTGGGTAGTGCCGATACTGGCCGTAACGGCACCGCTGCCGCTCCTCTGTCCCTTCAGGCCGGCCTCTGCCTGCGCCAGCGCCAGCCGATACTCGGCATCGTCGATGACGACCAGCGTGTCGCCTTTCTTCACATGCTGGAATTCGGTGAAACGTATCTCCTTGATGAAGCCCAGCACACGGGTGTTGACGGGTGTCTGGTTGCGGTGGACCATGGCGTTGTCGGTATATTCCACACTGCCAAGGTGCACGAAACGACTGCACACATAAACGGCGCCAAGCACCAGCAGTGCGATGACTACGATGTTGTATGCTCTCAGTATTTGTTTTTTCTTGTTCATAATTCTCCTGCGATATATTTCATTTTATAGTAAGCGTAAGCGATATTGATGCGCGCATCGGCTTCCGAGAGTTCGGCATCGAGGCGCATGTTGCTGGCATCAATCATGTCGGTGACAAGGGCCAGTTGGTTCAGGTAACGGTCGTTGACCACCTGATAGTTCTCGCGTGCCAGTTCCACGCTCTTCTGCTGCGTCTCCAGTTCCACATAGGTCTGCCTGTAGGCCACCCATGCGGCCTGCATCTGGTTGTCGATCTGCTCCTGGGCCTCGGCCTTGTGCTCCTGTGCCGCACGCGTCTCCAGACGGGCCTGCCGCACGCGTTTGTTGCTCTTGAAGAGCGACGACAACTGATAACTGACGCCCACGCCTACATACCACACGTTGAGGTTCTTGTTGATGGGCGGCAGTTCGAAGGTGATGGGGCCGTTGAAGTTGTTGGAGGCCACCAGCGCCACCTTGGGGCGCATGGCGCTGCGTGCCAACTTCAACTGTTGTCCCGACAGGTCTTCGTCGATGGTGGCCATGCGCAGTGTGGGATTGCCCGCCGTGGCAGCCTGCTGCCAGCGGCCCTGCCCCTCGTTGCCGAAGGTCATGGCCTGCACGTCGTCGGTGGGCTCGATGCAGACGTCGCCCTCTATGCCCAGCGCGTTGCACAACTGGTGACTGATCACGGTGCGCTGGTTGCGCAGTTTGGTGAGGTTCAGCCGCAGCGTCTCCATCTGCAGTTCGTAGCGGGTGATGTCGTTCTTCAGTGCCACGCCTTGTCGGTGGCGCTCCTGTATGTCGGCAATGAGCCGCTCCGTGAGGTCGATGTTGCTTTGCAGCACACGCTCGCGGTTGGCCAGTTTCTCCAGGTCGAGATACTGTCCGAGCACCATCAGCCGCTGTTGCTGGCGTGTGAGGTCGGTGGCGGCCTCGGCCTTTGCCAGTCCCAGTTCGGAGAGACGCACGCCTGCACTGATGGCTCCGCCTGCATAGACGGTCTGCTGGGCATCCAGCGTAAACTGGTTGCCGAAGTGTGGCGAGTGCATGCCGTGCACATCGCTGAAGTCGCGGTCCATGAGCAGCACGTTGCCTATGTAACTGGCCGAGAGGCTGGTGCTGATGTCGGGCAGACGCTGGCTGCGTGCCGCCTTGACGCCCTCGCGGGCGGCCTCAACGCTCGTCTGGCTTGCGCGGATGCTGCTGTTGGCCTTTTCCAAGAGGCCAAACATCTCGCTGATGGTCATCTGGCGGGTGGTCTGTGCACTGCCAGCAACCGACATGGCAACGGCCATGGCCGTTGCCAACAAGTGTCGTTTTAGCATATTAAAAAGGTATTATCTCTGAAATTCGGGTGCAAAGGTACGGCTATTCGGCGAGGGCGGCGGTTATCAAAAAACGCACTCTTTTGACAATATGGGAACAAAAGACCAAGAAAAATCCGTAACTTTGCCTACAAAATGGACACTCAACTCACACGCCTGCGGGCGCATGACATAGCTGCAGGCCAGCACGCCGTGGGGCATGGTGCTCTGGTGATGTGCCGGCGGGGAGAAGCCACCGTGCGCATAGACTTCGGCACGTGGCATCTTCAGGCCGACCGCGCCTTCATCTTCTTTCCCAGCGACATCGTCGACTGGAGCGGCGTGAGCGCCGATTTCGAAGCCGACGTGCTGCACTATTCGCAAGACCTGCTGCGGAGCACCAGCGTCAACATTGAGCACGAGGTGTATATGGAACTGCGCCTCGACCGCCTGAGCCATGCCGGACCGCAGGTGACGGGTGTCGTCAGCAACATATTCAACATCCTGGCCTTCTACTGCAACGACCCCTACACACCGTCGGTAAGCCGCATCGTGACTTTGCAACTGCAGTCGTTTTTCATTGGCTTTGCCGACTATATGCGCTTCAACCCTTGCAGCCACAGCGGCCGCGGCGGCGGTTCGCAGCGCAACCAGCAACTCTTTGCCGAGTTTATGCGGCTCATCACCGAGCACTACAAGCATTGCCATGAGGTGGCGGCTTATGCCACGATGATGCACATCAGCCGCAAATACCTGAGCCGCGTGTCGCACGAGCACACGGGGCTGCCGCCCAAGCGGATCATAGACGACTATCTCGTGGAGCAACTGAAACTGACGCTCTTCAACACCTCGAAGAGTCTGAAGGAGGTGGCGGCCGAGTTTCACTTTGCCGACCAGTCGGCCCTCACACGCTACTTCAAGCAACACTGCGGCATCACGCCCAAGAACTATCTGGCGCAAGCCCTGCCGGCTACCGCCTCGGCGACGGTGGACGGCGGAAAACAAGCGGAAAAGTACGGTTGAAAATCGACTCCTTTCGAGATTTATTAGTATCTTTGCGAAGGAATTGAATGTAATGAAATAACATACGATAGCAATTGCTGCACCCATAACCCTCTAAACGACACTGACAATGGCATTGAAGTTATATCCCATAGGAATACAGACGTTCAGCAATATCATTGAGCGCAATCTGCTCTATGTTGACAAGACTGAATACGTTTACCGCATGACTCACTCCGGCGGCACGTTCTTCTTCCTCAGCCGTCCGCGCC
>CAVIOP010000075.1:0-13197 GCA_963644485.1 bacterium | reverse complement strand
GCTCGGAGATGGCCGGCTTCCCCCATCACGCCCTCGACACCTACCTGCCCAAGCTCATCCGTGCCGGCAAGCGGGTGGCTATCTGCGACCAACTGGAGGACCCCAAGAAGAAACGCGAGGCCATCAAGGGCAAGAAAGGCCTCACGGAGATGGACAAGATGGTGAAGCGGGGCATCACCGAGCTGGTCACCCCTGGTGTGGCCATGAGCGACAATGTGCTCAACTATAAGGAAAACAACTTTCTCGCGGCCGTCCACTTCGGCAAGACGGCATGCGGCATCAGCTTCCTCGACATATCCACGGGTGAGTTTCTGACGGGGCAGGGATCCTATGATCATGTGGAGAAGCTGCTCGGCAACTTCTCGCCAAAGGAGGTGCTCTACGACCGTGAACGCAAGGCCGACTTCGAGCGTTACTTCGGCACGCGCCATTGTGTCTTCGAACTCGACGACTGGGTGTTCACCGAACAGTCGGCGAGGCAGAAGCTGCTCAAGCATTTCGGAACCAAGAACCTCAAGGGCTTTGGCGTCGATCATCTCAGGGAGGGGGTCATTGCCGCCGGTGCCATCATGCAGTACCTGGAGCTTACACAGCACACTCGCATCAACCACATCACCTCACTGAAGCGTATCGAGGAGGAGAAGTTCGTCCGCCTCGACAAGTTCACCATCCGCTCGCTGGAACTCTTGCAGCCCATGCAGGAGGACGGCACGTCGCTTCTCGGAGTTGTCGACCGCACGGTGACACCCATGGGAGGCCGCCTGTTGCGGCGGTGGATGGTCTTCCCGCTGAAGGATGTCCGGCAGATCAGCGGCCGGCAGGATGTAGTGGAGTATTTCTTCAAGTGCCCCGACTTCCGGCAGCTTGTCGACGAGCAGCTCCATCACATCGGCGATCTGGAGCGCATCATCTCCAAGGTGGCGGTCGGAAGGGTGTCACCGCGCGAGGTGGTGCAGCTGAAGCACGCCCTGAAGGCAGTGCAGCCCGTCAAGGCAGCGTGCCTTCGTGCCGACAACGACAGTCTGCGCAGCCTCGGTGAGCAGCTTAACCTCTGCGAGAGCCTGCGCGACCGCATCGAAAAGGAGATACAGCCCGACCCGCCCTTGCTCGTCAACAAGGGCAACGTCATCGCCGCAGGCTACAGCCATGAGCTCGATGACCTGCGGTCCATATCGCGCAACGGCAAGGACTATCTGCTTCGGATCCAGGAGGACGAGGCCGAGAAGACGGGCATCGCCTCGCTCAAGGTAGGTTTCAACAATGTCTTTGGCTATTATCTCGAGGTGCGCAACACGTTCAAGGACAAGGTGCCCGAGACGTGGATCAGAAAGCAGACCCTGGCGCAGGCCGAACGCTACATCACGCCGGAGCTGAAGCAATATGAGGAGAAGATACTGGGGGCCGATGAGAAAATACTCGACCTCGAGGCACGGCTGTTCGCCGAACTGGTGATGGCCATGCAGGAGTTTATCCCGCAAATACAGATTGATGCCAATGTGCTGGCGCGCATCGACTGTCTCCTGGGCTTTGCCAAGGTGTCGGAAGACAACCTCTATGTGCGGCCGGTGGTGGATGAGGGCGATGTCATCGACATCTATCAGGGACGACACCCGGTCATCGAGACGCAGATGCCGCTGGGCGAACACTATGTGCCCAACGATGTCTATCTCGACACTGAGAAGCAGCAGGTGATGATGATCACGGGTCCCAATATGGCCGGAAAGTCGGCCCTGCTGCGCCAGACGGCACTCATCGTGCTGATGGCCCAAGTTGGGTGCTTTGTGCCCGCAGAGCGCGCGAAAATTGGCTTGGTGGACAAGATATTCACCCGTGTGGGTGCCAGCGACAATCTCTCGCAGGGCGAGTCGACCTTCATGGTTGAGATGACGGAGGCCGCCGACATACTCAATAATGTGTCGCCGCGGTCGCTGGTGCTCTTCGACGAGCTCGGCCGAGGCACGTCTACCTACGACGGCATCTCCATCGCATGGGCCATCGTGGAGTACCTTCATGAGCATCCGAAGGCCCATGCACGCACGCTCTTCGCCACACACTACCATGAGCTCAACGAGATGGAGAAGAACTTCCCGCGCATCAAGAACTACAACGTGTCGGTGAAGGAGGTCGATGGCAAGGTTATCTTCCTTCGCAAGCTGGTCCGTGGCGGTTCCGAACACTCTTTTGGTATCCACGTGGCTGAGATAGCGGGCATGCCGCGCAGCATCGTCAAGCGTGCCCAGGTCATCCTGAAGCAACTGGAGGCGGACAACGCCTCGGTGGGGTCGGCAGGCAAGCCCACGGCTGAGAAGCTTGCCGAGAACCGTGACGGCGTGCAGATGAGTATCTTTCAGCTTGACGACCCCGTGCTCTCGCAGGTGCGGGATGAGATCCTGGGTCTCGACATCAATAACCTCACGCCTGTAGAGGCGCTCAACAAGCTCAACGAGATCAAGAAGATTGTAACGGGCAGAAGCCAGTAGGGTGGGGAAGAGGAAGCCCCTCAAGATGTGTCTTTTGTGTTTTCGGTTCCTGTGAACCGGCAGCAGACACGCCTTGAGGGGCTTTCCCGTTTTGTGTGTTTTCCTTTTTTTATTCCTGTTGCCAGGGCTTGGCACCCAGTTTCTTCATGCCCTTCTTGCAGAAGATGCAGAAGATGCCGATGGCGATGAACGGCACGGAGAGCAGCTGCCCCATGTCGAAGAGCATGCCTGCCTCAAAGTCCACCTGGATATCTTTGGTGTATTCGATGAGGAAGCGGCTGGTGAAGATGAGTGTCAGGCAGAGTCCGAAGAAGAAGCCTGTGCCCACGCGTTCGCGGTGTTTGCGGTATAGGGTCAGTATGATGGCGAAGATGGTGATGTAGGTCAGGGCTTCATAGAGCTGTCCGGGATGGCGTGGGAGACCGTCGACACGCTCGAAGACGAAGGCCCAGGGCACATCGGTCACCTTGCCGATAATCTCCGAGTTCATGAGGTTGCCCAGCCGGATGAATGTCGCTGTGATGCCCGAGCAGATGCCCATGTTGTCGAGCACCACCCAGCCGGGCACCTTTGTGCGGCGGCAGTAGAGCCAGATGCCGATGAGCATGCCGATCACGCCGCCGTGCGAGGCCAGTCCGGCGTAGCCTGTGAAGTGCCATGAGCCGTCCGGCATGTGTTGCATGGGTATGAGCATCTCGATGACGTGGTCGGCCGATGACAGGAAATAGTCGGGCTGGTAGAAAAGGCAGTGGCCCAGGCGGGCACCCACCAGCACGCCGATGAAGATATGGAAGAACAACGGGTCGAACTTCTCGTCGGCAATCTTCTCCTCCCGATAGATGCGGTGCATGAGGAGGTAGCCCAGCAGGAGGCCGATGAGCCAGCATGTGGCATACCACCTGATGCCGAAGCTGCCGATGTGGAAGATCACTTCGCTGGGATTCCAATAGATGTAAAGCATGGTGCGAATGAGTGGAAACGTTATGTCGGTGTGTGGTTCAGACGTTGAAGCGGAAGTGCATGATGTCGCCGTCTGCGACCACGTATTCCTTGCCTTCGATATGCAGCAGTCCTGCTTCGCGGATGGCCGCCTCGGTCTTGTACTTCATGTAGTCGTCATATTTGATGACCTCTGCGCGGATGAAGCCTTTCTCGAAGTCGGTGTGGATGACGCCGGCACACTGTGGAGCCTTCCATCCCTTATGGAATGTCCACGCCTTCACCTCCATCTCGCCGGCGGTGATAAATGTCTGCAGGTTGAGCAGGTGGTAGGCTTTCTTGATAAGGCGGTTGACACCGCTCTCCTCCAGTCCGAGCTCGTCGAGGAAGAGCTTCTTGTCCTCATAGGTGTCGAGCGAGGCGATGTCCTCCTCGGTCTTGGCGGCGATGACCATGGCCTCGGCACCTTCCGATGCTGCGATTTCCTCAATCTGCTTGCTGTACTTGTTGCCTTCCTTTGCGCTTCCTTCGTCGACATTGCAGACGTAGAGCACGGGCTTCGTGGTCAGCAGAAACAGGTCGTGGGCGGCCTGCTGCTCGTCTTTGTCGTCGAAGGTCACCGAGCGGGCGTTCTGTCCCTTGTCGAGCACCTCCTTGTAGGCGTGCAGCACGTTGACCAGCACCTTGGCATCCTTGTTGCCCGTGGCGGCTATCTTCTCCTGCTTGGCGAGCTGTCCCTCGATGGTCTCGAGGTCTTTGAGCTGCAGTTCGGTGTCGATGATATCCTTGTCTGCTGCGGGGTCGACGGGTGCTCCGCCCTCACGCACTACATTGTCGTCGTCGAAGCAGCGGATGACGTGTATGATAGCATCGCACTCACGTATGTTTCCGAGGAATTTGTTTCCGAGCCCTTCGCCCTTGCTGGCACCCTTCACGAGTCCGGCGATGTCGACGATTTCGCACGTGGCGGGCACGATGCGTCCGGGGTGTACAATCTCAGCCAGCTTGGTCAGTCGCTCATCGGGTACGGTGATGACTCCCAGGTTGGGCTCGATGGTGCAGAATGGAAAATTGGCTGCCTGCGCCTTGGCGCTTGACAGGCAGTTGAAGAGTGTGGACTTTCCCACGTTGGGCAAACCCACAATACCACATTTTAATGCCATATTATCTTGTTTGTTGACGGCCGCACGGTCCGTGTGGCCTGCTGTTTGTTTTATTTACAAGGTGCAAAGTTACTAAAATTTCCGGCCTTTCGCTTTCGTCGGGCTGTTCTTTTTGTCTCTGCTATCTTGAATGATACATCACGAGAGGTGTTATGTTATATCGTGTATTATATCGGGATAGGTAACATTATATCTTGTGAGATGTCTTGAGAGATATGCTGCGGTCAGTGTGCTTCAAGCCAGTTGTCGCCCCATCCTGCATCTGCCGTGAGCGGCACCAGCAGCTGTGCGGCGCCTTGCATCTCCTCCATAACGATGCGTTCCACCTGTTCGGCTTCGTCGGGCCAGACCGAGAAGTTGAGTTCGTCGTGTACCTGCAGGATCATCTTGGAGCGGATGCCCTCCTGTCTGAAGCGTTGCCAGATGCGTATCATGGCCAGCTTGATGATGTCGGCCTCCGAGCCTTGTATGGGTGCGTTGATGGCGTTGCGCTCTGCGAAGCCGCGCACGGTGGCGTTGTGCGAGTTGATGTCGGGCAGGTAGCGGCGCCGTCCGTACATGGTCTCGGCGTAGCCCTTCTCGCGTGCGGTGCGCTTGGCGTCCTCCATAAACTGGTGCACCTTGGGGAAGGTCTTGAAGTAGTCGTCGATCAGCTGGCGTGCCTCGCCTGTGGGGATGTCCATGCGCTGCGCCAGTCCGAATGCGGTGATGCCGTAGATGATGCCGAAGTTGGCCTGTTTGGCCTTCTTGCGCTGGGCGTCCGTCACCTGGTCCATAGGCACCTTCCATATCTTGGAGGCTGTGGCGCGGTGGATGTCCTGTCCTTCCCGGAAAGCTTCAATCATGTTTTCGTCGCCCGAGAGATGGGCCATGATACGCAGTTCGATTTGACTGTAGTCGGCAGAGAACCAGCGGCATCCCTCATCGGGGATGAAACACTTGCGGATCTCCTTGCCGTCGTCATCGCGCACGGGTATGTTCTGCAGGTTGGGGTCCGACGATGACAAGCGGCCGGTGGATGTGACGGCCTGGTTGAACGAGGTATGGATGTGTCCCGTCTGCGGGTTGATGAGCTTCGGCAGGGCCTCGACATAGGTTCCCAGGAGCTTTTTCATGCCTCGGTAGTTGAGGATGTCGTCCACGATGGGTGCCTTGCCTCTCAGCTGTTGCAGCACTTCTTCGGATGTGACATATTGTCCTGTCTTCGTGCGCTTGGGCTTCTCGAGCAGGTGCATCCGTCCGAAGAGGATATCGCCGACCTGCTTGGGCGATGAGATGTTGAACGTCTCGCCCGCCTCTTCGTAGGCATGGCGCTCGTAGGCGTTCATGCGCTCGGAGAAGGTCTGCTGCGTGGCTTGCAGTTGTTGGGTGTCGAGGCGCACCCCACCCAGCTCCATGTCGGCCAGCACCTTGACCAGCGGCATCTCGATGTCGAGGAACAGGCGGAGCGCTCCAGCCTCCTTCAGTCGAGGCTCCAGCACGTTCTTCAGGCGAAGGGTGATGTCAGCATCTTCCGCTGCATACTCGTAGACCTCCTCGGGCGACAGGTCCCGCATGTTCTTTTGGCCTTTGCCGCGCGGCCCGATGAGTTCCTCGATGTGCACGGTCTGGTAATGGAGCAGGTTCTCGGCCATGTCGTCCATGTTGTGGTGTTGCTCGGGTTGCAGCACGTAGTGGGCGAGCATCGTGTCGAACATCGGGCCTTGGATGTCGATGCCGTAGCGGCGGAGCACCTCGTAGTCATATTTGATGTTCTGTCCGACCTTCAGGATATCCTTGTCCTCATAGAGCGGCTTGAAGATGTCGATGCGACGCTGCGCTTCTTGATGGTTGGCGGGGATGGCGACGTAGTATGCCTCTCCTTCCTTCACGGCAAAGCTCAAACCGACCAGTTCGGCCGTTATTGCGTCGGTTGATGTGGTCTCCGTGTCTAGACTGAGAATTTTATTTGTCCTTAAAAAGTCACATAAACGGACGGCATCTTCGTGACTATCAATGAGTTGATAGTTGTGAGGTGTCGTTTTAAGGGCCAAATACAGCGCGTCTTTTGTCTCGCCTGTCCTCTCGTCCGCATTTGACGCAAATAAATCGAGCTGTATGTTAGTATCTTTTAGCTTTGTTTTAGGTTTGTTAAGAAACCGGTCGGCAAGTCGTTTGAACTCGAGTTGGTCGAACACCTTGCGTAGTTTTTCCTCATCGGGGGCAGTGACGCGCAAGGCGTCGAGTTCGAGGTCGATGGGTACGTCGGTGCGGATGGCGGCCAGGAACTTCGACATTCTGATGTCGTCGATGGCGCTCTCCACCTTCTCGCGCATCTTACCCTTGAGCTGGTCAGCGTGACTGATGAGTGCTTCGGTGGAGCCAAACTGGTTGATGAGTTTGGCGGCGGTCTTCTCTCCGACGCCCGGGCAGCCCGGGTAGTTGTCGGATGCATCGCCCATAAGAGCCAGCAGGTCCACCACTTGAGCGGCACTGGCGATGCCGTACTTCTCCTGCACCTCTTGCTCGCCGATCACATCGTATCCACCACCGTGGCGAGGGCGGAACATCTTGACGTTGGGGCCGATGAGCTGTCCGTAGTCCTTGTCGGGCGTCAGCATGTAGGTCTCAATGCCCTGACGGCCCGCCTTTGTGGCGAGTGTCCCGATGACATCATCGGCCTCGAAGCCGTCGGCCTGCAGCACGGGGATGTGCAT
Source organism: bacterium (assembly GCA_963644485.1). Lineage (GTDB taxonomy): Bacteria > Bacteroidota > Bacteroidia > Bacteroidales > Bacteroidaceae > Prevotella. The sequence continues at coordinate 5,919 of CAVIOP010000075.1, read as the reverse complement.
GGCCTGGAGGATCTCCTTGATGTAGGGCACCGCGAGCTTGATATCCTCGGGTGTCTCCTGCCGTTGGGCCTTGTAGGGCGGAAAGGCCTCGTGGCGAAAGGTCTTGCCGTGGTCGAAGGCCACGCCGATATAGGTGGGGTTCTCCTTGTCGAGGATTTCCTTCAGAGTGTTGCAGAAGCCCAGTATGGCTGAGGTGTTGAGACCTTTCGAGTTGATGGTCGGCCGGTTGATGAACGCATAGTAGGATCGGAAGATGATGGCGTATGCATCGAAAAGGAACAGTTTCTCCATATTTCTATTTGTTTTCACGTCAAAATTACTAAAAAATTGCCATAGTTCCCGATAAAATAATTACTTTTGTAACAAATTTAAGAAGAGGAATGGACTACCTATCAGCAATCAGTAAACCCATCACGTCGGAGTTGACCGACTTCATCGAGCTTTTCAACCGTTCGCTGTCTCACACCGACGGACTGCTCAGTCAGGCACTCGACCATATACGCCAGCGCGCCGGCAAGCGCATGCGCCCCATGCTGATTCTGCTTATGGCCAAGACGGTGGGGCGTGTGACCGATGTCACGCAACATGCTGCCGTGGGCTTGGAACTGCTCCATACGGCCTCGCTTGTCCATGATGATGTGGTCGACGAGAGTGCTGAGCGACGCGGCCAGCAGTCGGTCAATAGGCTCTATGATAATAAGGTGGCCGTGCTGGTAGGCGACTATATCCTCTCCACGGCGTTGCTCCATATCAGCTACACGCACAACGAGACCATCGTGCGCTATCTCGCTGAACTGGGCCGTACGCTCTCCAACGGAGAGATACTGCAACTGTCCAACACACATGCGCGGGATATCTCCGAAGCATCTTATTATCAGGTTATCAAGCAGAAGACCGCTGCGCTCTTCGAGGCGTGTGCCTCCATCGGCACGCTCAGTGGTGGGGCCAAGGAGGAAGAGATAGAAAACGCCAAGATTTTTGGCCGTAACCTCGGTATGATCTTCCAGATACGCGATGACATTTTCGACTATTACGACCCGTCGCGCATCGGCAAGCCCACGGGCAATGACATGGCTGAGGGCAAGCTCACGCTGCCAGCCATCTATGCGCTCAACACCACGAACGACAAGGAGATGCTCGATATCGCTTATAAGGTGAAGGACGGCACGGTAACCAAGGACGAGATAGCCCGTTTGGTGGCCTTCACCAAGGAGCATGGTGGCATCGAGTATGCGGAGCGCCGCATGTGGGAGCTCCACGCTGAGGCGCTGACCTTCATTGAGCGCGACGTACACGACGAGGACCTGAAGGCCAGTCTGCGTGCCTATCTCGATTTCGTGATTAAGCGGGAGAAGTGACCGTACGGCTTGCTTGAGAGAGCGTCACAGCATGTTTTGAGCATATAGCCCTGTGGGGCAACAAGATACAGGGTAGGGGAAAGCCTCTACCCTGTATCTTGTTGCCCCACAGGGCTATGCAGTATGATGTCGTCGGCACTGTTGTGCGGTCGGTCAGGCGTTGAGCTCCTCCAACAGACTGGTTGCCAGACGACTGGTGCCCAGTCGGAACATCTCATTGGTCATCCACTTGTCGCCCAGCACCTCCTTGGCGATGGTGTAGAGGATGATGGCATCCATGGTGGTATTGATGCCGCCGGCGGGCTTCAGGCCAATCATGATGCCTGTCTGCTCGTAATACTCCTTGATGGCTTGGCACATCACGTAGACACCTTCGGGCGTGGCACCGGCCTTCTCTTTGCCCGTCGAGGTTTTGATGTAGTCGGCCCCGGCATACATGCTCAGTATGGCGGCGCGCTTCACGTTGCTCAGGCTGCCCAGGTCGCAGGTCTCGAGGATGACCTTCATCGGAACGTCACCGCACGCCTGCTTCATCTCGCTGATATCGTCGGCCACGCCTTCATAGTCTTCCGAGAGAAACTTGCCCACGGGCAGCACGATGTCGACATTGGTGGCGCCGTCGGCCACGGCGAGCTGTGTCTCCGCCACCTTCACTTCCATGCGGCTCTGTGATGAGGGGAAGTTGCCGCAGACGCTCGTGATCTCTACGCCGTCGACCTCCAGTGAGTTGCGCACGAGGTCCACGAACACGGGGAACACGCACACGGCGGCCACGTGTGGCAGGTCGGGACGGGTGGAGTCCATCTTGTTGACCTTCTCCACCATGGCGAGGATGCTCTCCTCGGTGTCGGTGGTGTGGAGCGATGTCAGCTCCACGCTGCCGAGCAGGAATTTCTTGACGTCGCGTGTGTCGTTCTCTGCCACCTTCTCGGCGATGATGCGCTTCACGGCCGTTGCTACCGCCGCGTCGTCCACCTGCAGGTTGTATTTCTCGAAGGCCTGTTCCACCTTGCTTTTGGCACCGTTGCGTGCCTCTGTGTCTTTCAACACGTTTTCCTTGATGATACCCATATTGATTATGATAGTTGTTTACGGTTCTACAGTCTGTCCCGTGTGTGGCGGGTCACTGTCCGCCCAGCTTGGGGTTGTTCTTGTGACGGTCGGTGTCGCGCTGTGTCTTCTTCTCCAGGCTTTGGCGGAAGGCCTCGGTGAGGTCCACGCCCGTCTGGTTGGCCAGGCAGCAGAGCACCCAGAGGATGTCGGCCATCTCTTCGCTGAGGTTGTCTTTCTCGCCCGTCTTGAAACTCTGGTCGCCATAACGGCGGGCCATGACGCGTGCCAGCTCGCCCACCTCCTCGGTGAGCACGACCATGTTGGTCAGTTCCGAGAAATAGCGCACGCCGTAGGTCTTGATCCAGCGGTCCACCGTCTGTTGTGCTTCTTCGATCGTCATATCTGCAAATTTACGGTTTTTTCTTCGATAAGGGTGGTCTTGGTCCTTCTTTTTTGCGGTTCTCTGTTGATTTAGGGCGTGTCCTGGTATAAGACTTCATGTGGTCCGTCTTGATAAATCCGCTGCAGGGTCTTTCTCTGCTTGGCGGACTGTGTCTTTGTTCCTGCTTGTTTATGTGCCGTGTAGCGGCCGAAAAGGGCCTTATCGGGGATTGTGCGGTGCCGGATGATGTGGCGCGATGCAAAAAACAGGGGCTTGCCCATTGGACAAGCCCCCGTCGGTAGTCGGTTATCTTTATGCAATGGAACCTATCAATTCCATTCCGATGTCGTGTTCCAGGTGTTGCCCTTGGCACCACTTGCCTCTTCCGTTTCTGTTTCTTCCACATCGATGGTGTTTTTACCAGTGGTGCTGGCATTAAAGGATGCGGCCATGAGGTTCTCCTCCTCCATGATCATACACTTGATGTTCGGTTGGATATAGTTCTTTTTCATGATTTTAGATGTTTTTGGTTTATGGCTATCCCCATCCTCACTCGCATGTGGAGTGAGGGTGGGGCATCGTCTTGTGGGTGTTACTTGTTGATGGTCTTCTTGCCGTTGCGGATTACCACGCCCTTGTAGTTCTTCGCGACACGCTGGCCGGCGAGGTTGAAGGCGGGCTCGTTGCCCTGCAGGGCGTCGTTGAAGTTGATGGCGTCGATGCCGGTCACGGCCTGGCCGTCGATGCTGATGGTCATGGCCTTGGCACTGGCCTCCTCGCTACGTGCCTTGAAGTAGGCGCGGAAGGCCTTCGTGGTGTTGCCGCCCTTGGCTTTCTGAAGGCCCTTGGTCACGACGATGTAGTCGCCCTCGGCAGGATTGGTGTTGGCCACATAACTGCCCACGAAGTCATACTGGTTGCCAGTGTCCTCAGTGGTGAGATCCTCGGTGGGGCTCACGGCCTTGTTCGTGAAGGTGACGCCGGTCTTCTCTTCGTTGAAGTAGATCATGTAAGGCTTGTTGGCCTCAAGAGAGGTAGCGGTCTCGAACTTGATGGTGTTACCCTCTGTTCCTGTGAATGTCACGGCCTCATTGGCACCCAGCTCATCGGGAGTGGTGGTGAAGGGCAGCACGATGGAGTTCCAACCCTGCTTGAATGTGCGGTTGTAGGTCACGCTGACGGGAGCCGTCAGGGCATCGGGAGCAGCGGTGGCATCCTCATCGAGGGCATAGCTGTCTTCCTCGACAATGCTCACGCCGGTGATGACGGTGTTGCCCTTGTTGGCCAGTGTCAGCACATAGTTGGCAGCGGCTCCTGTGGTGAAGAAGGCGGTGGCGGTTACAAAGGCATTAGCTGTATTGTATCTTTTGCCGTTTGCGGCAAATGTCTTGGTTTGCAGACCCTCATTGTCGGCGTTGAGCACCGAGGCGTTCATGCCTGTGTTGGTGTTGTTATCCCATGAAGCATACTGGAACGTGAGCTTGTAGAGCGTGTTGGCCTTCAGTGGCATGGTGTAGCCCGTGCGGTCTCCATACTTCAGACTGCCCGGATGGTTGTAGTAAGCGGTGAAACCATCTTCGCTCCGCATGTTGCCCCAATCATTGGTGCGTGTCCAACCCTTAGGATAGTTGGCGTCATCCTCCACGGTTGCATAGTTGCCGTTGAACACGATGTCCACGGCCTCAGTGTTGGCGGTCCACTGGTTGAGCTTTTCGGTGAGGGCAGTGATTTCGTCCTTGCTGTTCTTGTCTTCGGTGTTGATGCTCTTGGCTTTCTCAATGGCCTCCAGCGCCTCCACATTGTTATAAGGAGCATACTCGTCCTTGTCGAAGCCAAGCGTCTTGCCCTCAGCAGCTGTCAGGGCTTCGCTGAGTGCCTTGTAGTCGTCGGCATTGGCCTTGGAAGTGAAATGTGCGATGGTGGTGGTGCCGAAGATACCCCATCCATTTTTTTGGTAGTTGGGATAAGCCACTGTGATGTCCAGTTTGCCGTCTTCGCCAACGTAGCAGTAAACTACATTGGAATAATTGCCGCTTGTGAACGATGTGTTGGCTTCACTGACTTTGTTGGGACTGGTGTCGCTGGTGCGCTCCTCTGCCCAACCCTTGATGCGCACCTGCTCGCCATTGGCCAGGATGTAAGCATTGGAGTTAATGGCGAAGTCTGTGTTCTTGCTGACGCACCAGGCGTTGGTGCCGTTGCGGTAGTATGCAGGGATGGTTACCTTGTAGATGCCTTTTGTCAGGCCTGTTTCCGAGTAGGTAAAATTACCAGTGCCTTCGTAGATTTCGCGTGGTGATTTTGATGAAGCGTCTTTTCTGCTTACTTTTGTCCACGTGTATGCCGTAGGTTCGATTTCTTTTACCGTAACGAGTGAACTGTCTTTCTCCAGTGTGGTTACGAAATTGTCGGCAGTTACGTCGGTCAAGCCTGCAGAATTGGCTACGCTGGTGTAGTTGTCGTTGGGATAGTTGTTGATGATGGCGTTACGGTCGGCCGTGCTCATCAGCGTCCACACGGTTGCTACGGTCTTGTCTGTAGTCTTTGTGACATACTCGCCAAAAGTACCGTTGGCGTGCGTCATGTAGTCACTACCGTTGTAGAAGATGTAGCCATCGCCGCTTTGCTCCGCGCTCCAAGAATAGCTACCCTGGTCGGTGTAGACACTATTGGAACCATTGATGTACTTGGTGCCGTTCCAGTCGGCTGGGCTAAGTGTGTAGGCGCCATCGCTGAGCGTTACTGTGACGGGTATGCCATACTTGTCCATGCTCGCCTCTGTTCCCCATGCGCATCCTCTTGACAAGAATGTCTTGGATGAACTATCGTAGAGGTAATATGTGCCGTCTTTGATGGTTTCATCTACGAGTGTGATGTTATCATAGAGAAGCTTGGCGTTTGAGCCGCTTCCTCCAGAACCTGCTGTTCCTCCTATTTGGATAACACCTTCCGTAGCCTCTTTGAGCGTGAACGATACGGCGTCGTATGTCCATTCGCTACTTGTGAATGATGTCTTTGTAGAAAGATAAGATGTACCGTTTGTGGCAACAAATCCAAATAATGATTTATATTGAGTTGCTTCCGTGTTAGCGTTGTAGGTGTTTACCTTCAGTGTGTAGGTGCCGG
>CAVIOP010000074.1:0-13482 GCA_963644485.1 bacterium | reverse complement strand
TGACTTTCGCGCCCATTTTCAGCATATAGATTGTCCGCTTTCTTGACAGCCTAAGACCATCGGCATCGTTGCCTGGCAGAGTCTGAGTGCTAGAACGGACACCTGGTAATCATCGTTGATGATAAAAACAAATCCGCTTTGCCGGCATGAAGCCGGCAAAGCGGATTTGTCGTTGTGAAAGGTTCAGCGGCCCGTGCCCTACAGTTGCAGGGTGTACATGACGAAGGAGTAGGGCTTGAGGTCGACGGTCATCTTCTTGCTGGCCTTCACCTTCTCGGTGACGGGCGCGATGGGCTGTGCGTCGTAGTTGTTCTCGTCGTCGGGCTGTCCGGCCAGTGTAGTCTTGGTGGCTGCAGCCTTCAGGCCCTTGAAGCGTGAGAGGTCGATGGTGGCCTTGCGTGCCTCGCCCGAGTCGTTGCATATCTTGACGAAGAGCTTGCGCGTCTTGGTGTCGAGCACCACCGACTGCTCCTGCAGGTTGGTCTGCTTGCCGTCGAAGGTCACGCAGTCGCCGTAGTAGTAGTTGCCCGACGACAGTCCGAACATCTGCTGCACATAGTAGCTGCAGGAGAGGTAGGTGCGCTCGTTGTCGAAGTAGATGAGGTCGGGGTTCCAGTTGGTGGCGTTTCTGCGTGCGAAGAGGGGTGCGTAGCTGGTCATCGCCACCACGTCGCCGTTGCGCTCCACATGCAGGAGGTAGAGTGCCTCGGCCAGGGCATCGCTGAGCTTCTTGTCCTTGGCGGCATACTCGCCGAGGTAGACCTTTGTCTTGCGGTCGCGCGGGTATTTGTCGTATTGGCGGCTGGTCTCGAAGTAGGTGCGCGGCTCATAGTAATGCTCGTCGAGCACGGGGATGCCCAGTTCGTCGGCCAGCTTCCATCCGTTCTCGAAGTCGGGGTTGCCGGGGTGCGAGCCGGGGCCGGCGGTGCCCACGATGACGATTTCGGGATGTGCCTTGGTCACGCGGTCATAGACATACTTGAACCGCTCGGCAAACTCAGGCGAGATCTTCTCCTCGTTGCCCAGTCCGATGTATTTGAGGTTGAAGGGTTTGGGATGTCCCTGCTCGGCGCGCAGCTTGCCCCACTTGGTCGAGGTGTCGCCATTGGCCCACTCGATGAGGTCGAGCACGTCTTGTGTCCACTCGTCCATGTCGCTCATCGGCGCTGCCTCCTGAGCCTGCTCCGGCCACATGCCCCATCCGCCGTTGGATCCCTGGCAGTTGACGCCGCAGGGCAGGATGGGCAGGGGCTGCATGCCCATGTCCTCGCAGAGCTGGAAATACTCGTAGTAGCCCAGTCCCATCGACTGGTGGTAGCCCCATGCGTTCTTCAGCTGTCCGCGCTGCTCCTTGGGTCCGATGGTGTTCTTCCAGCGGTAGGTGTTCCAGAAGCCGTCGGTGCCGTGCACCACGCATCCGCCGGGGAAGCGCATGAACTTGGGGTGCAGGGCCTCGAGCGCCTCGGCGAGGTCGCGTCGCATGCCGTGTCCCTTGTAGGTGTCGCGCGGCATGAGTGAGAAGGCGTCGACATCCATCACGCCCAGGTCGAGGGCCAGAATCTGCAGGGCTGCGTTGCGGCAGTCGTCGGCCGCCTGCATGGTGACCGCGTATTTGCTCCACTTGCCGCCAGTGACGGTGACGGTGGTGTCGGCCAGCACGCGTGTCTCCTTGCCCGGTGCTACGAGCACGAGGCGCACGTGTTTGTCCTTGTTGTCGACGTTGCGGGCGAAGAACGTCAGGTCATACTGGGCTCCCTTCTTCACGGTGATGCCGTCGAAGCCGTTGTTTTCCAAGCCGAAGCCCTTCCATCCGTTGTAGTCTTTGAACTCGCGGTTGCGCTCGACGTGCAGGCGTATGTAGTTCTTGTTGTTCTCGTTGAGCGGGTCGGCCTGCAGCGCTTCGGCCTGTCCGAGCGAGTGGCCGGGGCGTATGACGCGCCATGCTGTTGCGGGTCCCCATCCGTCGCGTTCAGAGAGATTGTACTCGAAGGCGCCGTTCTGCAGCAGTTCGGCGTAGAGGCCGCCGTCGGCTGCCGAGCTGATGTCTTCGAAGAAGATGCCGATCAGGTTGTCGCTGATGGCTTTTCCGCCAGCGGGCGGTGTCATGCTTTTCTGTGCGTGGAGGCTGAGGGCCGACGCCATGGCGAGAGCGGCCAGAGAGATTGTTCGTTTGTTCATATCGGGGAAATGTTAGGGTTCTTATAGGTTGATAACGTGAAAGGTCTCCTTTTTATTTGAAGAGGTGGGGAACAAATTCCTTGAGGCAGCGGCGCCACGTCAGCCACTCGTGGTGGGTGCCGGGCGACACGTACACGTCGAGCTTCACGCCCAAGTCGCGCAGTTGGCTGGCCATGGCCTCCGTGCCGAAGTTTTCCTCCGAGCCGCAGCCCATGAACATGTAGTCGATCTGTTTGTTGAACTTTTCTGCGTCGGCGAAGACTCCGTCGTAGCACGTCTTCACGTCGACACCGAAGAGGGCGCCGCTGAAGGTGCCGAGCGCCGAGAAGAGGTCGAGGTGGGGGAGCACCGTCTGGAATGTCTGCACGCCGCCCCACGACAGTCCGGCCATGGCGCGGTGCTTGCGATCGCTCTTGGTGCGGAACTTCTGGTCGACCATCGGGATGAGGTCCTTCAGTATGACGTCGTAGAACGTGGCGCCGTACTGCCGGCGTGCGCGCTCCATGTCGGTGCCGTGTGGTGCGTTGAACGGTGCGCGTATGTCGCCGCTCTCCATGACCACAATCATCGGCGTGGCCTTGCCCTGGGCGATGAGGTTGTCCATGATCTCTGCCATGTGTCCCTGCTTGCTCCATCCCGTCTCGTCCTCACCCATGCCGTGCTGCAGGTAGAGCACGGGGTAGCGTTTCTTGGGGTGCGTCTCATAGTCGGCCGGCGTGTAGACCATGGCCCGCCGGTACTGCCCTTGCGAGGCGGCGTAGTAGGTGCAGGAGCGCACCTGTCCGCGTGCCACGCCTTTCTGCGGCCGGTAGTAGTCGCCCTCCTCGCCCTCGGCTATCTCGATGCCGCCGGCCTGTCGGCAGCAGCCGAAATAGGTGTCGCTGGCCGGGTCGACGACTGACACGCCGTCAACGATGAGGAAATAGTAGTGGAAGCCCACCACGAGCGGGTCGGTGCTGGCGTACCAGTCGCCCTGCGCGTCGCGGACCATCGGGTAGCGCCGTCCGCAGATGTCGACCTGCACGTCGTGTGCCTCGGGGGCGTGTAGCTTGAAATAGGCGCGGCGGCTGGCATCCACGCGCGGATAGGTGTTGCCCGGCAGGGTGGTCGCGGCCAGTGTCGTGTTGGTGTCGCCCTTCACCAGACTTATGGTCTGTTTGTCGTTGGCGAGCAGCAGGCTGAGCATCTTCTCGGCGTAGCGCCGGCCCAGCGTGCGGTAGCCTTCGGCCAGGAAGTGGAGGCCGTCGCCGCGCTGCGGGCAGCCTTCCGACGAGATGACGTGGGCCGTGGGGATGGTCTCGGCGATGTGGTCGATGATTTCGTTGTGCTGCCAGCAGATGCCGCCCTCCTTCTTCTGCACGGTCTCGCCGACGAGCAGGGGCACGTCTTCAGCCTTCAGTCCCAGGTCATGCAGCATGCGCTCGTAGATTTTCTTCACCTTCTGCGGCCAGTCTTTCTGTCCGTTGTTGGTTTCTCCCTGATGGAGCAGGATGCCCTTGATGACTCCCTGCTGCTGTGCCTTCTTGGCCAGTTCGATGAGTCGGCCGTAGGGATTGTCACCGTAGGCGTGTGCGAATTCGCGCAGCCAGTCGGCGGTCTTCTTGTCCTTGAGGTATGCCTCACACTTGTCGGTGTCGAAGAGGGCTATGTCGGTGCCGCCCACTGCGACGGTGATGACGCCCACGCGCACGGCCTTCGGCAGCCGTGCCACCAGTGTGCGGCCGAAATAGTCGACCGGTGTCAGGCCTGTTGTGGGGCGTGCCAGGGGAGGCAGCGCCTTGTGCCACTCGCCCTTGACCCATCCCAAGGCCTCGTCGTCGACGGCGGCCATGGAGAGGAAACGGTCGTCGACGCCCGTGCGGTCAGCGTCTTCGATGGCGGCATTGCCCTCCATGTTCGACTGGCCGAAGCACAGATAGATTTGGAAATTGGGGTCTACGGCAGCCCGAGCACCCGTGAGGGCGGTCAGCAGCGCGGTCAGCAGCAACAGAGTCTTCTTCATGGTCTTTGTTATTTTATGGTTCTTTGTCGTCTTTGTTGTCGTCGGGACAGTGGCTCGCGCCCTTGCGGACTTGCCTTGTCCTGCTGCAAGGGGGGTGCCTGCAGAAGGCTTGGCGGCGCGGCAGGCGCAGCGACCTGACATTGGTGGCAAAATTAGGCCATTCCTGCATGAAAGGCTTTACCATTTGTATCAAATGCGTTGCGAAGCGTTGCATTTGCGTGTCTGCGCCCGATTGTTGTTGTGAATATCTTTGGTTGTATTCCCACCAAGCCCATGCCCGTCAATCCCATATCATCCCAAGCATCACCGACACTCAGTGTGCCAATGTGATGACATGAAAAAAAAATCCCCCGCAAGCCGGCCTACTGTGCAGGCCGCTTGCGGGGGAATTTTATGGTTTCAGGGTCTCCCTATGTGGGGAGACGCACGGTGATGTCGTCGGATCAGATGGTCTCGCTCCAGTCTTCCTGGCTCTTGCGCACATACGACTGGTAACGGCGCTTGGCAGCCTTCTCGGTCTCGGCATAGAGCTCGGCAGCCTCTGCGGGGAATGCCTTCTGCAGTGATGCGAAGCGCACCTCGCCGAGCAGATACTCGCGGAACTTCTCCCACTGGGGAGCCTTTGAGTCGAGCTGGAACGGAGTCTTGCCTTCGTTGGCCAGACGGGGATCGTAGCGCCAGAGGTGCCAGTAGCCGCACTCCACGGCCAGAGCCTCCTCGTGCTGTGAGCGGCCCATGTTGCGCTTGTCGCTCTTGGTGCCCTTGATGCCGTGGTTGATACACGGAGCGTAGGCGATGACGAGCGACGGTCCGGGATAAGCCTCAGCCTCGCGGATGGCCTTCAGTGTCTGAGCGTTGTCGGCACCCATAGCGACCTGAGCCACATAGACATAGCCGTAGGTGGCCTGCATCAGACCGAGGTCCTTCTTGCTGACGCGCTTGCCGGAAGCGGCAAACTGAGCGATGGCGCCGATAGGAGTAGACTTGGATGACTGTCCGCCGGTGTTAGAGTACACCTCGGTGTCGAGCACCAGGATGTTGACATCCTCGCCCGAAGCCAGCACGTGGTCGAGACCACCGTAGCCGATATCGTAAGAAGCACCGTCACCACCGATGATCCACTGTGAACGCTTCACGAGGTAGTGGTCGAGTGTCTTCAGTTCCTTGCAGATGGGGCAGCCAGCCTCAGCACCCTTGGCGATGATAGGCTTCAGTTCGGCAGCAGCCTCCTTAGAGCCCTCAGCATCGTCCTTGGCAGCAATCCACTTGTCGGCGGCGGCTACGAACTCAGCGGAGATACCCTCCTGAGCCTTGCCCTCCTCGAGCAGGTGCACGATGCGCTGCTTCATCTTCTTGTTACCCATGGCCATACCCAGACCGAACTCGCAGAAGTCCTCAAACAGAGAGTTGTCGAAGGCAGGACCCTGACCCTTCTCGTTGGTGGTGTAAGGAGTAGAGGGGATAGAAGCAGAGTAGATAGAAGAGCAACCCGTGGCATTGGCAATCATCTGACGGTCGCCGAAGAGTTGGCTGATAAGTTTCACATACGGAGTCTCGCCGCAACCCGAGCAAGCGCCCGAGAATTCGAAGAGCGGAGTAGCGAACTGTGAGTTCTTGGGCGACTGCTTCACGTCTACGAGATGCTGCTTTGACTTCACGTTGTTCACGAGGTACTCCCAGTTCTTGGCCTCCTGAATCATGTCTTCGGCGTCTACGTTGAACGGCACCATCTTCAGCGCCTTCTCCACAGCACCCGTCTCCTTGTTCTTCTTGCCAGGGCAGACGTCGGCACAGTTGCCGCAACCCAGACAGTCGAGTACAGAAGTCTCGATGCGGAACTTCATGCCAGCCAGAGCCTTCGGAGCCTTGATGTCCTGCGTCTCGATGCTGATACCCTTCATCTCCTCCTCGTCGAGCACGAACGGACGGATGGCAGCGTGAGGACAGCAGAAAGCACACTTGTTACACTGGATACAGTTCTCGGCGTTCCATACAGGCACGAAAGCCTCCACGCCACGCTTCTCCCAAGCGGCAGTACCGTTCTGCCATGTGCCGTCTACGGTGTCGTGCTTGATGAAGTCGGACACCTTCAGCAGGTCGCCGGCCTGTCCGTTGATCGGACGAACCAGTTCCTTCACGAAGGCGGGAGCGGCATCCTCCTTGGCAGCCTCGTCGGCGAGGTTAGCCCATGCAGGATCCACAGTGAGCTGCTTGTACTCGCCGCCGCGCTCCACGGCAGCATAGTTCAGGTTGACGATATCCTCACCCTTCTTGCCATACGACTTCACGATGAAAGCCTTCATCTGCTCTACAGCCAGGTCAACGGGAATCACCTCAGTGATGCGGAAGAAGGCCGACTGCAGGATGGTGTTGGTGCGGTTGCCGAGGCCAATCTCCTGGGCAATCTTGGTGGCGTTGATATAGTAAACGGTGATGTTGTTCTGTGCGAAGTAGCGCTTCACCTTGTTGGGGATGAAGTTCACCAGTTCCTCGCCCTCGAAGATGGTGTTGAGCAGGAACGTGCCGTTCTTGCGCAGACCGCGTGTCACGTCGTACATGTGCAGGTAAGCCTGGACGTGGCAAGCCACGAAGTTAGGCGTGTTCACCTGATAGGCCGAGTGGATGGGCTCGTCGCCAAAACGGAGGTGTGAGCAAGTGAAGCCACCCGACTTCTTTGAGTCGTAAGAGAAATAAGCCTGGCAGTACTTGTTGGTGTTGTTACCGATGATCTGCACCGAGTTCTTGTTGGCACCCACGGTACCGTCGGCACCCAAACCATAGAACTTAGCCTCGAACAGGCTGTCGCCACCCATAGGAATCTCCTCGACTGCGGGCAGAGAAGTGAATGTCACGTCGTCGACGATACCCACGGTGAAGTGGTTCTTGGGCTCGGGCAACTCGAGGTTGTTGAACACAGAGATGATCTTTGCCGGCGTGGTGTCGGAAGAACCCAGACCGTAGCGGCCACCCACGATGAGCGGCTTGCGCGGATCGTTGTAGAGGGCCGACTTCACGTCGAGATAGAGCGGCTCGCCCTCGGCTCCCGGCTCCTTGGTGCGGTCGAGCACGGCGATGCGCTTCACTGTGGCGGGGATAGCCTCGCGGATGGCCTTCACGTCGAACGGACGGTAGAGGTGGACAGCCACCATACCCACCTTCTTGCCCTGCTTCACCAGGTAGTCGATGGCCTCGCGTGCAGGCTCGGTAGCCGAACCCATCAGGATGATGATGTTCTCGGCATCGGCAGCACCATAGTAGTTGAAGAGGTGATACTCGCGGCCCGTGATCTTTGAGATCTCGGCCAGGTGCTTCTCCACCACCTCGGGGATGTGGTCGTAGTAAGAGTTGCAAGCCTCACGGTGTGTGAAGAATGTCTCGGGGTTCTCGGCCGTACCGCGTGTCACAGGACGCTCGGGAGTCAGTGCGCGGTCGCGGAAGCGCTTGATCCACTCGGGGTTGACCAACGGACGGATATCCTCCATGTCCATCATTTCCACCTTGTGGTACTCGTGAGAGGTGCGGAAGCCGTCGAAGAAGTTGATGAACGGCACTGAGGTCTCGAGCGTGGCCAGATGAGGCACAGCCGAGAGGTCCATCACCTCCTGTACGGAGCCTGAGCAGAACATGGCGAAGCCGGTCTGGCGGCATGCCATGACGTCCTGGTGGTCGCCGAAGATACAGAGAGAGTGGCTGGCCAGCGTACGTGCAGACACGTTGAACACGCAGGGCAGCAGCTCGCCGGCGATCTTGTACATATTGGGGATCATCAGGAGCAGACCCTGTGATGCGGTGTAGGTGGAGGTCAAGGCACCGGCCTGCAGTGAGCCGTGCACGGCACCGGCAGCACCGCCCTCAGACTCCATCTCCTGTACGCTGACAGTCTGACCAAAAAGATTCTTGCGCCCCTTGGCAGCCCATTCGTCGACGTGCTCGGCCATAGGAGAAGACGGGGTGATGGGGTAGATGGCGGCAACCTCCGTGAACATGTAGCTCACGTGGGCGGCAGCGGTGTTACCATCACATGTCATGAATTTCTTTTCTTTTGCCATTTTTACTTAGAATAGATGATTAATGTTTATGTATGTTTATGTTTTTGTTGTGCGGTGACGTGGAATGTCGGGGTGTGCTGCGTGGCCCGGCGTGGCTTGTGCGGTTGTCCGCCGTCAGTAGAGGAAGCCGAAGAGCCAGAGCGGTATTTGGTTGTTGCGCCCCACCTCGGTGTTGTAGCGTGCGTAGATGGTGTCGCCCGTGTAGCGCACCTTGCCGGTGGCGCGGGCGTTGCAGACGCGGTATTTCTGCTTGCCGTCGATGAGGTAATAGGGGGTCTTGGTGCCCTGGTTCACCAGGTGGTCCTTCCACATGGCGTTGACGAAGAAGGTCTCCATGATGTCCTGCTCGTCCACCTCGATGGGGTAGATGGCATACATGAGGTTGGGGTTGTGCATCATCACCTTCGCCGGTTTCTTGGGGAAGCGTTGGCCGGGCGAGTAGATCATGTTGATGAGGCGCGCGTCGGCCAGGTACTTGATGTAGTTCATCACCGTGGCGCGGCTGGTGTCGATCTGCTGCGCCAGTTGGGATATGTTGGGAGCCTGCGGGCCGTCGACGGCGAGCAGGTAGAACAGTTTCTTGATTTTGGTGAGATATTTCAGCTCTATCTGCTTGATGAGCAGGATGTCGACCTCGGTCATCATGTTCATCGTCTTGAGAAGGTTCTCCGAGAAGTTGCTGTGCTCCAGAAAGAAGGGGTAGAACCCGTGGTGCAGGTAGTCGCGGAAATATTCGGACGGGCGGCAGAGGGGCAGAATCTTCTTGACGATATGCTCGTGGTTGTTGACGATCTCGTCGAGCGTGTAGGGCCGGAAATTCTGTCCGGTCATCAGGTTGACGTATTCGCGGAACGAGAAGCCGCGGAGGTTGTAGCTCTTGACGATGCCGCCGATCTCGGGGTTCTCCTCCTTGAGCCGCATGACGCTTGAGCCCGTGAAGATGATCTGCAGTTGTGGGAAACGGTCGTAGCACATCCGGAGTTCGCGGCTCCAGTTGGGCTGCTTGAACACCTGGTCGATGAGCAGTACGCGCCCGCCTTGCTTCACGAAGTCGTTGGCAAAGTCGGCCAGGCCGCGTCCCTGGAAGTAGAAGTTGTTCATGTTGACATACAGGCACTTGCGGTCGTCGGGACCGTAGTTCTCCTTGGCAAACTGCAACAGGAACGATGTCTTTCCCACACCTCGCGTTCCCTTGATGCCAATGAGCCTGTCGCTCCAGTCGATTTCGTCCATGAGGACGCGTCTGACCGTTGCTTGGTTGTGCTCCACGAGGTAAGCGTGTGTGCGAAAGAAGACCTCCATAACGCTCGTTTTGTCTTGCTTGGTGTTATATTTCTGCAAAGATAATAATTTTTTTTATTGCAAAGTCAAGTTTGCAAAACTTTCTGTTTTAATTTTTTTCGTTACCCATCGTGCTCTTTCCTGTGGCGCTTCTTCTGCTCGTTCCGCATCTTTCGTTTGTCGGTTCAGCAACTCTGCTGGCCTTTTCCTTGCTGCCACAGGCAAAATTACGTATCTTTGCACATCCCCCACGGGTTGCAGGCCTCATTCCCCGGGCATCTGCGGTATAACAACAACGTTTCGTTTCAATGGTTTCGTATCAATGGATTTGTATGTCTTCAACCCTGAGCACGACATTGTGCTGGCCTCCAACAGCGACCGCATGACGCCGCCGCGCGCCGCGCGACAGTTGCGCCACGACCTCGGCTTCCTGCCCGCCCTGTGGGCCGGCGAGGGCGATGTGGTGCTTGTCGACGATGCCGCCTACGCCCGTCAGGCCTTTGCGCCGCTGGGTCGTGAGCTTCGCTGCACGATGGCCGAGCCCTCATCGTTGCGCCCGTTGCTGGCGGCCGTCACCCCTTCCGACCTTTGCCTGCGCCCCTGGGGATGGGATAGGCAGATGGCCCGCGAGCTCCGTGAGGCCGGCGTGCCGTCACACCTGTTGCCCTCCGAGGCCCGTCTGGCCGCCATCCGCACCATGAGCCACAGGCGCTGGGCTGCCGACCACCTGCTCATCCCCCTGCGCGAGGAGCCCGACACCGTGGGCGAGAGCCACGCCGCCACGAGCACCGATGACTGCCTCGCCCTCGTGCGCTCCCTTGGCGTCGCGATGCTCAAGGCACCATGGAGCAGTAGCGGACGGGGCGTCCGTCGTGTGACGCCTGCCGAGATGACGCCACAGATGCAGGGATGGGTGGCCCATGTGGTGGCCGACCAGGGATGCGTGATGGTGGAGCCCTATTATAAAAAGGTGTTGGACTTCGGTGTGGAACTCATGAGCGACGGCCACGGGGAGGTCACGCTCAGCGGCCTCTCGCTCTTCTACACCGAGCATGGCGCTTACGTGGGCAACCTCGTGACGGGCGAGGAAGAGAAGTGGCTACTGCTGAGCGCCTATGTCGCCCCCGACCAGCTGCGCCGCGTCATCGACCGCCTCTGTGCCTTGCTGGGTCCTGCCCTGTGCGATGTCTATTCCGGTCCGCTGGGCATCGACATGATGGTGGTGAGCGACGGTGGCGCCCTGCGCCTGCACCCCTGCGTCGAGATGAACCTCCGCGCCACCATGGGCCACGTGGCCCTGCATGTGTGAATATCATCTCATTACAGACGGATGGTGCTGGCATTGAGATCAGTGGCTTGCGCCTTGAGGGTGACGGGTTTAGTGGTATCTTTCACACGGAGCACCACCATGCACTTGCCAAAGAAAGCCTTGCGGTTGTCAGCCTTGAAACGCTCTGTAGAGAACTGGCTACCATTGTCCACACCGATGATTTCGGCATTGTCGGCTGAGAAGAAGATCTGGTTCTCTGCATTGGGGCAGAGGTTGCCGTCCTTATCCATCACTTCGGCATTGACAAAGAGAGTGTTCGTGCCACGATAGTCGCAGCTCAGACGGATGTTCTCAGCAGCTCCGGCGGTGTGAATCTCTTGCGAGCGCACTTCCTTGCCACCCTTGCGTGCCACCACTTTCACCGTTCCGGGTTCAAACTGTACACGCCACATCACATGATACTGGTGGTCATCTTTCTTACTGCGTACGCCTTGACTCTTACCATTGATGTATAGTTCCACCTCATCAGCATCGTTATAGTAGCACCACATATCGATGGTTTGTCCTTCCAGCCAGTTCCAGTGAGGGAACAGGTGCAGCACGGGCTTAGTCGTCCACTCGCTCTGATACATGTAGTAGACATCCTTTGGGAAGCCCGCAAGGTCGATGATACCGAAATAACTACTACGTGCGGGGAATCCATATGGTGTCGGCTCGCCGATGTAGTCCCATCCGGTCCAGATAAACTGACCTGAGCAGTAAGGCGTATGCTTCACTATCTCCCACGTTTCTTCGTGCGTTGAGCTCCAAGAAGTATGACTGTTGTCATACGCTGAACACATCATCGTGGGGTCAGTGTAAGGGACATCCCATCTCACGGGCATCACATAGATGCTATCCGAAGGCATGCGGTAGAAGCCGCGGGTCTGCAATGCCGATACGCTCTCGGTCATGATGAATGGTTTACCGGGGAAGTTGGTAGGCACATCCTTGATCCACTGGCGGTGATAGTTGAACCCGATCAGGTCGATAGCGCCCGACTTGAACAGGTGGTTGTTCGGTGAGGGCTCGTTGCAACCAGCCGTGATAGGGCGAGAGTCGTCCAGCTGCTTCACCACATCAGCGAGATGGATGGTCAAGAGCGAGTTGGGGGAGAGGTCTTTGCCATGCGCAAGGGTTGACGCATCGTGTCCGGCGTTCAGAATCAAGTTGGCTTGTTCCAATGAAAGCTCGTCTGCGCTAGCGCTCGACCACTGCTCCAGCACCTCGTTGCCGATGCTCCAAATGAAGATGCAAGGGTGATTGCGGTCGCGCACCACAAGGTCGGTCAGGTCACGCACATGCCATTCGTCGAAGAAACGTGCATAGTCGTTCTGCGTCTTCTTACGACGCCACATGTCAAACGACTCGTCCATCACGATAAAGCCCATCGTGTCACACATGTTGAGCAACTCGGGTGCGGGAGGATTATGGCTGCAACGCACAGCATTGACGCCCATATCCTTCAGCTTCACCAACTGGCGATGTAGGGCATCCTCATTCAGTGCGGCACCAAGACAGCCCAGGTCGTGGTGGTCACACACACCATTGATCTTAAAGTTCTTGCCGTTCAGCCAGAAGCCAGTATTCGCATCGAAGCGGAAATAGCGGAAGGCAGTAGTGGTCTTTACCTCATCAACCACCTCGTTATTCACCACCACTTGGGTCAGAAGGGTGTAAACGGCAGGGCGTTCCACGCTCCAGAGCGTCGGGTTTTTCACCTTCAGCGTCTGCTGCAGGTTGGTGCTCTCCATCTTTGCCACCACTTTGCCAGCCTCATCGAGCAATGTGTTGCGCACAAGGATCTTTTGCACCTGTGCGCCATCGTTCTTCAGCGTCACCTTTACAGGCACAGTCCACTGCTTGCCGTTCTTGGTTTGTGGCATCACCTGCACGCCCCAGTTGTCCACTCTGAGGTCATTGGTGGTGGTGAGCCATACGTGGCGATAGATACCGCAACCCGAATACCAGCGTGAGTTGGGCTGATCAGAATTGTCCACCTTCACCGCAATCATGTTCTCACCGCTACGATTGAGGTAGGGTGTGAGGTCATACTGGAACGAGATGTATCCATAGGGACGTGTACCCAAGGCGTGACCATTGATATAAACGGTAGAGTTCATGTACACACCATCGAAGGTGATGAGCATGCGCTCGCCATCCTTGAACGTTGCCGGTACGCGGAAGTGCTTGCGATACCAGCCCGTTCCGCCTGGCAGAGCGCCACCACCGGCACCACTAGGGTTACCAGCAGAGAAGTCGCCCTCCACCGCCCAGTCATGGGGAAGGTTGAGCTGGCGCCACTTACTGTCGTCAAACGCCACTTGTGACATCTGCGCATCGTCGCCAAGGACAAAGCGCCACCCCGCATCAAAGTTCTCGTGCGTTCTCGCTTCTGCGTTCCATGCACAGAGGAACGAGAACAATAGCAGCAAAATCTTCTTCATCTTGAAATCTATTCAGTTGTTGTTTTAGGTTATTCATTCCTTACCTTTAGAACAGCTTAAGCACACTGCTAAACGATATCCGATATGTCATCTTTTTGCAAGACACAACAAAAATAGCAATATTTTTTAAGATGCAATATCTTTAAAGCGTTTTTTCTATCGTATTTAAGTTTCGGATTTACACCGCGTGAGCCGATGCGGGCTGAAAGCCCAGCA
>CAVIOP010000073.1:0-13520 GCA_963644485.1 bacterium | reverse complement strand
AATAACAAATCAATTATTACAGGAACTTACATGCTGTAGACCACGTCCATCAGTTGCTTGCCCAGCTCATCGGCCTCTGCCATGGTAGAAGCCTCGCTATAAACACGGATGATGGGCTCCGTATTGCTCTTGCGCAGATGCACCCACTTGGTGGGGAAGTCGAGCTTCACTCCGTCGATGTCGGTCACCTGCACATCCGCCTCCTGGCCATACTTCTCCTTGACCTTCACCAGAATGGCATCAACATCTGTCTCCGGCTTTAGGTCGATACGGTTCTTGGCGATGAAATAGTTGGGGAACGTCTTTCGCAGTTCGCTTGCCTTCAAGCCCTTCTGTGCCATAGAGCTCAGGAAGAGGCCGATGCCCACGAGGGCGTCGCGGCCATAGTGGCTTTCGGGATAGATCACTCCGCCGTTTCCTTCGCCGCCTATCACGGCACCCACCTCCTTCATCTTCGTCGTGACATTGACCTCACCCACGGCAGCTGCATAATACTTGCAGCCATGTTTCTCGGTTACGTCACGCAGGGCGCGTGTAGAACTGAGGTTCGACACGGTATTGCCTTTCACATGGTCGAGGATGTAGTCGGCCACGGTCACGAGTGTGTACTCCTCGCCGTACATCTCGCCGTCCTCCTGGATAAACGCCAGGCGGTCCACATCGGGATCAACGACCACACCGAGGTCATAGCCGCCCTTGGCACACGCTCCCATGATGCCGCCAAGATTCTTGGCAATGGGTTCGGGATTGTGGGCGAAATCGCCGTTGGCCTCGCCGTTGAGGAACGTTGCCTCCACACCGAGTGCCTTGAACAGGTCGGGCAGTATCTCTCCGCCTACCGAGTTGATGGTGTCGACCACCACCTTGTAGTGGGCCTTCTTGATAGCCTCCACATCCACCAACTGCAACGCAAGCACCGAGTCGATATGGCGCTGGTTGAACGAGTCGTCTTCGGTATAGTGTCCAAGTCCATCTACATCGGCGTATTCAAAGTCTTCCTTCTCCGCGATGTCGAGCACCTCGTTGCCGTCGTCCTTGGTGAGAAACTCGCCCTGCTCATTGAGCAGCTTGAGGGCATTCCAGTGGCGTGGGTTGTGGCTGGCAGTAATGATGATACCGCCGGCAGCCCCACTCCATCTCACGGCAAGCTCTGTGGTGGGTGTGGTGGCCAGCCCGATGTTGACCACGTCATAGCCCATGCCCATGAGGGTGCCGCACACCACGTTCTTCACCATCTCGCCGGAGATGCGCGCATCACGTCCGACAACGATCTTGTTGCTGTCCGACTTGCCGCTACGGCGGATGAAGGTGGCGTAAGCTGAAGTGAATTTCACAATGTCAAGCGGGTTCAAGGTGTCGCCCGCACGGCCTCCAATAGTACCACGGATGCCCGAAATGGATTTG
Organism: bacterium; assembly: GCA_963644485.1. Classification (GTDB taxonomy): domain Bacteria; phylum Bacteroidota; class Bacteroidia; order Bacteroidales; family Bacteroidaceae; genus Prevotella. The sequence continues at coordinate 12,116 of CAVIOP010000073.1, read as the reverse complement.
ATAAGGGTCATAAGTTTTTTATGTTTAAAGCCCCGCCTCATGAGGCAGGGCCATATGGAGTTTATCGACCGAGCTCGTATGTCAGGTCGTAAAGACAGGGATACACATACTGTGTGGCATAAGTGTGTCCTTTATCGTGGGGCACGATGATGCGGACCTTCGCCACCTCATCGCCTTCCTTGGCCGGACGTCCGACATTGACGAAGCCCAGCGGCAGGAGCCATCCTTCCGGCACGGCCGTCGATGAACCGCCGTAGACGGCCTGGAGCAGGCTCTCGCCTTTGACAAAGTATCCCGTATAGTCGGCCGAGTTGCGGGTGATGGTCATCTTGTCGACCACTGCGTCCCACGTCGCGTCATTCGCGTTGGAGAGCTGCACGGAGTCGGTCTTGAGGTTGCGCTCGGTGAAACGGCAGAGCACCGTGACCGTCTTGCCGTCGGCAATGGGCGAGCCGCATCCCTTGCGTACAATCTGCATATAGATGCCCGACGAGTTGAAGAGCACAAACTCATTCTTCGACACGTCGGTGGTGTTGCCCTGTGCGGCAAACTGCGCCTCACTGATGACGGTGACAGCCGAGTCGGCAATGTAGCGGGCAATGGCCGAGCGCTCCTCGTTTTTCTGGTCGGCATACGTCTCATCGTCGTTGCACGCTACGACCATCGTGAGGCCCACCAGAGCCATAAGCAAATATGTCAGCTTTTTCATTTCCTTGTTTTTTAATGCAAATTTACTAAATTTCTCTGTTGCGCAATGCCTGCGCATCAATTATTTAAAGAATATTGGCAAACTTGTCGCCTGCCCCACTGCCAAGGTTCATCAGCGCACGTCATTTCTTCAGTTCGTCGGCATAATAGGCGATGGCTTCGCGAGTGATTTTCACCGCCTCGTCTATCGTGCAGTCGAGCTGGCCGCCACTGGCATTGAGATGCCCGCCGCCGTTGAAGAAACGCTTGGCCACCTCCTCCACGGAGAAATCGTCGACGGAGCGCAGGCTCACCCACACCTTGTTGTTGACGCGGTCGTCCTCGCGGAGCGAGATGCTCATCTTCATCCCCTTGATGCGCAACGGCTCGTTGACCAGTCCCTCGGCGTCACCGCGCACGAAGTGGAAGTCGCGCATCTCCTGTCGGGTCAGCGTAAAGTAGGAGGCGTGCAGGTCGTTGAAGACATTGAGCTTCTGGCACATCAGATAGCCGCGCAGCCGGATGGCCCACGGACTGTAGTTGTTGTAGACGTTCCGGTAGATCTTGTCCTTGTCGAAGGGCTTGGTCAGCAACTGGCTGACGATGTAGAAGATCTCTGACCGCGAACTGTTGTAGGTGAAACCGCCCGTATCGGTCATCATACCGCAATAGACGGGCACGGCAAACTTCTTGGTCATGCGCTCGAAACCTCCCAGCTGCCACACCATGCGGAATATGATTTCCGACGTGGAGCTGAGATCAGGATACGACACTTGGACATCGGCCTCCACCACAGGATTGAGGTGATGGTCGATGAGCACGCGCCTGGCCTTGGTGCCATCGAGCGTGTGTGCCATTCCTTCGAGCCTGTCCACAGCGTTGAAGTCGAGACAGAACACAAGGTCTGCTTCGCTCATCAGGCGTTCCACCTCATCGGGATGCTTGTCGTAACGCATGACACGCTCCACATTGGGCAGCCAGTGGAGGAAATCGGGGAAGGCGTTGGGCACAATGACTTGTGACTCCTTGCCATAATGAACACTGAGATACTCAGACCATGCCAGGCTGGAGCCGAGGGCGTCACCGTCGGGACGCGAGTGTCCAAGGATGACAATGCGCGAGGCGGAGGCCACCAGTTCTTCTATCTTCGTGACCTGTTCGGGCGACAGTAAGTTTAATGTCAACATGAGCTAAATAAAATGATACGCGGCGGGCCTATTTCTTTTGGTATTTCTCTATGAGCTTCTCGGCACGTTCGTCACCCAGTTCCTTGGCTTTCGCGAGAGCAGCGAGACCCTCGTCTTTCCTGTCCGACTCGCATGCCGCCACTCCCTTGATGATGTAGAGGTCAGCATATTCGGGCGCCAGGCGCATGGCTATCTCACAGGTCTTGATGGCATCGTCGAGCTGGTTGACGCGCAGCTGCAGGCTGGCCATCTCAGCATAATAGGTGGGCTCGTTGCGGTTGAGCACAATAGCGTGCGCGATATCGTTGAGTGCCGTCTGGTATTGGCGGATCTTCACGCCACACTGGTAGCGCAAATAATAGAAATCGGCGGAGGCGTTCATGCGCATGAGCGTGTCATACTTCAGATAGTCCATGTACGCCTTGCGGTACTCACCGGCCACATCATACATGCGGCCGCGGGCCAACACATAAGGAGCGGAGATCACGCCGTCCTGCACAGCCACCGCCGAATCGAGCAGCTGGAGCACCTCCGCCTGTGGCGCATGGAGCTTGGTCTTACACTGTGCGGCCTCATAGTAGACCTCCCCGTTCTTTCCCATGTCGGTCGTTTGGAGTTCGGTAAACATCGCGAGTGCCTTCTGGTAGTCACCCTGCGCATAGATGATCTGCGCCTGCTGGTGCTTGTAGATGGGCAGAGGGTTGACCTTGGAGGCCTGTTCCGACAGGTCGAGCGCCTTCTGAAGGTTCCAGGCAGCGAACGTCGTGTCGACCTTGAAGACCGTCGACTGGTAGACCAGCCGGGCATAGTCGTAGTAGGCCTCATCCTTCTGTGCCGCGCGCTTCACTTCTTTTTGCAATGTCTCGTCGGCCTCCGCCAGTTTGCCCTGTCCGATGTGCATCTCGGCCAAAGCCGTGTAGCCCTCTGTGGCATCAGGGAAGGCTGCGATGAAATCGCCGATGTATTGCTCCAGACGGGCAGTGTCGCCCTGCTGCTGGGCCATCATCAGCGTCAGTGAGGCTTGCTGCTGGTCAGTGGGCAGGGCTGTGCGGATGCCCGTGGCCCTAAAGTTACGGTCGTTGAGCGACAGTCCGTTGACACTGAACGACTTGATGATGCGGGCATCGGTGGCAAAGGCCTGACCGCCGGCGGCGGGACGCTGCATGATGCCCAGGAGCACGCCCTGCTCGTTGACGACAGGGCATCCCAGGTCATTGCCCGACACATCCTCGTCCTTGAAGACGTAGTAATTGTTGACCTCCATGAACTTCTCCGTGCGAACGGGCGTGAGTTTCTTGACCGTGGGCTTCTTGAGGTCATAGTCAACGGTATAGACGGTGGTGGCAGGCGTGTTGTCGTTGGTCAGCTCGAGCGAGGCGGGTGCCGTTCCCTTGATGCGGAAGAGACAGACATCGTACATCTCGGAAATGCCCATCATGACGTCCACCTCATGCTTGTTGCCCTTGGCATCGATGGCCACGGCATGATCGGCTCCCATGAAGGGTTTCCACATGGCCATGGCTTCGCCGTTCTTTCCGACAAACACGCCACGCGTGGACCCCACAATGTCGCCGTTCTTGTCGAACGTGGTGAGAGAGAAAACACTGGCCGCCGCCTTCTTCACCGGTGCCGGCTGGGCCAAGGCGGACGTGATGACCCCAATCAGAACAAATGCTATGGATATGACTTTTTGCTTCATCTTCTATAAATTCTCTTACGTTGTTGAAGGTGGGTTCTGCCCTGGCTTCACTTCATGCCCAACAAGGCCTTGGCGTTCTCGACTGCCGCCTCGGTGACACTGCTGCCGCTGAGCATCTGCGCAATCTCGCGGACACGCTGGTCGGGGGTGAGCATCGTCATGTGACTGGTGGTGCCCTGCGGCGTCTCTTCCTTGCTCACCTTATAGTGGGTGGAGCCCAAGGCAGCAATCTGCGGGAGGTGGGTGATGGAGATCACCTGCCTGTGGTTCTCGCCCATCTCCTCCATAATCTGTGCCATCTTCTCCGCCACACGGCCGCTCACACCCGTGTCTATCTCGTCGAAGATGATGGTTGGCAGTTTGACGGCTCCGCTGATCATGGCTTTGAGCGACAGCATCACACGGGCAATCTCACCGCCCGACGCCACCTGCGACACGGGCTGGAGGGGCGAACTGGTGTTGGCGCTGAAGAGAAAGGCCACCTTGTCGATGCCCGCGGCTGACGGTTCGCGCTCCTGAAAAGTGATGGAGAACCGCACGTTGGGGATGCCCAGCGGCTGCAACCGTTTCTTCATCTCCTCCTGCACCTGTGCGGCCGCCTTCTTGCGGACGGCAGTCAGGCGGTCGGCCACGACCCTGTAGTCGGCGAAAGCCTTGTCGACCTGCTCCTTGAGGGCAGCCAACTGCTCGTCGCCGCCATCTATGTTGCCCAGCTGCAGGGCCAGTTGGTCGCGTGTCTCGATGAGCTCGCCGACGGTGCCCGCATGATATTTGTGCAGCAGGGAGTTGAGCGTGTCGAGGCGGTCGTTGATCTGTTCCAGTTCGGCCGGGTCGTAGTCGATGTTGTCCTTGCGGTTGTCCACATCCTGCGAGATATCCTTCAGCTCGATGTAGGCGGAGTCGAGGCGGTCAGCCAGTTCTTTCACATCGGGATAGACGGCCTCGATGCCTCGCAGGGCATCGGTGGCCTCGGAGAGCGACACCAGACATCCGCCCTCGTCTCCGCTGAGCGATGCTGCGGCCTGGTAGAGCGCACTCTTGATGCCCTCGGCATGGCTGAGCAGGGTGGAACGCTGTTCCAGCTCCTCCTGTTCGCCGGGCTGCAGTCCTGCCTTGTCAAGTTCGGCATGCTGATAGCGCAGGAAATCCTCATTCTCGCGTGCTTTCTCGCAACGCTGCTGAAAAGAGGCATACGCTTGCTTGGCTGCCACATACTGGTCGAAGGCGGCCTTGCATTGTTCCTGCAGCACGCCGTCGTTGGCGATGATGTCCACCACACTGAGCTGGAAGTCTTCCTTCTGCAGCAGCAGGTTCTGGTGTTGGCTGTGTATGTCGACAAGCTGTTCGCCGAGGTCGCGCATCACATTGAGGCTCACGGGGGTATCGTTGATGAAGGCACGGCTCTTGCCGCTGGCGTTCACCTCACGGCGAAGGATGCAGTCGTTGGCATCATAATCGATGTTGTTTCGCAAGAAGAAATCCTCCATCTGATAGTGGGAGAGGTCGAAATGCGCCTCGACCACACACTTCTTGGAACCGTTTTTGATCTGCTTGCTGTCAGCCCTTTGGCCCAACAGGAGGTGCAAGGCACCCAAGATGATACTCTTTCCCGCACCCGTCTCGCCCGTGATGACAGAGAAGCCGGGGTGAAAATCGATGTTGAGTTCATCGATGAGCGTAAAGTCCTTGACGAATAATTGTCTCAGCATTCTATGGCTTGTGTTATGGGATGTCTGTGTTTGCGTCTCGGCTTGTCAGCACGGCAGGATGTGCACCGCCGTGTTGTCGCAGCGGGCAGCCTTACTGCTTGATTTTCTCCCACGCGTTGTTTTGCGAGGCGTTGATGGCGAACACTATGTCGTAGACCGTCTCCTTCTCCTTCTGTGTGCCCTTGCCCTTATAGATGGAGGCAAGCTCGTCGCGCTTGTAGTCGGTCCAGATGGCCGGCCACTGGCTCAGGGGCTTGTCCTCGTGACATTTCTTGAGGTTGTTCTCTATCGTCGTCGTTATCTCTGTGCGCCCGCGCTCCGCATTGTTGGCCATTTCGTCGAGCCCCTTGCGGTAGTAGTCATATTGCAGCTGGCGGAACGGCTTCATGCCGCCGTCGAGATAGTCGTTGATGATGGCGAAGCGGTTGCGGTCGTTGTCAAACGACTTCCACCCCGTGAACTCCAGGTTCTGTGCGTTGTTGGTGAGGTTCATGCAGCGTTGCAGCACATCCTCCCCTCCCATGGGCGAGAAGCTGTCGAGGTCGAGGCCGATGATGAGAAAGGCGTAATAGGCGAAGAGTGCCGTCAGCTGGTTGTCGATGACCTCCTCGTTGAAGTCGAGCTGGTCGAACTGCGCAAACTTGAAGTCGAAGTTGTTGTCGGTATTATTATATAAGGTGGTGGTGTACGAGGCGTTGTATACCGGCCGGTTGGCCTGTATGAGCGCCTTGCACGTGAACAAGCCCGACGACGGGTCATACTTGGTGACGGTGATGTTGAAATTGCAGTCTATGCGCTCGTTCTTCTGAAACTGCAGACTGGTCCACTGCCTGTCATTGACAAACTGCTCGAGGGTCTGTTGCAGGTTGTCGAACACCGAGGCGTCGGTACCCTGTATCTGGTTGTGGTTGATTTTGATTTTCGCATTGAGCTCCTGCGCCGCCGCGTGCAGCGTCAGGAGGCAGAGCAATGACATGATGAGACGTCGCATAGGCATGTGATTATGATGCGTCACGACAGTTTGGCCGCAGAGGCCGAAGCGTTCATGTTGAGCTTGGCCTCGCGCAGGCGGATACGGGTGAGCACCTGTTTGGTGTTGAGCGTGAAGTCGCTGGAGAGGATCCAGTCGAAATAGTGGGGGTCACGGTGCAGCACATCGGTGACGGCCCATCCCTTGTACTTTCCGAAGTTGAACACTTCCTGCTTGCGGGGATTGCCGTCCTTGTCGTTGACGACATTGCCGTCCTTGTCGCGCATCTCCTGCCAGACCATGCGTCCGGCGAAGTCCACGTTGTCGTTCATCTTCGACTCCCGTGCCAACACGTCCATGTCGTTGGGCAGTGCGAGCTCCGGCTCTTCCACCGTGCCGGGCGCATACTTGTCGAGCTGGCCCATGAGCACGCGATAGGTGGCCTCGGCATCCTGGTCGGCGCGGTGCGCCTGGAAGTCGTCTTCCATCTTGTGGCCGGTGTAGAAGCGGTATGCGGCCGCCAGGTTGCGCGGCTCGCGCTTGTGATAGATGGTCTGTGCGTCGATGAGACGACACTTGGTGAAATCGAAATCGACGCCTGCGCGCGAGAACTCCTCGGCAAGCAGGGGCACATCGAAACGGCTGGAGTTGAAGCCTGCGAAGTCGCAGCCCGTAAACTCGGCGGCCAGGTCACGCGCAACCTCCTTGAAGGTCTTCTCGCCGCTGACGCGCTCGTCGGTGATGCCCGTGAGCTGCTGCACGAGAACGGGGATGGGCTTGCCGGGATTGACAAAGATGCTCACACGCTTCTCGCTGCCGTCAGGCGACACCTTGATGTATGAGATCTGTATGATCCTGTCATTGACCAAATCGAGCCCTGTCGCCTCCAGGTCGAAGACGACTAAGGGTTTTGTCAGATTGAGCTTCATGATGGACGGTTAATCGTTGAGCAACAACGGCATGATGAGCATCAACACATCGGTAGCGGCCGGCTGCTCAGAGGGCGTCACCACGCCTGCACGGCTGGCATCGCCGAGATGTATGCAGACCGTCTCTGTCTCGATGGCGTTGAGGATTTCGAGAAGGAAATCGCCACGGAAGCCAATCTGCATGTTCTGTCCGCCATAGTCGCAGACAAGCGTCTCCTTGGCGCTTGTGGCAAAGTCGATGTCCTCAGACGACAGCTCGAGCGTGCCCGCGCTGAGGCGGAAACGCACCAGCTGGCTGCTCATGCTGGCAAAGGGCAGCACGCGGCGGATAGCACCGATGAGGGCCTTGCGGTCGACGGTCAGCTCATTGGGGTTCGATGTGGGGATGGCGGCGTTGTAATTGGGGAAGACGCCCTCGATGAGACGGCATGTGAGCACGCCTTCGCCGAACTGGATCTCGGCGGCCTGCTTGTTGAACTTGATGACGACATCGCCGTCGTCGCGGCTGAGGCTGTTCTTCAGCAGCGTGGCAGGCTTCTTGGGCAGGATGAACGAGGCCGGCGTGTCGCTCTTCACGCCATAATGGCGGCAGCGCACCAGCTTGTGGCCGTCGCTGGCCACGAAGGCCAGGCAGTCGGGCGTGAGGTCAAAGTAGATGCCGTTCATCACGGGGCGTATCTCGTTGTTGTCGGTGGCAAACATCGTGCGGTTGATATTGTCAATCAGCACGCCTGCATCGACGGTGACGACGCTGAGGCCCTCGGTCTGCTGCGGTGTGTGGGGATACTCCTCGGCATTCTGCGCCGTGAAGTGGTATTCGCCGCCCTGATAGCCCACGACCACCTCGAAGGTCTGCAGGTCCACCTCGAACGTGACGGGCTGCTCGGGGAGCTCCTTCATGGCATCGAGAATGGTGCGGCAGGGAACGGCGAAAGCGCCGTCGGCATCAAACTGGGCTAGCTCCAACGATGATTTCATGACATTCTCACTGTCTGAACTGGTAATGAAGAGTTGGCCGTTGATGACCTCAAAAAGGAAACTCTCGAGGATGGGCAGGGAGTTCTTGTTGCTGATGACCTTCGAAAGGGTCTGCAACCTGGCATTGAGTGCCGTGCTGGAAAGTGTAAATCTCATGAATATAATTGTTTGTTTCGGTTCTTGTCTATTGACACGCAAAGATACAAATAAAAAAGGAGAATGCGAGAAGCCGCCGACATTTTTTTTGTTTTTTTGAATTTTGTGTGTTGAAAGTTTGCTCCTTACTGATAAAATGAGTAATTTCGCAACATCAACAACGTAAGAAATAACAATAATTTCACAAAAATGGCATTACAAGGAATAGAAGTGGAAGGTGTGATCATCAAGGAATATCCGCCTAAAGAAGGTGTGTCGAAATCGAGCGGCAACGCCTGGAAGTCACAGGAATACGTCATCCAGACACGCGACGCATATCCCCGCACCTGCCTGTTCAGCGTGTTTGGCGCTGACCGCATCGAGCAGTTCAACATCCATCAGGGCGACACCGTCCACGTGTGGCTCGACATCAACGCCCGCGCATGGCAGGACCGCTATTTCAACGACATCCGTGCGTTCCGCGTGGACCACATCGACCCCAATGCCGTGAACACGGGTGCGATGACCACACAGCCAGTCAGCAACCTGGGCACAGTCCAGAACTCAATAGCCCCGCAGGCAACAGCCCAGCAGACCGACCCGTTCGGTGGCGGCGCAGGCAGCGAGAGCAGCAATGACCTGCCCTTCTGACAGTCTGAACTCATCAATTCAAAAATATTATCATCATGAAACCTACATTGTTACTCCTGGCCGCCGGCATGGGCAGCCGCTACGGTGGTTTGAAGCAGTTGGACGGTCTGGGCCCCAACGGCGAGACAATCATGGACTATAGCATCTACGATGCCATTCAGGCTGGTTTCGGCAAGATCGTCTGGGTGATCCGCAAGGACTTCGAGCAGGATTTCCGCGACAAGATCCTCTCCAAGTATGAGGGCAAGATCCCCTGCGAGCTCGTCTTCCAGAGCCTCGACAAGTTGCCCGAGGGCTACGCTGTGCCCGACGGCCGCACCAAACCTTGGGGCACCAACCACGCTGTGATGATGGCCAAGGATGCTATCCATGAGCCTTTCTGCGTGATCAACTGCGACGATTTCTACAACCGCGACTGCTTCCAGGTCATCGGCAAGTTCCTGGCCAATCTGCCCGAGAACAGCAAGAACACGTATGCCATGGTGGGCTTCCGCGTGAGCAACACGCTGAGCGAGAACGGAACAGTGTCGCGTGGCGTATGCGCCAAGGACGAGCAGGGCAACCTCACCAGTTGCGTGGAGCGCACCGAGATTGAGCGCAAGGACGACGGCAAGGTGGCCTACAAGGACGAGCAGGGCGAGTGGGTGAGCATTCCCGACACCACTCCTGTGAGCATGAACGTATGGGGCTTCACTCCCGACTACTTCGAGTACAGCGACAAGTACTTCAAGGAGTTCCTCGATGCTCCCACCACCAAGACCAACCCCAAGGCCGAGTATCTCATTCCCTGGGTGGTCGACAAGCTCATCCATAGCGGTGTGGCTACCTGCGAGGTGCTCGACACCACGAGCAAGTGGTTTGGCGTGACCTACTCTGAGGACCGCCCCGCTGTGGTAGAGAAGATCCAGTCGCTTGTCGACGAGGGTGTCTATCCCGCCAAGTTGTTCTAATTAGCAACTACATAACACATCGCGCCGATGCCAGGTTCTCCTGTCGTCGGCGCGATGTTGTTTTCTGCGTGGGCGTCAGTTGTGCACGCCTTCGGAAACTATACTTCGTCCATTCTGTATAGTTTCCATCCGTCAAACTGCATGATGATCTTATGCAACTGCGTGCCTTGACGTAATATCTCTACTCTTGGCGCACCAGCATATGATATGATTTGCTTTTTTGCCTCTTCCCATTGTTGGTTTATTAATGCCTCGTGTGCCTTTTTCGTCATACCTCTTTCCTTCTTGGGAATCAGTTTCAGATCCAAGATATAACTGTGCTTCGTGGGATAGTGGGTCAAGTCGGGAAGGAGGAAGAAATCGCAATATCCATGGTTTAGTTCCAGTTCGGGTGCTGTGTAATAATAACTGTTGAGATTAAGGTAAGCCATGAAGAACCCTTGTAGGTTGCGCTCCGCTTCGATGCCGTCGCGTACCGAAGACACATTGGCATAACTTTCTGCCAAGAATGTGAGGCCATCACGCCACTTCCCGTCATAAGCCATGTCATAGTAATAGTCAGTAAGCCTGTTGACACTCAATGAGGCCTTCTCCTCAAACATTTCCTTTAGGTATCCGTAATACTGTTTCCGAACATTATTGTTGGGAATGCCCAAAATGAGTTTGTCGCCACGGGTGCCTTTGATGGTTAGCATGCCATAATAAAACAGCAGACTTGGGAATATCTCCGGGTCTGTGATCTTGTTGGCGGGGAATGTCTCCTCCAAGTGGGTAGTGATGTCGCCCGTCTCGGCTATTGTCTTAATGACACCTTTTCTGTCACCGTCCAACTTGTCGAGTTGGATGAGTTTGCGCATCTTGTTATAGTCGGTCTTGGTGTTGGGGTCTATCATTTGCTTAGGTGCCTCGCCAGTGTTCATATAGTTGCGGAGATAATAGAGCACCATGTCGCAGTTGAATACCTTGCTTTGGGTATGCAAGGCGTTTTTGGCAAAGCAATAGTTGTCATACCAAGGCTTCATGTCCTCGATGATTGCTTCAACATCCGTGTCGGGCCGTATGAAGCCATGATCTCTGTAGTAGGTGAAGATATTGCGTACTTCCTCTGTAGAGAAACCGAGCATTTGGTTGAACTCAGCCTTCGTGGTGATATGCCAGCCAATGTTGAAGCCGCTTGTCACATCGTCGAGTGTAACAGGACTGACACCCGTGATGAAGATGCGTTCGAATGTCCCCTTGAACTTCTTGAAGATGTCGCGGTAGAAACCTTCTGCATGGGTGATGGCCCAATATACCGACTCGCCTTGCTCGTTGAGCACGGTGTTTGTGAAATTGTCATATTCGTCGATGATGAGGTAGGTGGAAAGCCCCAGCTTCTTCGATTCGTTGTTGATTAGTAGCAGTTTGTAGGTAGCATCGTCGGCTGCCAATACCTTCTTCACAAAGTCTTCGGAATAATACCGCCGGTAGGTGTCCACAAAGGTATCCAATCTGACCTTGCAGTAACGGTTGAAGTTCTCTTCCAATTGTGCGATGGTGCCGCCCACCTGTGAGAAGTCGAGGTAAAGAACCATGAACTTTCCTTGCAATGGGGTTGGGTGCTGGCCTATCCACAGATCGCCGAACATCTCTTGGAACTTATCTGCACGACTGATATCGTAGTAGACATGCAACATGCTGATAAACACGCTCTTGCCAAAGCGGCGAGGGCGAACGAAAAAGAGATAGCGTGCCTGACTTTCCAACTGAGGGAGATACATGGTCTTGTCAACATAATACATGTTGTCTCTTCTCACAATGTCAAAGTCTGACACTCCATACGGTATTTCCTTTATCTGGTTCTGTTGCATATCACTATTGACCATTTCGTTATTTTCGGCCAAAATACGATTTATTATTGAAACTGCCAAATATTTGAATGGGATTTAAACGATTGCTGTCCGGTAAAGCTTTTCGGCTGACCAAAATTACAACGCGTGAGCCAAAGCGGGCTGAAAGCCCAGCAATTTCATAGCCCAGGGCACCGCCATGGGTTCGTATGCGAGCGATGGGCGCGCCTTGTAAGGGCAAAAGTCTACGTCTGCTTTATACTTTTGTCCCTTCAGGGCGTAGCTACATTTGCTTGCTCCCAACCCAGGGCGCTGCTTCGCTTGCCCTGGGCTATGAAATTGCTGGGCTTTCAGCCCGTTCTTTTAAGACAACCCATACAACTCATACAACT
>CAVIOP010000072.1:0-13607 GCA_963644485.1 bacterium | reverse complement strand
CGCTTGCATCCCGTAAGAACTGCATGCGAGTCATTTTTTTATAATGGTATGGACAAAAATAAAGAAATCGTAGTAAACGAAATAGATACTGAACATCTCACGGGAATGATATACAATCTTCGTGGCATGCGAGTTATGCTTGATGCTGATTTGGCCGCTATTTACGGATACAGAACCAAGGACTTCAACAGACAAGTGAAGAACAATATCGAAAAGTTTGACGATGACTTTGTTCCAACTGACCAAAGCGGAGTGCGAAATCTTGAGGTGCAAAAATTCCACCTCAAGTTGGGGAGGGCATCGGTACAATCCGTTTGCCTTTACTGAGCAGAGCATCTATATGCTGATGACTGTGCTGAAAGGTCCGCTTGCTGCAAAACAGAGCAAAGCCCTTATTCGTATCTTCAAACAAATGAAGGATTACATCGTGGACAACCAACCTTTGCTGGGGCAGCGTGAATACTTGCAGTTGGCTTTGCAGACAACGCAAAATACTCAAGATTTACTTGAACTACACGACTCTCTGTCAGCAATAGACGACAGAGTAGCAAGCATTGTAGACACACTTGGTAATGTTGTCACGAAATCTGAATTAGCCAATGTGATGCAAGACTTTTGCAAACCAAGCATTCGGAGAGATTGGCTGATCCTTAATGGGCAGCCGGTAGAGTCAGATTTGGCCTACCAACAAATCTACTCTTCTGCCACTAAAAGCATCTTTGTTGTTGACAACTCTGGACAGAGGTGGACGGCGAGCAATACGACACCGTCAAGTATGCCGACTTCTACAGTCCGCTATGGGAGAACTACCTCAAGGGCGAGGTTGCTGACCATGAGTTGGTCAACAACCTCTTTGAACCGCAGTAACAGGTGAATGAGGCACAAGCCAACCTTCTCGGTGCATAGGATGAACATTGGCTAGTGTGCCCGGAGTCTTGGAATCAACACATATTTTCTTGCCAGGTAAAGGAGCCGAACAAGTTGTTTGGTATAGAGAAATCTAGGAGAACAAGGCGTTTTCGCTTTGACTTGGCACAAAATGCGTGTTTCGTGCAAAAAAGTCACCGGAAAGTTTGGTCGTTTCCCTAAAAGTCTGTACCTTTGCACTCGCAATTCAGAAATCAAGGTTTTCTTCTTTCTGAAACGCAGCAAGGTCATGCGTCCTTAGCTCAGCTGGTAGAGCAACTGACTCTTAATCAGTGGGTCTAGGGTTCGAATCCCTAAGGACGCACACAGGATCCAAGTTCGAAAGGACTTGGATCTTTTGCGTTTATCGTGTAGCGCGGTCGAAGAAAGGCGCAACACTCAAGAGGCAGGAAGCCGTGAGATTGCTTCCTGCCTCTTGAGTGTTGCGCCGTGTTATGAGAAGCGACAACTTATTTCACTACAAATTTCTTTCCGTTGCGTATGTAGATGCCTGGCTGCAGCGAGGATGTGCTCTTGCCCATAGGCTGCCCATTGATGCTGTAGACCATGTTTTCGTCAGCGGGTTGGTCTTGCTTGATGTCCCTAATGCCTGTGGCGTATCCGTTGATGAAGTTGAAGGTGATCGTTCCGTTGTCCTCCTTGATGTTGGACAAAGCTTTGTCTACCTTATGGAAATTGTTGTTGGTGGCCGAAGGGGATTGGGTACCTGCGTACCAGTAGAAGTTGGGGATGCCCATGTTGTCGTTGAGCGCTGTCACCATGCTTGTGCCGGGATAGGGGTCCCCCTTATGGCTCTGCTTGTAGAGCGTACTGTTGGCTTTGATGTAGGACGAGAGACAGACGCTGTCGGCCGGTACAATGGCCATGCCTGGTTCGCCTGCCTTGTTGTTGAGGTGTGTGTAGGTTCCGATTTCGTTGTTTCCCACCTCGTTGACGTGATAAACGAGCAGACCATGTCCAGGCAACCATTTGTTCCATCCCTCCTTCTGAATGTTTTCCAAAAGGAAATATTCGAGGGGCTCCTGGTCGTTCTGTATCTTGTAGGCCACGCCACCCTTCTCGGTAGTCTTGTCCATTGTGACGTCAGTCTCGGAGTCTGTGAGTGTGACAACATTTATGGGCCATTCCATTTGCATTTTCTCCCATGCCGTGTATGCGGTGGGCCGAAAACCGTTGTAAACATATTCGCCTCCGTCCATCAGGTCCCAGTATTCCATTTCCTGGTTGTCAATGTGTGCTGACGTGACGGTTGGGTAGATATCGGGCAGTCCCATGGCGTGTGAGAGCTCGTGGCAGGGCACGCCCACGCCCGTAATGGCCCAAGGGCCGTCGTCGCTTACTCGGAAGGGGGACAGTTCGCTGGCCATGCTATACCAGTTGAGTTCCATTCCCTTGAACGACCCATCGGCAACTCCGGTCTTGGCCCAGACGGTGGTGGATCCGCCGCCGTTGTTTTGTCCCACGCCCGCATAGATGATGTAGACACAGTCGATGAGGTTGTCGGCGTCGTTGTCGTATACTGAAGCATCGGGTACGGAATCTACGATAAGGGCGAGAGCGTCGTTGACCATGTCTTGCGGTTTCTCGCCGGACGATGATGTCGATGAGCTGGATCCATAGTAAGCCATGGGCTTGGGTAGGGTGACTGGTCCGTAGACATCAAACTGAGGCGTGAATCCCTCCCCGCTCATGTCGCTGAAATATTGACGGACACTGCCGTAGTTGAGTGCGTTTCCGTTGCCAAGGTCGTCGAGTGCGCCCTGCTGGTTGAAGAACTGGTCGAAAGCCTTTTTGGGTTGGTTGACCGTCATGGCCGAGTCGGAGAAGTTGACCAGAATTGTCAAGATGCGTGGAGAACCCTTGTGTGCGAGGTATCCGGGAGTCGGCTTCCCCAGTACCTTGCGGCGATCTTGGACGCTTGTGGTCATCTCGTGACGGCCAAAGATGGGCATGTCAGGGTCGTCGGTATTGAATACCGGGGGTGCGACCTGTTGTCCCCATCTGTCGGTCACTGTGTTTTGTGACCATGCGAATGTGCTGCTCAGGCAGAGGACTGTAGCGAGGATGAGTTTCTTCATGATATTGATTTGTTGTTGTCTGTTGCTGGGTGATGATCAAAATAATATTGTCCCTTGTGCTGAGTGCGCTTCCCGAATTCGATGGCGTGCTTGGGGCAATGATGATAGCATGTGAAGCAGGTGAGGCACGAACCGTCATGGCGCCAGCGTGGCTGTTCTCCACGACCTCCAAGGATGTTGTCGACTGGGCAGACGGCGGCGCAACGCCCGCATTTCACGCAACGGTTGCTGTTCACATGGAAAGGCTTGTCCGTGATGAGGTAGCGGGTGAAGTAACCGCCGAGGAGGCGAGAGTTGATGCGCGGCCATCGTCCCTTGTCAAGAAGGCGTATGCCTCTGACTTGGTTGATGATGTGGGGGATGAACTCGTGGAGGCGTTCGGCAGCCTGGTTCTTCTTTTCCTGTTCCTTGGCATCGGTGTCTACGTCCATGAAGGGTAGACCCACATACGACTCGGGCATGAGGAGCGAGAAGGCTGCATCAAGGACGATGCCCACCTGCCGCAGGTCCTTTTCCAATATCTCGATGGTCTCGCCGATGTTGTCGCCCGCCGTGCAGAGTGCATAGGTGTAGTGCCCATCGGCCTGTAGGCGAAGGCGGGAGATGAAATTCCGGACCAACACGGGCGGACGCCAGCCATGCACCGGAAAGCAGAAACCGATACGCTCACCCGGAGCCAGTTCAGGCGCATACTCGCCTGTGGCATGGTCGGGGATGAAGACCAATTGTTCGTGGGTGGCCTTGCTGAGTTGCTGGGCTGCCCAACGCGTGTTGCCAGTTCCTGAAAAGTAGAATATCATGGATGCAAAATTATGAAAAAAAAGGCACATAATGGTGCCTGCCAATCAAGAAATCATCGTCAGCTAAGCAGTTATGTGCCTTTTCCATTGATTTTATCGCAACAACCTTGTATCATGTTTCGTATTTGCGCGATGCGCGCTTTCTTGTCGGGGGTGTACTTTGTGTGGTAGTACCATGCGCTCTGCAGATTGTCGAGTGCGTCGATCCATTGTTCGCGGAAGGTGCAGATCAAGCCTATCTTGTAGTAGGCGTCGCCCTTCTCGTTGTCATGGCAGAGACCTAGCATCTGGCGGTAGTTGTCAAGGGCTTGATCATACAGTTGCAAGTTGAACAGGCTCTCGGCGTTGGCGAAATAGTAGAACGACCGCTCTTGGGGTGAGAACTTGGTGAGCTTGGGTATGGCCTTGTCAAGACATTCGTTGGCATGCTTGTAGTCCCACTCGTAATAGTAGCATACGCCTAGATAGGCTTGGAACCTTGGGTTGAGATTGTAACGGCTGTTCAGATCCTGTAGGATGAGCATTGACTCGTGGTACTTGCCGTTTTGGAAATAGTCAAGTGCTATCCCCAGTCGCTCGCTGTCTGACGTTTGTGCCCATGCGTTGACGGTCCCCAGCAGGAGAATGGTCAGTAGGCAGAGGTAAGCATACGTGGTCGAAAGGCATCGGGCGATTGGGACAGGCATTTGGAAGGCATTCTTGCCGAAGGTCATTCCGTGTAGAAGTTGATGAGGTCGCGAAGCGCCTTCTGGCATGCAGGACAGAACTCCGGTATCTCGTTGGTGCGCATGCGGCAGTCGTAGCAAGCACGATAGACGCCTTTCATCTTGTAGCCGCCGCCTTCATACAGGCCCACATTAGGTATCTTGCCGATCATCTTCTCCCATTTGTCGTTGAAGTCGACCTTGGTCGTGATGTTCTTTTCCCAGGGTTCGACGTCGAGCGGGTACATGTTCACCTGTTCTGTCTCGTAGGCATACTCGTCTGCCAGTCCGGCAAAGCTGTGGCCAAACTCATGGACGACGACAGGCTTCGACCACTTGTTGTGCATGGTGGAGAGGATGTATGAGTTGAGGATGCCGCCTCCGCCGTATCGTTCCGAGTTGACCAGCACGAGGATGTGCTCGTAGGGCGTGCCAGCCAAGAGGTCGTGCATATCCTTCAGGTGCGACGTGGTGAGATAGCGTTCACTGTAGTTTGTGTCCCAATGCGAGTGTAGGGCTGTGTTTTTCCAGATACCCTTACCTGGTTCGCTGGCTCCGCTCTCTTTTGACGGTGACTTCACAGCCACGATGCTGAATCGGTCTTTCATGCTTTTGAAGGGTTCGTGGGCGAAGAGAGCCTCCATGGCAGTCTTGGCGTCCTGGATGAAGGTTTCCATCTCCTCCTGCCTGTAGCCTTCGGCGAGGTAGGCCAGATGGATGCAGTTGTTGGTGTCTTTCGCCTGTAGCAGGGTCTCGTAGGGCGTGACGTCGCGATACCCCATCGGTCGGATGAGGATGTCGGAGGGAACCACCTGGTGTGTGATGGAAGCGCTCACCTGGCGACGGTTGTTGCGCAGGTCAAGTGTGATATCGACGGTGTCCTTGGGCATGGGAACGAGGAAGACGTTCTCGAAAGATTTCTCTGTGTGCAGCGCCTCGGGTTCCTCCTGCCACTCCTGGAACAGGGTGGAGAAGGAGTTGCGGTAGATGACCCGCTGTGTCTTGTGGTCACGCACTGTGACCTGTCCGTTTCCCTCAACGGGAACATCCGACAATCGTTTCCGTTTGCCGTACCAGCGTGGCTCTACGCAGAGCTCGTCGACTGCGATGTGCTGTGTGTCGTGTGTGCCCGAGAAGATGTAGTCAATGCGGAGAGTCTTGTCCTGGAAATACTGGTTGAAGTCTTGTGCTGTGGTGCATACGCATCCCAACAAGGCTAATGCCATGGTGATGATGGTCTTTTTCATGTGTGTATCGTTGTTGATTTTTTGTTTCTATTCTTTCTGTTGGCACTCAGTCGTTTCCGTGTCAATATACCTTCAGTTCATCTCCGACGTGTATTTGATACTCGGGCGTGAGATGGTTTTTCCGGTAGAGACTCTTCAACCTGATGCCGTAGTATTGCGAAATCATGTACATGCTTTCGCCTGCCTTCACCACGTGGGGACGGTTCTTGTAGTCTTTCGGTGCACGACGTTGTTTCTTTTTCAAGTAGACGATGTCGCCTTCATGCAACATGTCCTTGCGATTGCGCTCGTTGTAGGATGCCAACTTGCGGTAGCTGAGTCCTGTTTCCTTGGCTATGCTCTTGAACGTGTCGCCCTCTCGTGCCACGATGTAATAGTTCTTGTTGAACATGTGGATGGGATGCAGACCTGCTTTGGTGCTGACGGGTCGGTCGTTTCCCGACCTCTCAGCCATGAATTTGTCGTAGTTGCGTGCCTTGTCGTATTGCCACAGTTTGTAGAGCTCGATGATGTCGATGAGTTTCTTTGCGTAGCTGGGGTTGGTGGCATACCCGCAGGCCTTCAGTCCGTGGGCCCAGCCGCGGTAGTCTGTCTGTTCCAGCTGGAAAAGGCGTGCATAGCGTGAGTTTTTGGCCAGGAACTTGCTGTGGTCTTCAAAACTCTCCTTTGCGTTCTCGTAGACTCTGAAACACTCGTTTGCCGCATCGTCGTCCTTGCTCATGGATCGTCCGGTCCATCCGTGGCATTTGATGCCGAAGTGGTTGTTGCCGAGTGTGGAGAGCTTGCTCCTTCCGGCACCGCTCTCGAAGAGTCCTTGCGCCAGGGTGATGCTGGCTGGAATATGGTATTTGAGCATCTCCTCAATGGCGAGATCCTTGTATTGGTCAATATATGTTTGGTAGAGCTGGTTCCATTTGATTTGCGCCTGGGCGGTAGCCGAGGCGCAAAGGATGAGGAGGCTGCTTAGTAATTGTCTGAAGCGGGGCATGTGTATGGCTTACTTTTCGTTCTCTGCAAAGTTAGTAAAAAAAAGCCTATAGAAAGGTCTATAGGCTTTTTTTAACGTTTACGCGTGTCACTGTAATCCGTTATGTGTATCGAATCTGCGGTTTTCGTTGTCTGGCTGTTTCCCGGCGGCTCATGCGTGTTTGCGGTTGCGAAACGGGTGTTCAATGGCTTGCAGCATCTAGCAGTATCTCTGCCAGGGTGGGATGAATATGGACAATCTCGGCCAATCGGTCAAGTGTCACGTCAAGGTTCATGAGCGATGCCGCTTCCTGAACCAGCCATGCGGCATCCTGCCCCAAGGCGTGTGCGCCGACTATCTTACCTTTACTGTCGCAAACGAGCTTCAACAGGCCGTCGGTCGCTTCGGCTGCTTGTGCGCGGCCGTTGGCGCGATATATGGCCTTGTGCACGGAGAAGTCGTTGCCTTGCTGCTTGCAGATATCCTCCGTGAGGCCGACAGATGCCACTTCGGGTTGTGTGAATACTGCGGCCGGCATAATGTCGAAGCGTATGTGATCGGTCTTTCCCAGGATGTGGTTGACGGCGCGGTAGCCCTGAAACGTGGCGGCGTGTGCCAGCATCTGTCGTCCGTTGACATCGCCGATGGCATAGATGTGCGGAGCGGCTGTCTGCATGTTGTTGTCGACCTCTATGCCGCGCTTGCCCATATTGACAGAGATGTTCTCCAGTCCCAGTCCTTCCACGTTAGCCTGGCGTCCGGTTGCGACGAGGATGCAGTCGGCCTGGAGAGTTTCGGACGTGCCTTTCTTGAGATTGGAGTAGGTGACGTTGTCTCTGTCGATCCGTTGCAGGCTGCATCCCATGTGAAATGTCACGCCGCGTTTTTCAAGTGCTTTGCGCAGTCGTCGGGCAATCTCCTGATCAATAGCAGGCAGACACTCTTTCATGAACTCGATGACGGTCACCTCGCTGCCCATGGCGCGGAAGACGGAGGCCATCTCCAGTCCGATGACGCCTGCTCCGACGATGCAGAGATGGTGGGGAAGGACAGTCTGGCTGAGCAGCTCTTCGGAGGTGAACACATGTGGATTGGCCAGGACCTCGTCAGGACTCAGACCCTCTACGGGTGGCATCTTGGCGCGCGATCCTGTGGCGATGATCACGTCCTTTGCTGTGTACACGGTATCGCCTATCTTTACTGTGTTCGGGGTCAGAAACGAAGCGTGTCCTTGTATGCTGGTGATGGCCGGTTGGTGAAGCAGTGCTTCGACACCCGAGCGCATAGCGCTGATGAGCTGGTCCTTACGGTGTATGGCTGCCTGCAAGAGGGCTGCCCCTTCGGTGGGGTTGCCTGTGGCTTTCTCAGCATCGTGTACGAGTGCCTTAGTGGGTATGCATCCGCAGTTGAGGCAAGTGCCGCCTGCAAGTCTCTCTTCGGCGATTGCCACCTGCAGACCCTGCCGTGCGGCATAGGCAGCGGCCTGGTAACCGCCGGGGCCGCTGCCGATAATGATGAGATCTGTGTGTGTCATGGTCTTGTGCGATGGTCAGTTGACGTGGAATGTGAGCACGGGGTGCTTGGCTGCCAGAACATCGTCCACACGCTTGATGGGAGTGTTGTGGGGTGCCGTCTTCACTCGTTCGGGGTCTGTCAGTGCCTCTTCAGCTATCTGCCTCATGACGGCTATGAAACGGTCTATGGTCTCCAAGGCTTCGTTCTCTGTAGGTTCAATCATCATCGCCTCGTGGAAGAGGAGCGGGAAATAGATGGTGGGTGCATGGAACCCATAGTCTAACAATCGCTTGGCCACATCCATGGTGGTGACACCTGTCGACTTGTCTTTCAGTCCGTTGAACACGAACTCGTGCTTGCTCAGTCCCTTGATGGGTAGCTCGTAGACGTCCTGTAGCGAAGCTTTGATATAGGTGGCGTTGAGCGTGGCCAAGGGTCCTACCATCTTGAGGTATTCGCATCCGAGGCTGAGAATGTAGGTCCATGCACGCATCTCTACAAGGAAATTGCCCTGGTAGGGGTTGACAATGGGGAAGAAAGGCTCAAGACCCTTGCGGCATCCGACGGGTCCGCTTCCGGGTCCGCCTCCTCCGTGTGGTGTGGAGAAGGTCTTGTGCAGGTTGAGGTGAATGACGTCGAAGCCCATGTCTCCTGGCCGACAGACGCCGAGTAACGGATTGAGGTTGGCTCCGTCGTAGTACATGAGTCCGCCGCAGTTATGCACCATGTTCACGATCTTGATGATGTCGTGCTCGAAGATGCCGAGGGTGTTGGGGTTGGTCATCATCATGGCAGCTACGTTGTCATCGAGCTTGGTAGTGAGGTCGTCGACATCGACAGTGCCGTCCTCCTTGCTCTTGACCTCCACAACATCGAGACCGCAGACGGCTGCAGAGGCGGGATTGGTGCCGTGTGCGGAGTCGGGCACGAGGACCTTGGTGCGCTTGCTGTCGCCTCGGCTCTCGTGGTATGCCTTGATGGTCATGAGGCCTGTGAGCTCGCCATGGGCTCCGGCACAGGGCTTGAGCGTGAAATCGGCCATGCCCGTAATCTCGCAGAGCATCTGCTTCAGTTCGTCGGTGATGGTCTGTGCACCTGTTACCGTGGAAGCGGGCTGCAGAGGATGGAGGTTCACGAAATCGGGATGGTTGGCTGCCTCTTCGTTGATTTTGGGATTATATTTCATCGTGCATGAGCCGAGCGGATAGAAACCGTTGTCCACGCCGAAATTGTTGCCGCTATGGTTGGTGTAGTGGCGTACCACCGTCATTTCATCGCACTCGGGCAGGGCGGGAGCAGTCGCCCGGAGCACGGCTTTTGGAAGCCCGTGGTGTGGGAAGGGGTTCTTGGGAAGGCTATAGCCTGTCCGTCCCGGACTGCTCAGTTCGAAGATGAGACGGTCATATAATTGATTGTTCATGAATCGGAGAATTTAGGGGATGATGTGGGTTTCATGGCACCAAGGCCACAAGCTGGTCTATCTCTTCCTTGCTGCGCTGTTCGGTGACGGCGAGCATGACGGTGTCGTTAGTGATGGCGATGCCGCCCATGAAGCCATGGTCAGTCCATCGTTGCTGCAAGGCTGCGAGGTCACCGTCGTAGGTGACGCAGAACTCATTGAGGTAGTCCTTCTCGGGGAATGTGTCGCGGAAGTGCCCTGTGGCCAGGAGCAGGTCGTGGAGGTAGTGGGCTCCGTCGCATCCCGTCTGTGCAGCCTCGCATAATCCTTTGGGCCCCATGGCAGCCATGTAGACTGTTACCCAAAGGGCCATGAGACTCTCGTTGGAACAGATGTTGGAGGTGGCCCGCTGGCGTCTGATGTGCTGCTCGCGTGCTTGTAGTGTGAGGACAAAGGCTCGCTTGCCGTCATGGTCGACGGTTTGTCCGACGATGCGTCCCGGCATCTTGCGCATGAGCTTCTCTGTGGTGCACATGTATCCGATGTAGGGTCCTCCCCATGACATGGGTATGCCGAGACTTTGCCCTTCCCCGACTGCGATATCGGCACCCCATTCTCCGGGTGTCTTCAGTAGAGCGAGGTCGGCTGCTATGCTATTGATGGCTAACAGAGCCTTGGCCTCGTGGCAGCGGTCGGCTAGTCCGGTGAAGTCTTCGACGAGTCCGTAACGGTTAGGCTGCTGGACGATGACTCCTGCCACACCTCCCTCTTTGAGTTTGGCCTCGAGCGAAGAGAAGTCGGTGACGCCCTCGGATGTAGGTAGCGTGACGATGTCGATGCCGTGGAAATGGGCGTAGGTCTGCACCACCTCCTGCACTTTTGGGTCCAGTCCGTCGCTGATGACCACGCGGTTAGTTTTCTTCGTGGCTGCTACGGCCATGAGGGCTGCTTCGGCGGTTGCCGTGGCTCCGTCGTACATCGAGGCGTTGGAGACCTCCATGCCCGTGAGTCGTGCCATCATGGTCTGGTATTCAAAGATGTAGTGGAGGGTGCCTTGCGATATCTCGGCTTGGTAGGGCGTGTAGCTGGTAAGATACTCCGATCGTCCAACAATCTGTGGTATGATGGCTGGGGTATAGTGGTCGTAGACACCCGCTCCGGCGAAGCAAATCAGCTGCTTGTTGAGTTTGCCCAGGTCGGCAAGCCTTTTTCTAATTTCTATCTCGCTCTGTGAGGGTGGCAGGTTGTAGCCGTCCTTTAGACGCACCCCTTCGGGAACGTCTTTGTAGAGATCGTTGATGGAGTCAATGCCGATGACATGGAGCATGCGCTGGATGTCATCGGGCGTTTGTGGGAAATAGCGGTGCATTTACTGGTTCTTTGAGTTGTACGTAGCCTCGTCCATGAGCGTTTCGAGCTCCGACGGATCTGAAAGTTCCACCTTAATAATCCAGTTGTCGTTGGCATCCTGATTGATGAGTTCGGGGCTGTCTTCCAAGGCTTCGTTGACCTCGACGACCGTTCCGCTCACGGGTGACATGAGGTCGCTGGCTGCCTTGACGCTCTCGACAGCTCCGAAGACGTCTCCGGCAGTCACGTCGTCGTCGACGTCGGGCATGTCCACATAGACGATGTTGCCCAGCTGCTTCTGTGCGTAATCGGTGATACCGACATATCCATATTCTCCATCTACACGAACATATTCGTGGGTCTCGCTAAAATAGGTCATGATTGTTGTTCTGATTAAGTGTTATTGTTGTTGTGAATTGTTCTTGTGTGGCTTGTCTTCGCAGTGTGGAAGGCATGGTCATTTGTGGTAGTGCTTGTCGTAGAACTTCTTCTTGACGATGGTTGCGGGGAAGGTTTTCTTGCGAATCTGCACTTCCACGCGGTCACCGAGCTTGAGGGATGCGTTGACAAGAGCTACGGCGCAGCTCTTGTCAACGGAGATGAGGCGGTAACCTGTGGTGACTTCTCCGACCTCCTGTCCATCCTTGAGCACCTTGTAACCGTGGCGTGGCACGGCGCGGTCATCAAGTTCCAGACCGCGCAGACGGCGGGGAACGCCATCGGTTTTCTGCTTGAGCAGGGCCTCGCGGCCGATAAATTCAGGCTTGTCGAACTTGCAGAACATGGCGAGTCCTGCCATGACGGGTGAGATGTCCTGCGAGAGTTCATCGCCATAGAGCGGCAGTCCCACCTCGAAACGCAGGGTGTCGCGACAACCCAGTCCACAAGGCTTGCAACGGCCGCTTTTCATGAGCTTGTCCCAAAGATTGACGATGTAACCGTGACTGCCGTAGATTTCAAATCCGTCCTCGCCTGTGTAGCCTGTACGGCTTACGATGATTTCCTCGCCGTCAGCTTCTATGGTCTTGGCGGTGTAGAACACGAGTTCCTTACAGGGTATTTGGAGCACTTCCTCCATGACGGTTTCGGCCTCGGGGCCTTGCACGGCCAGTTGTCCGTAGCGGTCTGAGCAGGCATCAATCTGTACGTTGGTTCCTTCGGCACTAGACAAGATCCATTCCATATCCTTGTCGATGTTGGCGGCATTGATGACGAGGAAGAAGCGCTGACTGTCCATCTTATAGACGAGCAGGTCATCGACGGTTCCGCCGTCGGGGTAGCACATCATACCGTAGAATATTTTCCCCACGGGTGCTGCTGTGATGTCGTTGGTAAAGATGTGGTTGACGAAGCGCTCGGCGTTTTCGCCCGAGACGAAGACTTCGCCCATGTGGGAGACGTCGAAGACACCGCAATGCTGTCGCACAGCGTTGTGCTCATCGATAATCGACGAGTACTGTATGGGCATGTCGAACCCACCGAAGGGTTGCATGAGTGCGCCAAGCGCAACGTGGCGGTCGTAGAGGCATGTACGTTTGTTCATAGACATTATGTTTGTAATGATTGTCAGTGGGAGAAGGGGTGATGGCGATTAGGATAGTGGTTAGGTGTGCCTGCCGTAGATGAAGTCGGGGTCGCGGTATTGCTTCTCGATGGCTTCGATGGCCTTTTGATCTTCTGGCCCGAGAGTGATGGTGGAAGAGCAGAGGATGTCGCGGAGTCTGGCTTTGAGCTCACTGAGTGGTAGGGGGGTGTAGTCCTTGAGCAGGGTGATGCGTTGCCGTACACTTTTCACGCCGTTGTGGCTGAGCTTTTGCTGACTGGGGGTGATAGCATGTGTCATATGCTCCATGTTGGTGTCGTAGAGCAGCGTGCCGTGGGCGATGACGCGGTCGGGGAGATGGAGAATGGCGTTGCCGGAGATTTTCTGTCCACCGAGCATGATGTCGTTGTGGTCGTTGCGCTCAGCGGGTATGCCGACGGTGCGTAGCGCATGGGTGAGTAGCTGCATGTAACGATTGAAGCAGTCAGTGACGCTGTCCTGTCCTGTGATGTAGGAAAGCATGACGTTTCCCATATCTGCGTAGACGCATCCGCCTCCGCTCTTGCGTCGGTAGACCTGGATGCCGTGTGCCTTGCAGTAGTCGGTGTTCACCTCGTCGTCGATAATCTGGTTGCGTCCGAAGATGACTGTGGGGGCTACCTGCCACATGAAAAAGCAGTCGTCTTTCTGGTAGACCCGTCGGGCTACGTATTCCTCCATGGCCAGATAGAAGGTGAGAGGCCTGGGGCTTGGGGTATCCAGAGTGATATAAATCATCTGCGTCGGTCGTAAGGTGTTTTAAATATGTTGCAAATATACAGATTTAATCCATACGCTCCAAACATTTTTCCGACAAAAAATGGGTGCTTAGTGTGCAATTGCTGCTGCGTGCTGCGGTCGTGCTTCTTTTGTCCGTCTGTATGGTTTGTCGGGGGGACAGAAGCAGGGGGCGTAGCGGATGGTAGGTGTATTGGTGTGTGGCATGAGAGTGCCTCCCGTCCCCTTGAAGGAGTTGCAAAACGAAGACGAGGCAACGCCGGTCACCAGCGTGGTGTGGCGCGGGTGGCGTTGCCTCGA
>CAVIOP010000071.1:0-13674 GCA_963644485.1 bacterium | reverse complement strand
GAAAAGACATGTGTGGTGCCTTCGGCACCTTTTCGTTCTCTATGAATTATTCAGGTTAGAAGTGCAATCTGGCTACAAAGTTACCTACATCTGCTTGCAGCCCGATTGCAAAAACGTACAAAATGTAGCACATGCGTATAAAAACGGAGCGTAGTGCCCCGTTTGCTGCAAAATATTCGTATATTTGCCCTTACAGGCGGGGCGCCACCCCATCCCCAGACAACAACTTATAGACACACACATACGACAAATATCCGAAAAGTACAAACCTGATATGAGCAAGAAGAAAAACATCATGCGACTGCTGACGCTCGCCGCCCTGGCGTGCGGAGCGCAAAACGCGCAGGCACAAAGCCAGACGGCGGCACAGTGGAACACCCCCGGTGCCGGCAACCCCATGCTGCCCGGCTACTTTGCCGACCCCACCATCCGCAAGTTTGGCGACCTCTACTACATCTATGCCACCACCGACGGCACAGGCAACGGCTACGGCCCCGCACAGGCATGGGTGTCGCGCGACTTCGTCAACTGGAAGAACATCGTGATGAACTGGCCTACCACCGAGGTGGTGTGGGCACCCGACGTGATACAAGAGCCCGACGGCACCTACCGCTACTACTACTGCACCAACGAGTGTGTGGTGCGCGTGGGCGAGTCGGCATCGCCCTTAGGCCCCTGGAAGAACCGCTTGGGCGAGACCGACGCCGTGCTGGTGCACGACCGCTTTGTGCACAACGCCATCACCCTCGACCCCGCCATCTTCCGCGACGACGACGGCAGCGAATATCTCTATTTCGGCACATGGGGCATCTATAAAGGCTTTGGCTGCGGTGTGGCCAAACTCAGCGCCGACGGCAAGTCGTTTACCGACAAGCGCCTCATACTGAACACCGAGGCCACCGACTTCTTTGAGGCACCCTATGTGCTGAAGAAAAACGGCATCTACTACTTCATCTACTCCTCGGGCAGTTGCCACGACGACACCTACCGCCTGCAGTATGCCGTGAGCGACAAGCCCATGGGCCCCTACACCTATAAAGGCTGCATACTGAAGACCAACGCCGACGGCACCGTGCACGGCCCCGGCCACCACTCGGTGCTCGAGGACAACGGCCAGTACTATGTGGTCTATCACCGCCACAACAACCCGCACTCCATCCACGGCTTCCACCGCCAGGTGTGCATCGACAAGATGGAGTTTGATGCCGACGGCAACATCCTGCCCATCACCCCCACCCACGAAGGACTCATACCTGCCTCGCTGCAGAAGAAGGCTGCCAGCGTGACGGCAAAAAACCTGGCCTATGGCGCCAAGGCCACTGCCAGCAGTTACTACAGCGAGTGGTTTAAGCCCGAGTATGCCACCGACGACAACAACGGCACCCTCTGGCGCGCAGCCAACTGCCTGGGCGAGGCCTGGCTGCAGATAGACCTCGGCAAGCCGACACAGTTTAACGAGGTGTTCACACAGTTTGAGTATCCCACGTTCTTCTACCAGTACAAGATAGAAACCTCCGACGATGCCGAGCACTGGACGCTCTATGTCGACCGCACGCAGAACACCCAGCAGGGGTCGCCCATGATAGACACCGGCAGCACACGCGCCCGCTACCTGCGCATCACCATCACCGACCGACAGAAAAACGGCCACTTCCCCGCCATCTGGAACGTCAAGGTCTTTGAGGCCACCAAGAAACTCGATCCCGCAAAGTTGCTGCCCGACGTGCCCGTCGACGAGGATGCCATACTAAAAGGCTATCCGCGCCTGCACGAGAAAGACCTGCAGGCCGCCGACCGACACTATAGCGAGGCACACCAGCACAAACTGCTCGACCTCAATGCCGACAACTACCGGCTCGGCACCATGGTGGGCAACGTGCCTGTGGTGCCCAAGGACGACAAGGCGGCCTTCTTCTTCGACGGCAAGCAGACGCTCACCGTGGACACCGCCAACCTGAAGACGCTCACCTACAACGCCCCCTACACCGTGTCGGCATGGGTGCTCAACCCTGAAGTGGGCGACATGGAGACCGTGGCCCAGTTTATGCCTGCCGGCAACGACCTGGCCACCATAGAACTGCGCAGCGGCTCCAACCGCAGCGAAGGCCTTGTGGCGCACAATGCCTCGATGGAGAACGCCGGAGCCGACGGAGCCGTGAAGGCTGGCCAGTGGCAGCACTGGGTGGTGACGTTCGACGGCTTCTATGAGCGTGTCTACTGCGACAAGCAACTTGTGTCGGAGAAGAACATCTTCCTGATGCTCCGTCCCGGCGGTCCCATTACCGTGGGCGGCAGCGCACGCGGCAACCTGCCCTTCAGCGGATATCTGCACTCGCTGCGCCTCTACGACCGTGCCTTCAGCACTGCCGACATAGAGAAAGACTATGCCGAGCCTACCGCCCTCAGTGAGGCTCAGCGCTACACCATGGAGCACGAGAGTCCGCTGGCCAACAAGAAGCCCGGCCTCAAGGTGCAACAGATAGCCCCCGGCCTGCTCAGCGCCGAGGTGTACGACCAGAACGGCGGCGAGATGGCCGAGGGACTCTATGAGTACTCCTATTTCTATATGCTCAACAAGAGCGCCGTTCACATGGAGGGCAGCGAGACAAGCAACCACTTCTTCATTGGCGTGCCTGCCGACCTCACCGCCACCACCATCGGCCTGCGCACCGACGACGTGTTTGGCAAGCAGGGAGAGCCCGCCACGGTGAAGCTGAAACTGAAGTCGAAGGCTTATGCCGACCGCGCCGCCGACATCATGGCCACGGCCGATGCCAAGGGCATGGTGACGCTGGAGTCGGAAGGCTCTAATCTCAACCAGCAGGTGGACGAGCGCGTGCCCATGCGCACCGTGAGTCTGACGGGCGACTTCGTGATGACGGCCAAGGTGACCGACCTCACCGGCGCCGACCACCACAATACCCCAGGCTACAACGAAGGCGGCATCATCGTCAGAAGCGTCAACGGCGACTGGCAGGATGCGGTGCATCTGGGCGTGTTCCCCAACTACAACTGTGGCAACATGCTCACTGTGCTCCACGAGGGACGCCCGCAGTATCAGAACGGCAAGGGATGGGGCTTCGACCCCTACCTGCAGTTCATCCGCCGCGGCAACCTGCTCTATGCACGCACCAGCGCCGATGGCAACTACTGGGAGAACATGCCCAACTCGCCTGTCGACATCTCGTTCCTCGAGGGCAAGACGCTGCAGGTGGGACTCTACCAGACCACCTACTCGGAAAACAAGGCCGCTGTGAGTTTCACCGACCTCCACATCTGGCAGCCCACTGGCAAGTAACCCGCTGACGCCGGCCCAGTAAGAATATGAAAAACCGCAGGTGCCCCTTCCTTATGGACGGTGCACCTGCGGTTATGTTGTATGCTCGGCATGAGCATTGTCTACGTTTCGGATGGTTACAAAATAGGAACCGCCGTATGCGGAACCGCACGTACGGTGGTGTGAGAGGTCGGAAAACGAAAGTAGGAGAAAAACTACTTCGTTTTCCTCCTACTCGATTGTTGCCTATATTTGTTGCCTATATTGTGTGGGTTAGAGTCCGCACTTCTTGCGGATGTCCTTAGGCACGGCGTTCTTGTTGACAGTGAAGTCCATGGTGTTGGCCACGATGAAATTCTTGGTCATGTACCAGATGCCCTTGTATTTGCCTGTTTCGCCCCATGAGTTTTTCACCATGTAGTATTCCTTGCCGTTCTGGTCCTTGGCGATGCCGTAGATAAGCATACCGTGGTCGTCGGTGAGCTCCCAGTTGTCGTAGCGCTCCTGGCGTTGCTTCTGCGTAGGAGTGACCTCAGGCACGTTGACGCCCAGCGAGTCGATGAGGTTCTTCTTCTGCGAGGCCGACAGTTTGAGCCAGCGTGCCATGTCTGAACCCTCGAGGCTCTCCAGCTTCTTGGTGTCGTACATGTAGGCCAGACCGTCGCGTGTGAAGCCCGGCTCCGACACGTCGCCGCCCCAAGCCACGGTGTATCCGTTCATGATGGCGTTGTCGATGATTTTGCTCAGGTCCTCTATGGGCACGTTCCATGACAGCGGGTTGCGCCAGTTGTCCTGCACCTCCACAGCGAAGGCGGTCCAGAAGGGGTGGTGTGTGTAGGAGGTGAAGCTCACATAGTCATTGCAGGCGGTAGAGTCGAGACCGATGGCTGCAGCGAAACTCTTCGGCGTGTAGGTCTTGCCCTCATACTTGAAAGTCTCGGGGCACTGGCCCAGGTAGGAGTCGAGGATGCCCTGCAGGCCGTTTTTCCAGGCGGGTGAAAGCTTGCTGGCTTCGCTCTTGGCCACAGCGTTCACATAGGGCGACATGACCTTGAAGAACTCGTTGAAGTTGAACAGCGAGTCACCATACTGGCTGCCTGTCTGAGGCATAGCGTTCTCGGGGCAGATACCGTAGTGCTGGATGACGTAGAGGGGGTCATAGGCACTGCCGCCCTGTGAGAACTGGCAGTCGCCGTGCAGTCGCACCACTTGGATGGCGCGGTCCATGTAGGTTTTGTTGGCAACGAAGGCCTCGCAGAGGTCGTAGGTCTTGCCTGTCTTCTTCAGTATCTCAGCCTCGAAGAAACTCAGTGTGCTGTAGTCCCAGCAGGTGCCCGAACGGTTTTGGTTCTTGATGCTGGTGATGGGGTTCTCCTTGATGGTGGTGAAGACGGGAGCATTTGCTTTGGTGCTGTCTTTCTTTTCCGCTGCCCCTGCCGTGAGGGTCAGCGAGGCAGCCAACGCCGCCAAGATGATTTTTTTCATTTCCTTTATGGTATTATTTGTTTTTCTGAGTCTCTTAGTTGTTGGCGATGAATGCCTCCACATCCTTCGGGTGGTAGGGTATGCGGTCCTTGCCGATGAAGCGGCAGCCGTCGTCGGTGATGAGCAGGTCGTCTTCTATGCGTATGCCGCCGAAGTCCTTGTAGGTCTCCAGCTTGTCGAAGTTGATAAACTCCTTGCAGTGTCCGCTGGCTTTCCAGTCGTCGATGAGGGCTGGTATGAAGTAGATGCCTGGCTCGTCGGTGACCACGAAGCCCTTTTGCAGTCGGCGTCCCATGCGCAGGCAGTTGGTGCCAAACTGTTTGAGGTTGGGGCGCACCTCTTCGTCGAAGCCCACGTTGATCTGGTCGAGGTTCTCCATGTCGTGCACGTCCATGCCCATCATGTGTCCCAGTCCGTGCACCATGAACATGGCATGTGCTCCGGCAGCCACGGCCTCGTCGGTGTCGCCT
The DNA here is from genome assembly GCA_963644485.1 of bacterium. Lineage (GTDB taxonomy): Bacteria > Bacteroidota > Bacteroidia > Bacteroidales > Bacteroidaceae > Prevotella. Next base: position 8,442 of record CAVIOP010000071.1, on the reverse strand, counting down.
TTCATCAGTCCGAGCTCCTTCAGCTTCTCCGTCATCAGGCGGCAGACGCCGAAATGCACGTCCCACCACTTCACGCCGGGCTTGGCCACGGTGAGTGCATAGTCATGGCATGCCTCCACGATGGAGTAAATCTCCAGCTGTCGCTGGTCGAAATGGCCGCTCACCGGTGTGGTGCGCGTGTTGTCCGAACAATAGTTGTTCAGTGTCTCTGCTCCAGCATCGCAGAGCATCAGTTTGCCAGCCTGCAGCGGGGCGGGCGAGGGAGCGCCGTGCTGTATCTCTCCATGCTGCGAGAGGATGGTCGGGAAGCTCACCATGGCACCCAGCGAGTTGGCGATGCCGTCGAGCGTGCCGGCAATCTCCTTCTCGGTGACACCCGGGCGGCACATCTTCATGGCCGTGGTGTGCATCTTGTAGCCGATGACGGCAGCACGCTCCAGCTCCTCTATCTCCTCGTCGGTCTTTGTTGAACGCATCTTCACCACAGCCTGGATGAGCTCCATGCTGGCACTTTCCTTTTGCTGGTTGGGATGGATGCCGAGGAGGTCGAATATCTGGATCTTGATGTCGGCGCGGTAGGGGGGCAGGAAATGAATCTTGCGCTTCATCCGCAAGGCGTCGTTGCAGATGGTCTTCAGCGTCTTCATGGGGGCAGAGTTGTCCACACCCACTTGCTGGGCCATGTCGTGCACGCTGTCCACAGAGCCGTACCACACGATGTCGTCTATTGAGATGTCGTCACCGATGAGCGTCTCGATGTTGTTGTCGATATCGATGACACCCACCAGGCCGTCGCGGTTCTGTCCAAAGTAATAGAGGAATGATGAGTCCTGACGGAAGGGGTAGTATCCGTTGTTGGGGAAATTAGCGGGCGAACTGTTGTTGCCAAACATCACGATGATGCCGCTCTTTACGAGCTTTTTCAGCTCTGCGCGACGGCAGACGTAGGTTTCTTTGCTAAACATAAATAGATGTTTTTACGTTTTATGTTGCAAAGTTATAAAAAACTTCGATAGAATTGCTTATCTTTGCAAGTGAATTTACTAAAAAATATGCATATTGATAGAAATACAGGCTTGGTGCTCGAGGGGGGCGGCATGCGCGGCGTGTTTACGAGCGGCGTGCTCGATGCTTTCATGAAGCATGAGTTATACTTCCATTATGTGGTGGCCGTGTCGGCCGGCGCATGCAACGGCATGAGCTATATTTCCAGGCAACCGCGCCGTGCGCGCTTGTCCAATATCGACTTCCTTCCGAAGTACAACTACATAGGCCTTCGCCATCTGGTGACCCAAGGGTGCATCTTCGACCAGAAGCTGCTCTACGACCGGTTCCCCAACGAGCTCATACCTTTCGACTATGATGAGTTCTTCAGGCATGCGTCAGGGTTTGAGATGGCCGTCACCAACTGCCAGACGGGCCGAGCCGAATACCTCTCTGATACGTGCGACCGCCAACGCGCCATCGACATCGTGCGTGCTTCGAGCTCTCTGCCCTATGTGAGCAAGATCGTTTGGGTGGACGGCAAGCCTCTGCTCGACGGTGGCATTGTCGACTCCATTCCCGTCCGCCACGCCCAGGAGATGGGCCATGCGTTCAATGTGGTGATTACCACACGCAACTATGGCTATCGGGAGTCGGGCCGCGACCGCAAGATTCCCCGTTTCATCTATCGTAGTTATCCGCGCCTGCGAGTGGCGCTGAGCCATCGCATAGAAGCGTACAATGAGCAGCTGCAAATGGTGGAGGACCTGGAACGCACCGGCGAAATCGTCGTCATACGTCCCCAGCACCCCATGGAGGTCAGCCGCATGGAGAAAGACACGGACAAGCTGGAGCGTCTCTATGAGGAGGGATACTGCCTGGGCGAGGAATTCTGCAGATTGGTGCGCTGAGACGTGTGACTTCGGGACTTGTACCGAAACCGGCATGTCGCTCCGCCACATGATGGTACCCCATGCTGGTCGGTTTACAAAATAGTGACCAATAATCCGTGCTGCACGAATCTTTTTTCGTAACTTTGCACCCGACATAACAAGCAATCGGTTCTCCGCGAGGAGATTAATAGGGAACCAGGTGAAAGTCCTGGGCAGTCCCGCTGCTGTAAGCGGCATTATTCATCCACACACCCATGTCACTGGTGGATGGGCAGGCGTCAGCCCGAGGCCCCGGGCCTCTGTAGGCACAATGGCGCTGCCCCGTAGCCGGGAAGACGTGTGAATGGCCGCAAGCCAGAAGACCTGCCATTGCCATAGCTTACGATTTTCAATTCTCGAGGAAGAATGCGAAAACAATTTGTTTACACTTTTGTGCTCTTGCTGTGCCCGTTGGCAGCAAGTGCGCAAGTTGATTCCATTTCGCTCCGCGGTGTGGAGGTGACCGCTGTGGCCCTCGACCGCAACGTGGGCGGACCCTATTCCACCCAGACCCTCAGTGCCACACGGCTGAAGCAGTTGGGCATCGACCAGGTGGCCGATGCCGTGAAGCACTTCGCTGGCGTCAGCGTGAAAGACTATGGCGGCATTGGCGGTATGAAGACGGTGTCAATCCACAGCCTGGGAGCCCAGCACACGGCCGTGGTCTACGATGGTGTGACACTCAGCAATACCCAGGCCGGACAGATTGACATTGGCCGGTACGGCACCGACAACTTGCAGAGTGTCAGCCTGTCGGTGGGCGACGACGATAACCTCATGGTAGCCGCACGCCAGTACACGTCGGCCGGTGTGCTCACCCTCACCACCCAGCGGCCTCATTTCCGGGAGGGAGAATGGCAGTCGCTGCGCATAGGCGTTAGCGGCGGGTCGTTCGGCTTGGTGTCGCCCTCGCTGCGCTGGTGGGTGAGGCCTGCTGATCGCACGTCCCTCTCGCTCTCGGCCAAGATGACAAGGGCCGACGGCATCTACCCCTACATGCTCGTCAACGGACGCACCTCGTCGCGCGAACACCGCTACAACTCGGACATCACGGCGTGGCAGGCCGAGGCCGACGCCTACCACACGTTTGCCGACGGCTCCGACCTGGCCATGAAGGCCTATTGGTATCGTTCGCAGCGCGGACTGCCCGGCTCCGTCATTCTCTACGCCGACCCGTCGCAGGAGCGCATGTGGGACGAGGACTTTTTCGTCCAGACGGCTTATGCCAGGCAGTTGGGGCGCGCGCTGAGGCTGCAGGCCCGGCTGAAGTACACCCATTCGTGGAACCGCTATCGTGACTGGGGCTCCGAGTATCCCGATGGCGAGCGCACCGATGTCGACCGCCAAGACGAGGGCTACGCCTCGGTTACGCTGGGCTGGCGCGTCGCACGCGGCCTACAGATGGCTGTAGCCCAAGACGTAGCCTATAACCGTCTGAACAACAACGTCTATGTCAACATCAACTACGATGTGCCGTCCCCCTCGCGCTGGACGTCCGTTTCGGCCTTCGCCTTGAAGGGAAAGTGGCGTGGGCTGAAGGTCGACGGCAGCCTGGCCTACACCTATGCGGCCGAACGCGTGTCCGAGGGCGACAAGCCTGCAGACAAGCATCGGTTGTCACCGTCACTGGGCGTGAGCTGCCGGCTGCTGGCCACCACACCTCTCTATCTGAGGGCCATGTACAAGACGGCCTTTCGCGTGCCCACGTTCAATGACCTCTATTACCGTCGGCTGGGCAACATACACCTCCGGCCTGAGACGGCCCGTCAGTGGAGCTTGGGCATGACATGGACCACTGGCGCCTCGTGGTTGCGTTACCTGACGCTCACTGCCGACGCCTATTACCACGACGTGACCGACAAGATCGTGGCGTTCCCCAGCACCTATGTGTGGCGCATGGCCAACTTCGGCAAGGTGGAGATTCTGGGTGCCGACATGACCTTGGGCGCACAGGTCGATGCGGCGAAGGGCTGGAGCCTGAACGGTAGTTTGGCGGCCACGTGGCAGCATGCCGTCGACAAGACCAGTAAGGACAACCAGAGCTACAACAATCAGTTGCCCTATACGCCGCGCTGGAGCGGCAGCGGGTCGCTGGCCGTGGTTACGCCGTGGTTTACCCTGGGTTACACGTTGCTGATGCAGGGCAGCCGCTACAGTCTGGCGCAGAACAAGCCCGAGTATCGCCTGCCCGCTTTCTGGGAGCACAGCGTCAGCCTCTCGCGCGAGTGGACGCTTGGACACGTCGGCCTGTCGCTGAGTGCCAAGGTCACCAACCTCACCGATGAGCAGTATGCCATCATACAATACTATCCTATGCCAGGACGGCAGTACGCCTTGTCGGCGGCCGTCAGTCTGTAAAGGCACGGGCACAGACATGACATTTTATTCACATCATAATCACTTAAATTTATGAAATTCAGAAAAGTTTATCTTGCGGTGGTCCTGCTGGCTACCAGCTTCTCTTTCACCGCCTGTAATGATGACGATGAGTGGAACACGAAGGGTGACGGAAACGTGGAGTTTACCACACCGGCACGCGCCTTCATCCTCAACGAGGGCAACATGGGCAGCAACAACTCCAACATCATCTACTTCGACTGGTCGACAGGCACCGTGAACGCCAACGACCTCTTCATGGTGCAGAACGGCAAGAAGCTCGGCGACACGGGCAACGACATCATCACCGTCGGCAACAACCGCCTCGTGGTGGCCGTCAACGTGAGCAACTACGTGACACTGCTCGACGGCTATGGTGTGGAGAAGAGTCGCGTTAGCTTTGAACCGTACAAGAACCTTGGTCAGGTGCGCTCCGTAGACGAGAAGGACGGCATCATTTATGCCACATCGTACGGTGGATATGTCAGCCGCCTGCGCATCCAGGGCGACAAGCTGGTCTACATGGATTCGCTGCATGTGGGCGACCGCCCCGAGGACATCGCCGAGCTGAACGGCAAGCTCTACGTTACCCTGCAGGGCGCCTATTATAATGACAACCGCATGGCTGTCGTCGGTTCCGACTTCCAGACCATCAACTATGTCACCGTCATGCAGGATCCTGCCAAGATCTACGAGGACAACGGCAAGATCTATGTCACGGGCTATGGAGACCAGTCCGACAATCCTTGGGGTGTCTACGATCCCGCTACAGGTGTCTATACCGAGCTGGGCCATGCCTCTGCGGTCGGCATGGGCGGCGATGTCATCTACACAGCTTACAGTGTGACCGACTGGGACACCTACACCACGACAACCACTCTTGGCGCTTACAACGTGAAGACGGGCGAGACCAATGCCAGCTTCTTCAAGAACGCGCCCGCCGAGCTGGCCACCGCCAACATCTACAGCGTCAGTGTCAACTCCTATAGCAAGAAGGTGTATCTGGCCACTTCGGCATCCGACTATGTGAGCGACGGCTCCGTCTACGTGTTCGATGCTCAGGGTAACTACGAGACGAAGTTCTCTTCGTATGGTGCCAATCCTCATGCAATCGTGTTCCTGAAGTAAGATGCGCAGCATTGTCACTCTTTTGGCCTCTGTGCTGTTGCTCGGCTCGTGCGGTTTGCGCACTACGGGCAACGGTCCACAGGGCGATACGCTGGTCCTCGGCCACTCCGACCTGCTCACGCTGGTCGAGAGGGGCGCGGAGACCAGCGTCTCTGTAAAAGACCCCTGGCACCATGGACAGACGCTTCAAAGTCTCACTGTGGGTCAAGCGGCAGGCAAGGAAGCATTGCGCCCCCTCCGCCGCGTGGTGGTGTTCACCACGGCCCATTGCCAACTGCTCGAATATCTCGGCCTCGCCGACCGTATCGTGGGCGTGTGCGACCTGCAGTACATACACATTCCCGACATCCAGCGCCGCGTGAGGGTGGGGCAGATTGCCGATTGCGGCGATGCCATGAACCCCGACGTGGAGAAGATAGTGAGCCTCCGTCCGGATGCCATCATCCTCTCCCCGTTTGAGGGCACCAGTTATGGTCGGCTCGAGAAGCTCGGCATCCCACTCATCTGGGCCGCCGAATATATGGAGACCTCCGCCCTGGGGCGTGCCGAATGGATGCGATACTATGGCCGTCTCTTCGGGCAGGCCCGCAGCGCCGACTCGCTCTTCCATGTGGTCGACTCCACTTATGGTGCGCTGAAGGCCTATGCCGCCCATCTTCCCCATGGACGCAGCATCCTCGTCGAGCGCATGACAGGTTCGGTGTGGTATGTGCCGGGTGGAAAGAGCTCCACGAGTGCGGTCTTTGCCGACGCCAACAGTCCTTACGCTTTTGCCGCCGATGACCACAGCGGTAGCCTGCCGCTGTCCTATGAGCAGGTGCTCAGCCAGGCTGGCCAGGCTGACGTGTGGGCGTTCCAGTTTAACGGCCAGCGCATGATGACGCGCTCCGACCTGCTGCGCGAGTTTCACGGCTACAAGGCTCTGAAAGCCTTCCAAAGGGGTGAGATCTACGAGTGTAACGTCTCGACGACACCTTACTTTGAGGAGATTAGTTTCCGTCCTGACTATCTGTTGCGCGAGATGATCATCCTGGCGCATCCGCAGGCGCATCTTGGCCCACTCAGATATTACAGGAAATTGCCACAGACCCCGTTATGAATCATAATACCAACCCATGTGCACGGCGGCTGACGGGCATCGTCCTCTTGCTCTCGGTGTCCATCGTGCTGCTGTTCTTCCTGAGCCTCGTGCATGGAAGCGTGACCATACCCGTGAGCGAGGTAGGGCGCATCATGCTGGGGGGCGACAGCCAGGAGAGCTGGCACTTCATCATCATGGAGACGCGCCTGCCACAGGCTCTGACGGCCTGGCTGGCTGGCGGCGCACTGGCCGTGAGCGGCCTGCTGCTCCAGACGGCCTTTGGCAATCCGTTGGCGGCCCCCGACATCTTCGGCGTGACCAGCGGGGCGTCGCTGGCCGTGGCCCTGCTCACGCTGGCTCCTGTGGCCGTCCTGCCCGTAGCCCTGACCTATCTCTCGTCTGTGGCGGCCGCCTTTGTGGGGGCCATTGCAGTCACGGCCCTGATCTTTGCCTTGAGCCGATGGGTGCACAGCCCGGTGGTGCTCATGGTCGTGGGTATCATGGTGGGCTATCTGGCGTCGAGCTTCATCACGCTGCTCAATTTCTTTGCCACCGAGCAGGGTGTCAAGAACTTTGCCGTGTGGGGCATGGGCAATTTAGGCAATGTGCCGATGGACGAGATGCCTGTGTTTGCGGCGCTCACGCTGTTGGCCACGGGTGCGGCCTTCCTGTTAGTCAAGCCGCTCAATGCGTTGCTCCTCGGCGAGCGATACGCGGAGAACCTGGGCGTCAATGTCAAGTGGCTGCGGCGCGAGCTTCTGTTGCTCACGGGACTGCTCACGGCGGTGGTCACAGCCTTCTGCGGCCCTATAGCCTTCGTCGCCCTGGCCGTGCCACACATTGCACGTCTGCTGGTGCGCACGTCCGACCATGGGAGGTTGCTCCTGGTCACGGTGCTCACGGGACAGGCCGTGACACTCCTCTGCAACGTGCTGACCACGCTGCCGGGCGGCTCGGGTGTCTTGCCGCTCAATGCCGTGACACCGCTCGTTGGAGCACCGGTCATCATCTATGTCTTATTAGTCAAGAAACCATGAAAAATATCACTACCAAAAGGGGCGACACGGGTATCACATCGCTCGGCGACGGCACACGTGTCGACAAGGACAACCTACGGATTGAACTCAATGGCGAGCTCGATGAACTGGTAGCCTGCCTCGGCCTGTGCAGGGCGGCCTGCTGCCAGGCGGAACCCTATGCCAACGTGCAGCATCAGCTCTTGGGGCTCATGGCTCTTGTGGCGAAGCCTGGACAGTCGCTCTCGGCGACAGATGAGGCTCACATCGCCGACGCCGTGGCCTGGATGGAACGCGAGATTGACCGCTGTTGCCAGACCGATGAGCCCTTCGACTTCGTGCTCCCAGGACGTGACCTCACCGATGCCGCCCTTCACATGGCCCGTGCCAAGGCGCGCACCTGTGAGCGGCGCATGGTGGCCCTGGCCAAGACGGAGCCTGTGGCGCCCGCCATGCTCGTTTATCTCAACCGCCTCTCCGATTATCTGTTTGCACTGGCCATCGGCAGGAAGGGGTAGGGGACGCACTGAAAATCAAGTCGGAATTATCAGGACAAAAGGTCTTCTGAGAATCGCTTGAAATCCATCAAGCCTACTTTTGTTCGCAAATACGCGATTTTTCGAGGGTTTTATGTAAAGAGCTAACATACAGAGCCTTATGCGAGAATGGGCCTTGTGGAAAACTTTGCGAGTGCTCAGGGTTTCGGAATAGGTATCTAATGAAGGGCTCGTTAGGCATCTATCGCACCCTCGTTAAGCATCTATCGCACCGTGATTAGGCATCTATCGCACCGTGATAAGGCATCTTCTTCCGTATGATTCCTTACATATTAACCGACGTTAAGACTTTTAACGAAATTTAATCGGACAAAAGCCTTGAATTCTTCTCTAGAAGGTGCAGTCCGGAGAGGCCTGTTTTTTCAGAA
>CAVIOP010000070.1:0-13772 GCA_963644485.1 bacterium | reverse complement strand
AAGCCCGTAAGGGCAGAGAACCGCAGCGGGTGTTTTTGCTGTTTTTTTCGTATCTTCATCAGGACATGAACCGACGCTGGCTGAACAACCAAAGCCGAAACTTGAGTAAATCATATAGATTGTTGAAAGGATTTACTTTTCGAGAAGTGACGTTTCACGGTATCATTAATTACCTTTAAATATTGGCCGTATTTTTGGTTGTCTCATCACCACGGCCTATCTTTGCCCACAGAAAGAAATGACACACGACACTTGCGGCAAGACACGCACTGTATTCAAGATGATTACAAATCCTAAAACACCATTCTGTATGACAAACGATTATCCTAACCCCATCCCCGACCCTACCACCGTCCCACAGACGTTTGCCCTGACCTACGAGCAGCGACTGGACATCGAAGACCAACTGGTGGAAGTGTTCAGCGAGGTGATTGACCTCGACGACGACGACATCAACGGCACAGCCTCGCCCGTATGGCGTGGTTCCATCTCCCTACTCATGGAGATATCATGGACCCTGAGCCGCATGCACCGCATCATAGACCACGACACACGGCGCCCGATGACCATGTGGCGCATCGCCACGCTGCTCTGCCGCAACCTGCACCGCCGTCTGCCCGCCAACATCTACAGTGTGGCGCGACAGAGCCGTCTGTCACGCCGCCCCTCTGTCATCGACCGCATCGGGCGCCTCTATTATGAGGACGGGCTGACCCTCAGGGAACTTCTGACAGGATCCGGAAGCCTGACGGGTGACAGACCCGCGAAGCACCCGCAACCCCATAATGCCCAATGACGATGATCGACGAATACGCACAGCAACAACGGCGCCTCGCCCGTCGGCAGGAAGCGTTGCGCCGCCTCACGGCCGACGTACGCCACCTGATAAGTCAGCCTCCTGCATCGGTGGTGTGGCACCGCACGAAGACCGACCTCGTGGAGATGGTCCACCTGGCATGGGGCACCTACGAGATTACCGACGAGTACGGACGTCCCCGCAAACGCGCTGACCTGGCACGGCGAGCCTTCCGCGCTGTAGGCCTGGAGGCACCGCGCTCGCTCGCCCACTGGGTGTGGAAGATCAACAACCGCACCACTGACCACCGCTCCGTGCTCCGCACATACCTCAAAGACATCCCCTCATCGCCCGACACTCCAACCCATTAACCTTTCACATCAACACACAACACACAACACTATGACAAACACACAACGCACCATGCTCTCGGAGCACTTCATGCTCTACGAAATGACACGCTCAGGCGTAGCGGCCGACCACGACCTCGACAACCATCCCAATGCCAAGCAGACCGAAGCGCTGCGCGCCCTCTGCCAGCACGTGCTCGAACCCCTGCGCCACCGCTTCGGCCCCATCGTCATCTCGAGCGGGTTCCGGTCGGCCGCCGTCAACCGTCTCGTCCCCGGCGCCGTCACCGCCTCACAGCACACCAAGGGCGAAGCGGCCGACATCGTGATAGGGACACCCGAGAGGGGCATCGCCATGTATCGGTACATCCGCGAAAACATCGATTTCGACCAGCTCATCTGGGAGCCCATAGGTGCCCCGGCACCCCGATGGCTCCACGTGAGCTACACCCGGCAGCGCAAGAACCGCCACTGCGTGCTCTGATGAAGGCGGAGCCGCCGCACATGTCGCAGCACCCCGAACGACAGCAAGCAACTATCCTGCATGAGGTGTTCCAACGCACAGTGATGTGCCTGGAGCACCTCTTTTTTATGCCAATACCTGTCATGGGATAGCCCGCAAAACAAATAAAAGCATTACCTTTGCATACGTTTTCTGTACCATCGGCCAGTGGCCCGGCACACCCCAACCGCCTTCCGGCCGCACCATTGGCATAACACCGACTCATGCTACACAACACTAACAAAAAGGGAGAACCCCTGAAGCGCCGCCCCTCAGCCCTGCTGTCACTCGTGCCCATTGCCGTACTCGTGGCAATGCTCACAGCCACCATCAAAACCTTCGGCAGCGATGCGCTGGAGGGAGCTTCGCAGATCACACTGCTCACCGTGTCGGCCCTGTGCGTACTCATCGGCATGGGCTATCTCAACGTGCCTTGGGCGAGCTTCGAGAAAGCCATCACGAAGAACGTGGCCAGCGTGTCGAGCGCACTCATCATCCTGCTGCTCATCGGTGCGCTGGGCGGCATCTGGATGGTGAGCGGCGTGGTGCCGACCCTGGTCTACTACGGTGTGCAGATCATCCACCCCGACATCTTCCTGGCCTCCACGTGCGCCATCTGCGCCCTGGTGAGCGTCATGACAGGATCATCGTGGACCACCATCGCCACCATCGGCATCGCCCTGATGGGCATCGGACGCGCCCAGGGCTTCGCCGACGGCTGGGTGGCGGGCGCCATCATCAGCGGCGCCTATTTCGGCGACAAGATCTCGCCCCTCTCCGACACCACCACCCTGGCCTCGGGCAGTCTGGGCGTGCCCCTGTTCAAGCACATCCGCTACATGCTTGTCACCACCGTGCCGTCGATGTGCCTGGCCCTCGTCATCTTCGCCATCGGAGGCCTTTTTGCCCACAACAGCAGTTCGCAGGACATCGCCGCCTTCACCGGAGCCATCAGCCAGCGGTTCAACATCACTCCGTGGCTGCTGCTCGTCCCCGTGCTCACGGGTGTGCTCATCGCACGCCGCACACCGCCCATCATCACCCTCTTCCTCGCAACGCTCATGGCCGTCGGCGCCGCTGTGCTGTGGCAGGGCGGCACGCTCCGCGAGATAGACCCCTCACTCTTCACCGCCGCCATGAAGAGCCTCTACGGCAGCACGGCCCTGCACACCGACAACGACATGCTCACCGCCCTCGTGGCCACACGCGGCATGGGCGGGATGATGGGCACCATCTGGCTCATCATCTGTGCCATGTGCTTCGGCGGCACCATGGCCGCCTCGGGCATGGTGGGCGGCATCACCCGCCTGCTCATCCACCTGGCCAAGGGACGCACCTCGCTTGTGGCCTCGACAGCCGCCACAGGCGTCATGCTCAACGTGGCCCTCGCCGACCAGTATCTGTGCATCCTGCTCACGGGCAACATGCTTCGCGACGTCTACGACAAGCAGGGCTACGAGCGCCGCCTGCTGAGTCGCACCACCGAGGATGCCGTCACCGTGACCTCGGTGCTGGTGCCGTGGAACACCTGCGGCATGACGCAGAGCACGGTGCTCGGCGTGTCGACCCTCACCTACCTCCCCTACTGCTTCTTCAACATCCTCTCACCGCTGATGAGCGTCGTCGTGGCCGCCACAGGCTACAAGATCTTCAAGCGCAAACCTGCAGCAGAGGACTGAACGCCGCCACGCGGCATAGCCGGAAGAAAACTCTGAAAAGACCGGGCAAGGCCCACTTTTTGCTACAAACGTTTGGGCAGGACACAAAGAATTCGTAATTTTGCCCTAAGCAATATCACTCAAGCACATGACAAGAGAAGAAGACATACGCAACGCTGTCCGCGTGCTCCGCGAGGGCGGCGTCATCCTCTACCCCACCGACACGGTGTGGGGCATCGGCTGCGACGCCACCAACGCCGAGGCCGTGGCCAAGGTTTACAAGATGAAACAACGCGATGACTCGAAGGCGCTCATCTGCCTCGTCGACAGCGATGCACGCCTGCAACGCTACGTCAAGCAGGTGCCGCCGGTGGCCTGGGACCTCATCGATGCCGCCGTGGACCCTCTGACGGTCATCCTCGACGGGGCCGTCAACCTCGCGCCCAACCTCATCGCCGACGACGGCAGCATCGCCCTGCGCATCACCAAGGAACCCTTCTCGCACGAGCTCTGCTACCGCTTCCAGAAAGCGCTGGTCTCCACCAGTGTCAACATCAGCGGCCAGCCTGCCGCACAGAACTACGGCGACATCGCGCCAGAACTCCTCGAGCAGGCCGACTACGTGTGCTTCACACGCCGGCAGGAACATAAACCCCACAAGCCCAGCTCCATCGTGAAGCTCGGCGCAGACGGAGAGGTGACCATCATCAGGAAGTGAGGAAATGGGTCAATCTGTCACTTCATCACCCGAAGATGCCATGAGCCGCCTCGACCGGCTGATAGCCTGGCGACAACGCAAGCTCACCGACAAGCAGACCACACAGGTGCTGGCGTTCATTGTCGGCATCCTGGCTGCCGTGGCTGCGTATCTGCTCCACGGCATCATCCATCTCATTGAGAAGCTGCTCACCGACGGCTTCGACACCCACGCCCCCAACTGGCTCTTCCTGCTCTTCCCCGTGGTGGGCATCTGGCTTACCTCCTTATTTATAAAGTATGTGGTGCGCGACAACATCTCGCACGGCATCACACGCGTGCTCTACGCCATCTCCACCAAGCGGTCGCGCCTCCGGCGCCACAACTGCTGGACATCGGTCGTGGCGTCGGCCATCACCATCGGCTTCGGCGGATCGGTGGGTGCCGAGGCTCCCATCGTGCTCACCGGGTCGGCCATCGGCAGCAATCTCGGACAACTCTTCAAGCTCGACAAGCGACAGCTCATGCTGCTCGTCGGATGCGGTGCGGCCGCTGCCGTCGCCGGCATCTACAAGGCCCCCATCGCCGGCATGGTGTTCACCCTTGAGGTGCTCATGATCGACATGACCATGGCCTCCATCGTGCCCATCCTCATAGCCACCATCACGGCCAACGTGACAAGCTACATGCTCGTCGGCGACAAGTCGATGTTCTCGTTCTCCCTCGACTCGGCATGGAGCGTCGAGCGCATCCCCGCCACGGTCTTGCTGGGTGTGTTCTGCGCCTTCGTCAGCCTCTACTTCATGAGAGGCATGAACTGGTGCGAGAGCATCTTCGCCCGCATGCGCCGCCATCCCTACCACAAGCTGGTGCTCGGCGGACTGGTGCTGAGCGCCCTCATCTTCTTTTTTCCCTCACTCTACGGCGAAGGCTGGAGCAGCATCGGCATCCTGCTCAACGGCAAGACACAGGCCGACTGGGACCAGGTGATGAACGGGTCGCTCTTCTACGGCCACTCCGAGCTTCTCGTGGTCTACGTGGCCCTGGTGCTGGTCACCAAGATTGTGGCCACATCATCGACCAACGGTGCCGGCGGATGCGGCGGAACGTTTGCACCGTCGCTCTTCATGGGCGGCTTTGCCGGCTTCTTCTTCTCCCGTCTGTGGAACATGGAGCAGATTGGCGTCTATATCCCCGAGAAGAACTTCGCCCTCCTGGGCATGGCAGGCGTGATGGCAGGCGTGATGCACGCACCGCTCACCGGCATCTTCCTCATCGCAGAGATTACCGGCGGCTACCAGCTCTTCGTGCCGCTGCTCATCGTCAGCGTGGTGAGCGTCATGGTCATCAGCATCTTTGAGCCACACAGCATCTATGCCATGCGACTGGCACGCGAGGGCAAGCTCGTCACCCACCACACCGACCGCAGCGTGCTCACCCTGATGAACATGGAAGCCATCATCGAGAAAAACTGCACCAGCGTCGGCCCCGACATGCCGCTGGGAAAGGTGGTCAACGTGCTGAGCAACAGCGACAGCGACTTCCTGCCGGTGCTCGACCAGGGCGGACGGCTCCTCGGCGAGATCAGCATCACCAAGGTGCGCAACATCGTCTTCCGGCCCGAGCTCTACCAGAAGCTACGGGCCAGCCAGATCATGACACCCGTGGCGGCCATCCTCTACCACAACGAGCCCATGACAGACGTCATGCGCAAGTTCGACGCCACCAATGCCAGCGCCCTGCCCGTGGTAGACATCAACAACGTGCTGCAAGGCTACATCACCCGCACACGCCTCTACCACACCTACCGCAGCATGGTGGCCGATTTCTCCACCGAATAGCGCGTCGTGTGCAGCAAACTACCGAAAGATTTGCCCAATCCAAGAAAATAATGTAATTTTGCACGCTGAATGATGCCGTTCCCTATACAAATCGACCTCTTTGAGCTCATTATCAAAGGCGTGCTCATCGGAATTATCGCCTCGGCGCCGATGGGCCCGGTCGGCATATTGTGCATACAGCGCACCTTGAGGAAGGGGCGCTGGTATGGTTTTGTAACCGGCATCGGAGCCGCAGTGAGCGACATCATCTACGCGCTGTTCACCGGTTTCGGCATGAGCTTCGTCATGGACCTCATCACCAATCCCACCAACAAGTTCTGGCTTCAGATCTCGGGCAGCATCGTGCTCATGGCCTTCGGCGTCTACTGTTGGCGCAGCAAGCCCTCGAGAGGCGTGGAAAACAAAGGACAGAAGAAGAAGGGGTCGCTCCTCCACAACGGCTTCACGGCCTTTCTCGTCACCTTCTCCAATCCGCTCATCATCTTCCTCTTCATGGCAGCTTTCGCCCAGTTTGCCTTCGTCATCCCCAACCATCCCGTGGAGATGACCGCCGGATATGCCAGCATCCTTGTCGGCGCACTGCTCTGGTGGTATGGCCTGACATGGATCGTGTGCAAGGTGGGCAACCGCTTTGACGAGACAGGCATTCTCATCATCAACCGCGTGATCGGCTCCATCGTCATCCTCTTCTCCCTGGCCGTGCTCATCGGCACGGTCTTCAACCTCTATACCTTTCATTATTAGGTAGCCGCAACAGGCCCGACGGACCACACACAGGCCCGACGGACCATCGGCATATCACGCACCGACAACCCCTTTATACACCATGTTCATAGCCCAAGAAATCAGACAGAAGTCAATAGCCGAATACCTCCTCTACATGTGGCAGATCGAGGACCTCATACGCGCCTACGACTGTTCGCTCAGCCGCCTGCGCCGTGAGTACATCGACAAGTTCCAGTACACCGACGAACAGAAAGACGAGGAGACCGACTGGTTTGGCAACCTCATCCGCATGATGAACGAGGAGGGCAAGCGCACCAAAGGACACCTGCAGATCAACCAGGTCACGCTGCAAGACCTCGCCGAGCTCCACAACCGACTCCTGCAGTCGGGAAAGTTCCCGTTCTACAATGCCGAGTACTACAAGGTATTGCCCTTCATCGTGGAACTGCGCAACAAGGGCGACAAGGATGTCAACGAGATAGAGACCTGTCTCGACGCCCTCTACGGCGTGATGCTCCTGCGCATGCAGCAGAAAGAGGTGTCGGCAGAGACCGAGAGCGCCATCAAGGAGATCACCACCTTCATCGGCATGCTCAGCGACTATCATGCCAAGGACCGCACCGAAGGGCTCGACTTCGGCGACGAATAAGCGACGACAAAAGTCCGCCGCCACGATAAGAAAAAGGAAACACCCAATAGTCATGAACATACTTGTAACAGGAGCCAACGGCCAGCTCGGAAACGAGATGCAACTGGTCAGCCGGCAGTCAGAAAAGGACAGCTACACCTTCACCGATGTGTGTGAAGGCTATCAGAAACTCGACATCACCAACCTCGACGACATCCGCAAGGCGGTCAAGGACGGCAACATCCAGTGCATCGTCAACTGCGCCGCATGGACCAATGTGGACAAGGCCGAGACAGCCGGCCCCATCGTGGAGACGCTCAACGCCACTGCCCCGGCCTACCTGGCGCAGGCCATGAAGGAGGTGGGCGGACTGCTGGTGCACGTCAGCACCGACTACGTCTTCGGCGGCGACCCTTACAACACACCCTGCCGCGAAGACCAGCAGGGCACACCGACAGGCGTCTACGGCCTGACCAAGCTCCACGGCGAGCAGCAGATCGCCGCCTCGGGAGCCGACCACATCATCATCCGCACGGCATGGCTCTACTCCGAGTTTGGCCACAACTTCGTCAAGACAATGCTCCAGCTCACCGCCACCAAGCCCCAGCTGAAGGTGGTGTTCGACCAGACCGGCACGCCGACCTACGCCGGCGACCTGGCGCAGGCCATCTTCGACATTGTGGAGAACCGGCGCTACGAAGGCCACACGGGCATCTACCACTATTCCAACGAAGGTGTCACGTCGTGGTACGACTTCACCAAGAAGATTGCAGAGCTGGCCGGACACACCGCGTGCGACATCCAGCCCTGCCACAGCAACGAGTTCCCGTCGCCCGTGAAGCGCCCGGCCTACAGCGTGCTCGACAAGACCAAGATCAAGGAAACATTCGGCATCAGCGTGCCCTACTGGGAAGACAGCCTCAAGAAGTGCATGGCCACGCTGCTCCAACAACAATAAACGCTCACACCCATACAACCACATGGCAACCATAGCAAACGAAATCAAGCGGCGACGCACCTTCGCCATCATCTCACACCCCGATGCCGGTAAGACGACCCTCACGGAGAAATTCCTGCTCTTCGGAGGACAGATCCAGGTGGCCGGCGCCGTGAAAAGCAACAAGATACGCAAGACGGCCACGTCCGACTGGATGGACATCGAGAAGCAGCGCGGCATCTCCGTCTCTACGTCGGTCATGGAGTTCGACTACCTGCCCGAGGGCCAGGAGGGCGAACCCTACAAGGTCAACATCCTCGACACGCCCGGACACCAGGACTTCGCCGAGGACACCTACCGCACGCTGACTGCCGTCGACTCGGCCATCATCGTCGTCGACTCGGCCAAAGGTGTAGAGGCACAGACGCGCAAGCTCATGGAGGTGTGCCGCATGCGCAACACGCCGGTCATCATCTTCATCAACAAGATGGACCGCGAGGGCCGCGACCCCTTCGACCTGCTCGACGAGCTGGAAGAGGAGCTGCAGATCCATGTGCGCCCCTTGTCGTGGCCCATCGGGCAGGGTGCCAAGTTCAAGGGTGTCTACAACATCTATGAGCAGCAGCTCAACCTGTTCACCCCCAACAAGCAACGCGTCACGGAGAAGGTGGCGGTCGACATCAGCGGCAGCGACCTCGACAACCACGTGGGCGAGAAAGAGGCGCAGCACCTGCGCGACGACCTCGAGCTCATCGACGGTGTCTACCCGGCCTTCGACACCGACGACTATCTCAAGGCTGAGGTAGCCCCCGTGTTCTTCGGTTCGGCGCTCAACAACTTCGGCGTGCAAGAGCTCCTCGACTGCTTTGTGGAGATTGCCCCCAGCCCCCGTCCCACCAAGGCAGAGGAGCACATGGTGGAACCCGCCGACAGCAAGTTCACCGGCTTCATCTTCAAGATCACGGCCAACATCGACCCCAACCACCGTTCGTGCATCGCCTTCTGCAAGGTGTGTTCCGGCAAGTTTGTGCGCAACGCCCCCTACAGGCACGTGCGCCTCGACAAGACCGTGCGCTTCTCCTCGCCCACACAGTTCATGGCGCAGCGCAAGAGCACGGTCGACGAGGCCTATCCCGGCGACATCGTCGGTCTGCCCGACAACGGCATCTTCAAGATCGGCGACACGCTGACCGAGGGCGAAGAGCTCCACTTCCGCGGCTTGCCCTCGTTCTCGCCCGAGCTGTTCAAGTATATCGAGAACGACGACCCCATGAAGGCCAAGCAGTTCCAGAAGGGCATCGAGCAACTGATGAACGAGGGCGTGGCCCAGATGTTCGTCAACCAATTCAACAACCGCCGCATCATCGGCACCGTCGGCCAACTGCAGTTCGAGGTCATCCAGTATCGTCTGGAGCACGAGTACAACGCCAAGTGCCGCTGGGAGCCGGTCCACCTCTACAAGGCCTGCTGGGTGGAGAGCGACGACGCGGCCGAGCTCGACAACTTCAAGAAGCGCAAGTACCAGTACATGGCCAAGGACATCGAGGGCCGCGACGTGTTCCTCGCTGACTCCAGTTACGTGCTGTCGATGGCGCAGCAAGACTTCACTCACATCAAGTTCCATTTCACCAGCGAGTTCTAAACCGCTGCGCCTCCTGCACAGGCCGGCGGGCATGCCCGAATCCGCAACACACTAGCCGCTATGAAACACTCTGTTCTTATCCGTGTCGCCACCCCGGCCATGGTCTGTGTGGCGGCCTTGCTGACGGCACTCCTGCCGGCAGCGGTATGCCGTGCGCAAGCGTCGCTGACCCGTTATGTAGACCCGCAGGTAGGCACCGGCGGTCACGGCCATGTGTTTCTCGGGGCCAACGTGCCGTTTGGCTATGTGCAGTTGGGACCCACCCAGCCGTCACGCGGATGGGACTGGTGCTCGGGCTACCACGCCTCCGACTCGGTAATCATTGGCTTCGGCCATCAGCACCTCAGCGGCACCGGCGTCGGCGATCTGGGCGACGTGGCCTTCCTGCCCGTGGCCGACAGCAGCCAGCATGCCGCCCTCTTTAGCCACGACAATGAGACGGTGCGCCCGGGCTACTACGCCGTCAAACTGGCACAGCCCAACGTGTGGGTGGAACTGACGGCCACGCAGCGGGCCGGTTTCCACCGTTACACCTTCGGCGCCGACGTCGAACGAGCCTGTCTGCTGCTCGACCTCAACCAGGGCATCGGCTGGGACCGTGCCACTGATGCGGGGCTCGACAGCGTGGCTGCCACACGACTCACCGGCCACCGCCGCTCGCACGGATGGGCCGACGACCAACAGACTTTTTTTGCTGCCGAGTTTTCGCAACCCGTCAGCGTGCAGCCGCTCGACAGCGGGCGATGGCTCATCACGGCCGCCGACGTGTCGCAGCCGCTGATGGTGAAGGTGGGCCTGTCGGCAGTGAGTACCGGCGGGGCTGCCCTGAACCTGAACAGCGAGATACCCCACTGGGACTTCCGACGCGTGGTGGCCGAAGCCGACAGTGCATGGAACGAGGCTCTGGCCAAGATAACCCTTGAGACCGCCGACAGCGTGAACCGCCGCATCTTCTACACGGCCTTGTACCACACCATGACGGCACCCTCCGTCTTCTCGGATGCCGACGGACGCTACCGCGGTGCCGACGGACAGGTGCACCACGGCGATTTCACCAACTACACCACGTTGTCGCTCTGGGACACCTACCGCGCTGCCCATCCGCTCATGACGCTGGTGCATACCGACCGGCTGGCCGACATGGCCGCCACGTTTGTCAATATCTTCCGCCAGCAGGGCAAACTGCCCGTGTGGCACCTGATGGGCAACGAGACCAACTGCATGGTGGGCAACCCGGCCATACCGGTGCTGGCCGACATGGTGCTCAAAGGCTATGTGGCCGACCGCGAGGCAGCCTATGAGGCCATGCGGCAGTCGGCACTGCTCGACGAGCGCGGCCTCAATCTGCTGAAGCAGTATGGCTACCTGCCCTACGACAAGGACGAAGGGCATGAGACCGTGGCCAAGGGACTGGAGTATGCCTTGGCCGACTGGTGTGTGGCCAAGGTGGCACGCCTGCTGGGCAAGAAAGCCGATGCCCGTTATTTTGCTGAGCGTGCCTTGGGTTACCGCCATTATTTTGACTCGCAGACGCAGTTCATGCGCGGACGGGGCAGCGACGGAGCGTTTCGCGAGCCTTTCAACCCCTTCTCGGCCGACCATCGGCAAGACGACTACACTGAGGGCAACGCCTGGCAGTACACATGGCTTGTGCCCCACGATGTGCGCGGACTGGTCGGCCTCTTTGGCAGCGAGCGCCGCTTCACCGACAAACTCGACTCGCTCTTCATCGTCACGGGTGACCTCGGCGCCAATGCCTCGCCCGACATCACCGGACTCATCGGCCAGTATGCTCATGGCAACGAGCCCAGCCATCATGTGCTCTATCTCTACAACTATGTGGGACAGCCCTGGAAAGGGGCGCGCCTCTTGCGGCAGGTGATGCGGGAGATGTACTCGGACCGCCCCGACGGGCTCTGCGGCAACGAAGACGTGGGGCAGATGTCGGCATGGTATGTGCTCTCGGCCATGGGACTCTATCAGGTGGAGCCTGCCGGCGGCAAGTTTGTCATCGGATCGCCACTCTTCAGCAAGGTGCAGATGCACGTGGGCAACGGCCGCACGTTTACCGTGGAGGCCGCCGACAACAGTGCGGAGAACATCTATGTGCAGGGGGCCACGCTCAACGGCCGCCGCTACACCAAGTCGTATCTGCTCTACCGCGACATCATCAACGGGGGCGTGCTGCGCCTGCAGATGGGCCCCAAGCCGTCTGACTGGGGCACGCGTCCGGCCGACCGCCCATAGGTGCCCCTCTTGCGCTAAGGTATGGCCTTGCATTTTACCTTAGCTTTATAAAGGCGATGCTACATCATCTTTTTGTTCTCTATGAATTATTTAGAGTACCACCCCATCATCCCTTGCGTATGAAACATACTGTGATTGCTCTTATGCTCCTTGCTGCCGCTCCTGCTGCGGCCCAGCAAAATGCCACGGTCGACGTGCATGCCCGTTACACCCGTGTGGTGACGCCCGTAGACGGACGCTATGAGTCGAAACGCCCGCCCGAGGCAGAACGACTGTTTACCTCCGTGGCTGTGGAAAAGAAGATACGCGAGGTGCAGAAGACACTGAAGGGAAACCCCAAACTGACATGGATGTTTGCCAACTGCTTCCCCAACACGCTGGAGAGCACCTTACACTACCGTGTGCTGCCCTCGGGCGACGACGACACTTTTGTGTACACCGGCGACATCCCGGCCATGTGGCTGCGCGACTCGGGGGCGCAGGTGTGGCCCTACGTGGCGCTGGCCAATGGCGACGAACACTTGCGCAAGATGCTGCGAGGCGTCATACTGAGGCAGATGAAGTGTATCTGCATAGACCGCTATGCCAATGCCTTCAACGACGGACCGACGGGGGCCGGATGGCAGACCGACGACACGGAGATGCGCCCCGACGTGTTTGAGCGCAAGTATGAGATCGACTCTTACTGTTATCCCATCCGCCTGGCTTACCACTACTGGAAGGTGACGGGCGACGACACGGTGTTTGGACGCGAATGGCTGACGGCCGTCGGCAACATCCTGACTACCTTCCGCGAACAACAGCGCAAGACCACGCCCAAGGCTTACCACTTTACGCGGACCACCGAGCGTGCCTTCGACACGGTGGGGTGGGATGGCTACGGCGCACCCGTGAAGCCGGTGGGACTGATTGCGTCGATGTTCCGCCCGTCTGACGATGCCACGGTGCTGCCGTTTCTGGTGCCGGCCAACTTCATGGCGGTGTCGTCGATGAACAAGGCGGCCGAGATCTTGCGGCACTGTGCTGCCAAGCACGGCGTCGACGGCTCGCAAAAAGACGAGGCACTGCGGCTGGCCAAGGAGTGTGCCGACCTGGCGGCCGAGGTGAAGACGGCGCTGCAGACCTATGCCGTCTGCAACCATCCGCGCTACGGCAAGATATATGCCTATGAGGTCGACGGCTTTGGCAACCAACTGCTGATGGACGATGCCAACGTGCCCTCGCTGCTGGGCATGGGTTATCTGGGCGATGTGGCCCCCGACGACTCCATCTATCAGAACACGCGCCGTTTTGTGTGGAGTGCCGACAACCCCTGTTTCTTCAGCGGCAAGGCAGGCGAGGGCATTGGCGGTCCGCATATCGGCTACGACATGCCGTGGCCCATGTCGATCATGATGAAGTGTTTCACGGCACGCAACGACGACGAGATACGCTGGTGCATGCGCACACTGCTCAACACCGATGCCGGCACGGGCTTCATACACGAGTCGTTCCACAAGGATAATGCCTCCAAGTACACCCGCGCCTGGTTTGCATGGCAAAACACGCTCTTTGGCGAACTCGTCTTGAAACTCATTGATGACGGCAAGGCCCAACTGCTCAACAATTTATAATGTGGAAAGTAGATTGGCTCGCGCAGTGTAAATCCGAAACTTGAATTATTTATAAAACACAATCGCGACACTTTCCTTTATACAATGTCGCCTATTGTCTCTATTGTCGTATAAATGCCACGTCCATGACAATATC
>CAVIOP010000069.1:0-13790 GCA_963644485.1 bacterium | reverse complement strand
CGGTGCGATAGATGCCTTATGGCGGTGCGATAGATGCCTAATCAGGGTGTCGTTAGGCATCTATCAAGGCACGATAAGGCATCTATCGCAAGCGAAAATGTATACAAAAAAGGGCTAAATGGTCCTTGATTTTTGCAACGTGTTGATTTTCAGTGGTTTAACAAAACCCCCGAAAATGGGCGTCTTTTCGGCCAAAGGACCGGTTGCTGACTTTCGCGCCCATTTTCAGCATATATATTGTCCGCTTTCTTGACAGCCTAAGACCATCGGCGTCGTTGCCCGGCAGAGTGTTCAAAATCAGAAAACGAAAAAGCCCTTGGAAGCAAGTCTGCAACGTGCATCGGCGGTCCGGTCCGCGACTGCAAGGCTTGCTTCCAAGGGCTCTGTGGCAAAGAATATGTGGCTATTGTACCGACGAGGGACGGTAACTCACAGGCGTGACATCGTCGTTCTTCAGGATGTCATAGATGGCTTGCGGTGTTGTCTTCACCGGTCCGCGCATGAAGATTGTCGCGTTGTAGCTCTTCATGAACTGGCGATGGAAGTCGGGATCCGCTTGTGGCAGCTCGAAGGCTTTCGAAGGCTGGCCATTCTTGTCAATGTGAGCAATAAAGGGGCGCGTGTAGACGCCATCGTCGCGACGGCTCGAGAAGATGATCCACCGACCGTTCGACGACCACTCGTGGTAGCTCTCGACATTGTCGGAGTTGGCTGCAGTGAGCGGGTAACTGCGCATAGTCTTCAGATCGGTCATCCAGAGGTCGGCATCACGGTGCCACACATGGAAACTGCCCCAGCCACCAAGACCATAAAGCAAAAACCGCCCATCAGGCGAAACACGCGGGAATGTGGCGCTCTTGTCCATTCCGGCGGCATCGAACACCATCTCACGCGGGCCAAACGTGCGTGTCTTCTCATCGAAGGGCAGGCGGTAGATACTATACTTGATTTCCTTGGCGCGGGCAATGGCCTCCGTCTCGTGTGCCGTGGTGTCGCGAAACTCAAAGTGGGCACTGGCATAATAAAGATACTTGCCGTCGGGCGACCAGCAGGGGAACACCTCAAACTCGGTAGAGTCGTTGAGGATGGTCGACACCTCATTCTTGTCGGGGTCGAAGAGTATGAGGTCGCTCTGCGAGTCGATGACCTCAATCTTGTTGATGTCTCGCGTATGGAAACTCTGCATGGTCTTGTCGGTGGAATAGGCCAAGAGCTTCAGGGTGGGGTGCCAAGCGGGATACACGCCTGCCGAAAGGATGCTGTCGTTCTTCATATTCACCTTCTGCATCTTTCCGTCATACTCGATGAATGTGCCTCCATGCTTTTGGCGTGCATGGAACTGGTAGCGGTCGGGGTTGTAGTTCTGCACGTTGTGGCAGTTGATGCACTGGCCGTCGCTGTCGTTGGCCGCCAGCATGTTGTTGTAGATGACGCTCTCCGCATAGTTCTCCAGACACCGCTGATTGATGGTGAGCTCCTCGTAGGTGACATAAGAGGGGGCAATGAGACGGTAGGAGATGTAGGGGTCGATGCTATCGGGGCTTACCGTGATAGCGAAGGGTTTGTAGTGGGTCCACTGGCCTTGTTGCCGGGCATAGACGTCAACGCGGATGTCGTGTCCCTTGGCTGCGGCGGCCAGTGCTTTCCATTCATCAAGGTCGGGCTGCGCCTTCTGTCCGCCACACACGATCTCCTCGGTCCCGTAACTATAGCGTGTCACCACATCCTCGGCCTGCGTGGTGAGCTCCATCGACAACGGGGCAATGTTGACCGGCACCGTGACGTTTATATAGTCGGGATAGACGGCAGGCAGCTTGGCTGTCTCGCTGTACTGCGTGGGCACTTCCACACGGTTGCAGCCTGCGAGGCAGAGCGACAAAAGGAGTAACAGTCCGAGCACGGCTTGTTGGCAAACAGGCGTCGGCAGGGTGTATGATGTCTTTCTGAGTTTCATGTTTTCAGTATTTTTGTTCGTAAATCGGTAATGTTGCTTTGTGCTCAGCGTGCATCAATAGCTTTTGAGACCGCGGATGAGGAAGTACTCATAGTAGAACGTTCCGCCAAAGCGCGGATAGAGCAGCGGCCGCATCTGCTCCTCGGTCATGCCTGGCAGTTGCTGGGCTGCAGCCATGAAGTCTTCGTAGCTCTGCTTCACCGTCTCGTCGAAAGGCATGTGACTGATGTCCACCTGGTTCTCCAGGTGACCATAGAGATAGGCTGCCTCCTGGTAGTGGACGGGCATGCGTTGTCCGGGATGCAGGCGCGCATACTGGAAGAACTGGGGCCAAAAGGCAGGTATCTGCTTCGACTGCAAGGCAGCCTGAAGGCAAGCCTCCTGGTAGACGGGGTCATTAGAAGACTCGTTGGCAAAGCTGTTGAGCAGGTAGAGCTCCACCATGGTATTGTCTGAGGTCAGCACATCAGGGCCGTTGAGAAAATGGAGGATAGGCTTCATCTCCGCATCGTGCTTGACAAGGTTGGCGTTGCTGAGATAAGGCTCATAGTGCTCCGCATATTCCTTATAATATTTAGTATCCTTGAGGATGTCTATGTATTTCCTGGCCACCTGCTTCTCACCATTGAGAATGGCACACTTGAGCATGTACTTCAGGTAGTCGACGCGCCAACCAAACTCCACTCCGTCTTCCAGACACCAGCGGTAACAGAAATTGAGCTTGCCATAATGATAGTAGATGAGCTTGCTGCCGGTCTGCATGAGACGCACCATAAAGGGAGCCTTGCAGGGCGCAGCGCCGTTCTTGTAGTGGTACATGTTGTCGCCTGCCGTTCCCAAGCGGAAGAGGGCCAGGTTCTTCAGCATCCACATCATACGTGTGGGCTCCTCATCCTCTTCAAGCGTCTGGTAAGTCTGCAACACACCGTCCCAGTCGAGGTTCTCCACCTCGTGCGTCATGATGAGCTCGCGCCGGAAGTTCTTGTCTTTGTACCAGCCCGTCCATACTCCCGCTGCCAGAACGAGCAACACCGTCACATTGCCCACGACGGCATAGCTCCTGCGGAGCGTATCGGCCCAAGCGCCATAGGCGAGGGCAAAGACGGCAAGCACTGCCGAAAGCAAACCGAAGGGAATGTAATAGACCGGGAATTCGCCATTGAAGCAAAAGACGGGAAGAGCAGTGGAATAGATACCGCTCTCGGGTGTCTGGCAATAGACATAACGATAGCAAATGAGCGGGATGAAGACAATGGCAACAAGGGCAATAAGGGTGGTGACGACCTTACCCAACAGTCTGCTGCGCACGCCTCCGTCGAGCCTCCATGCCATCAGCGCCATCAGACCCGTGGCCATCAGACCGTAATAGCCCAGCAGGGGATAGGCCACGACAGTGGCAATCAGGACATACAGGTTGCGCAGTTGCCAGCGTGAGGGGATGAGCCGATAAAGCCACACCAAGGCCACGGCAGCCGTGGTGCCTATCGTGGCCACGAAGAAATGGCCTCGGAGTTTCAAGTAGAAGATCCAATAGCCCAAGTCGACATCGGTGATGAGCAATAATGCCACGGGCACCAACAACGCCACGGAAGCGTAGGCCGGGATGCGGAAAGTGCGCTTGACCAGCCACATCAGCAACAGCCACCACAGGCATAGCAACACGACACCTATCCATGGATAGTAAAAATATTGTGTGAAGTAAGTGCCAATCCACGTGAGGAAGCCGCCCGCCACTACCATTTGCTGCTGGAAGAACAAAGGCGTGTAGAGGAAGAGATTGAGCTCTTGCACTCGATAGAGGAAATCGGAGTCGTATGCCAAGAGTGCCACTGCTATGGCTACGAGCGCCACGACGGGTATCGCAAAGCCAGCGGCAGCCTTCCGCAAGGATGAATGTCCAGCAGGAGAGTTGCTCTGGGAAGAGACTGCCGGATGCAAAGAGCTTTCCGCAAGACGATTCCCTGCATCATGACTCAAAGTCGCTTTTTCGTTGTTTCGTTTCGTTTGTTTCATTTCATAAAGGTCGTTAGGACTACGCAAAAGTAATAAATAATCATGAAAACTCTATCGTTTTTAACGAGAAAACAAAAATAAGCAAGACGGTATTGACAATAATCCGGTCCGACAGAGCTATGGATCACACCCATCATACGAAGCGTTACCACCTGGCAAAGCGAAATTCGAGCACCTACAAGAAAGCCCGACTGCACAGTACATGCAGTCGGGTTTGATGGTTTATGCGACGGGCAACACGTCATGTTACCCTTCGCCAGACATCTGCTTACTCAGCAGACTCGTTGTTTTCCTGATTGTTGTTGTGGCGGGGCTGACGCTCGCGACGGTCGCCACGGGGACGGCGGTCGCCACGGGGACGGCGCTCACGCTCCACATAGCCCTCGGGCTTCTCCACCAGCACACGGTGAGAGAGCTTGTACTTACCGGTTTTCGGATCAATCTCAAGGAGCTTCACCTGAATGTGGTCGCCCTCCTTGATGCCAGCCTCCTCAACAGTCTCGAGACGCTTCCAGGCAATCTCGGAGATATGGAGCAGACCCTCCTTGCCGGGCATGATCTCCACGAAGCAACCGTAAGGCATGATGCTCTTCACGATGCCGTCGTAGACCTCGCCCACCTCGGGGATAGCCACAATGGCGCGGATCTTCTGGATGGCAGCGTCGATCGACTCCTTGTTGGGAGCGCTCACCTGCACATGGCCTACGCCGTCGCTCTCGTCGATGGTGATGGTAGAGCCTGTGTCCTCCTGCATCTGCTGGATGATCTTTCCGCCCGGGCCAATGACAGCACCAATGAATTCCTTGGGAATGTCGAAGGCCTCGATGCGGGGCACCTGCGGCTTCATCTCGGCACGAGGCTCAGAGATGGTCTTCATCATCTCGTTCATGATGTGCTCGCGGCCGGCCTTGGCCTGCATCAGAGCGCGCTCGATGACCTCAAACGACAGGCCGTCGCACTTGATATCCATCTGTGTGGCGGTAAGACCGTTCTTCGTACCGGTGGTCTTGAAGTCCATGTCGCCAAGGTGGTCCTCGTCGCCAAGGATATCAGAGAGCACGGCAAACTTGTCCTCACCGGGGTTGTGAATGAGACCCATGGCAATACCGGCCACGGGGTTCTTGATGGGCACACCGGCATCCATCAGGGCGAGCGTGCCGCCGCAGACGCTGGCCATCGACGACGAACCGTTCGACTCAAGAATATCGCTCACCACACGCACCGTGTAGGGATAGCCCTCGGGAATCTGACCCTTCAGGGCACGCCATGCCAGATGGCCGTGTCCAATCTCGCGACGGCCGGGGCCGCGCTGGCTCTTGGCCTCACCCGTAGAGAACGGGGGGAAGTTGTAGTGGAGCAGGAAACGCTGGTAAGCGCGTGTGATGGCGCCGTCCACCAGTTTCTCGTCGAGTTTGGTACCCAGGGTCACCGTAGCCAGCGACATGGTCTCGCCACGCTGGAAGATAGCTGATCCGTGGGGCATGGGCAGCGGAGACACCTCACACCAGATGGGTCGCACCTCGTCGGTCTTGCGGCCGTCCATACGCAGGCCCTCGTCGAGGATGCAGCGGCGCATGGCGTCGCGCATCGTGTCGCCCCAGTAGCGGCCAGCCTCAGCGTGCTTCTCCTCGAGTTCGTCCTCGGAGAGGTCGGCATGCTCGGCATCGTACTTCTCCAGGAAGTCGGCGATGGTCTTGTCGAAGGCGTCGTTGCGCTCCTGCTTCGGCAGGGTCTGGTGAATGATGTCGTAGGCAGGCTGGTAGAGTTCGGCGTGGATCTGCTTGCGCAGGTCTTCGTCGTTGATCTCGTCGTTGTAGGGACGCTTCACGTCGGTGCCAAGCTCCTTGGCCAGTTCGTCCTGCAGGTCGCACATGGGCTTGATGGCCTCCTGTGCAGCCTTCAAGGCACCGATAAGGTCTTGCTCAGACACCTCACTCATCTCACCTTCCACCATCATCAGGTTCTCCTTGGTGCAGCCAACCATCAGGTCGAGGTCGGCATCCTTCATCTGTTCGAAGGTGGGGTCAATGACATACTCACCATTGATGCGTGCCACACGGCACTCAGAGATGGTATGCTCGAAAGGTATGGTGGAGCAGGCCATGGCAGCAGAAGCCGCAAAGCCGGCGAGTGCATCAGGCTGATCCTTGCCGTCGCTTGAGAGCAACCAGATCTGCACAAACACCTCGCAGTGGAAGTCGGAGGGGAACAAGGGGCGCAGGGCGCGGTCTACAAGGCGCGACACCAGAATCTCGTCGTCGCTGGCCTTACTTTCGCGTTTGGTGAAGCCGCCAGGGAAACGGCCTGTGGCATAATACTTCTCCCTGTAGTCTACTGTCACCGGCATGAAATCGGTACCGGGAACTGCTTCTTTGGCTGCCGTGACGGTGGCGAGCAGCACGGTGTTGTTCATACGGAGAACAACAGAACCGTCGGCTTGCTTGGCAACCTTTCCGGTTTCAATCGAGATGGTTCTTCCATCTGGCAATTGAACGGTCTTTGTAATTACGTTCATCGAAAATTAAAAAAATCTTATTGTTTTGACTAACATCTAAAAATATCTGTCGGCAAAGATACCTATTAAAAATGAATAAGGCAAAGCTTTCTTGACAAAAAATCGCTTTGGAGAAGTTTTTTCACTCTTAATCGCATATTTAATCGGTCAAAATCTTGCAACCGTCTATACTTTTTCTTACTTTTGCTCACAATAACCTATCTATTCTTACACACACATGCTTATGAGAAAAGTTTACAAGCATCTATTAGCCGGCCTGTTTCTCTGCTCTGCCACGCTCACTAATGCGGCAACCATGAGTTTCACGACCGCCAAGGCGGCGGGCGAGACATTCGCCATAGCCCTCAACCCGGGACTGACGGTCACCGTGACATGGAGCGACGGCACCACGGAGCAGTTTGTCAGCGACGGCTCGCTGCAGACGCTGACGCTGGCTTCGCAGAAATTCACCATAGAGACCGACGCCGAGGTAACGTCGCTCTATGTGGCAGGCAACGAACTGACCTTCATGGACCTCACCAAGACCAGCAACACGCTGAAGAAACTCTACTGCGGCAACAATGCGCTCACCACGCTGAACCTCAGCAGTTTCAAGAACCTCAACGAGGTGGATGCGCAAGGCAACAAACTGACCACGCTGAAGGTCTACGGCCCGGAGAACGTCAACGGCACCGACAACCAACTGTCGTCGTTTGCCGCCACGCAGTTTGCCCGTTTGAAACAACTCTATCTGGCCGACAACCTGCTGAAGGGCATGAGCACAAGCCAGATGACATCACTCGAGTATCTCTTTGTGCAGCGCAACGCCATCAAGACACTGCGCCTCAACAAGTGTGCGGCACTGAAGGTGGCCTCACTGTCGGACAATGCCGTGACCACCTTCGACATATCAGGCGTCTCATCGCTGAAGGAACTGTGGCTCGGCGGCAACACGCTCGACGAACTCGACATCACCGCCGCCGACTCGCTGGAGTGGCTCGTCACGCCGGGCGCCAACCTGAAGACCATCCTCTGGAACAATGCCTGCAAGAAGACGCTGACATACGCTGACCTCAGCAACAACCGCCTGTTCTTCAACTCGTTCCCCACTGTGCGCAACAACGAGGTGCTCACCACGGCCATCCTGGCACCGCAGAACCCCTACCCGCTCGTGGAGGAGGGGTATGTGTATGCCGGCACCGAGAACAACTGGAGTTCGGCCAAGCTGCAGCCTATGTCGACCAACGGATGGGGCTCCGCCTCGGCTCCGCTGCTGACCATCACCGACAGCGAAGGCAACACGCTCACCGAGGGCGACGACTCTACAGCCTGCGACTACCGCAACTACCTGCGCCGCATCACCTTCTGGCCATCGGCAGTGGGCAAGACGGTCACCATCGCGGCCACATCCAACTATTACCCCGACGTCACGCTGACCACCACGCCATTCCTGGTGACCACGGCCACAGGCATCGAGGGGGTTAAAGCCGGCGAAAGCGACCGCAAGGCCGACGTGTACTATAACCTCAACGGCCAGCGCGTAGACAAGCCTGCACATGGTGTCTACATCACCAACGGCAAGAAAGTCATCATCCGATAAACCGATCCTACCATGAACAAACATAAGATTATCGCCACTGCGGCGGTTGCCATTTTCTCAATGGCAGCCAGTGCGCAGACCAAACTCGATGCCGTCACCACGGCTCCCAAGATTATCATCCCGGGCGACACCATCACCCTGGGCTACAACAGCGACTTCGCCGTGGTGCCCATCAACGCCACCTGCGACTATACGCCGGCCACCCCCGAGACATGGGTAAAGGCCAAGAAAGACGCCAACGGCAACCTGGCTCTCTTCTCCGACTTCAACGTGAGCGGCGTGGACCGCTATGCCACCGTGACACTGACCAGTGCCGACGGGACATACAGCAAGACACTCGTCGTCGACCAGTTGCCCAACACCATGGATGGCGCCGCCTCGCGCAGCACCGACAAGAAGATCACGGTGACCAGTGCCACGGCCAACCAGAACATGGACGGCTACGGCATCGAGAAATCGTATGACGGCTCCACCGGAACCTACTACCACTCTCCCTGGGGCAGCACATCCACCACGTTCCCCGTGGTGCTCACCTATAACCTGGCGACACCCAACCACCTGAACTATGCGGTGTACACGCCGCGCCAGGATGGCAACTGGAACGGCAACTGGGGCAACGTCACCGTGGAGTACCAGACCACCGACGGCACATGGGTGACACTCTGTACCACCGACTTCGGACAAGCCAGCACCGACACACAAATCAAGTTTGGCGACGACGGCATCGACAACGTGTGCACCGTGCGCTACACCATAGCCGACGGCTACGCCGGCTTTGCGAGCTGCGCCGAGATGTCGTTCTACGAGCGCGACACCACCACTACCCAGTATCTCCGCCAGTATTTCGCCGACGACCTCTGCACCACGCTGAAGCCGGGCATCACCAAGGCCGACGCCGTGAAGATCAAGGACCAGTTCATCAAACGACTGGTCTACACCCTGCTCGACGGCAACTACTCCACGAAGTTCCGCGTGGGCGAGTTCCGCGCCTACAAGCCCTACTCGTCGCTGCAGTCGGAGCTGAAGACGTCCAACACCTATTGCAACCACGAGAACCCCACAGGCATCTCCGTAGAGAAGGGTGAGCGTCTTGCCGTCATCGTCGAAGGCATCGGCGACTACTCCGTCGGCATGAAGGTCCGCAACTTTGGACCGACCGTCTTCCAGGAGAGCAACTATACCCTTTCCAACGGCGTGAACATCATCACCGCCAGCAACAAGGGCAACATCTACGTGAACTATTACACCAACGACTATGCCAAGGCTCCGAAGGTGAAGATCCACTTCGCCATGTGCACGGAGAGCGGTTACTTCGACCTCACCAAGGGCATGACCAACGACGACTGGAACGAGATCATCAACAACACCACGGCCGACTGCACCGACCTGCTGGGCTACCACTGCCAGGTCAACTTCCCGTCGCAGACGCTGAAGCAGAACTGCAAGGATGCCGTATGGCTCGTCAACACCTACGACAGCATCGTGTCATCCGAGTTCACGATGATGGGCCTCTACGAGTATAAGCGCGTGTATGGCAACCACATGACCGTGATCTGCGTAGCCACGTCAGGCGGCCTCTACCACGCCAGCAACGACGGCATGTGTGTGCCCGTCAACGCCCTCAGCCAGCCCTCATCATCCGACCCCTCTTACTTCGACTATTGGGGAGCCGGCCATGAGCTCGGCCACAACAACCAGACCGACGGCGTGCTGTGGATAGGCCTCACCGAGGTGACCAACAACCTTCTGACCGCCTTTGCGCAAGACCGCGTGGAACCCAGCGGCTTCCACCGCATGGAGAACGAGTCGAACGGCGACAAGGCCTACAGCTTTGCCAACCAGATTATCAAGCCGAACCTGCTGAACGCCAACAGCACCTTCCACCAAAGCAACAACGTATGGTCGTCGATGATGGCCTTCTGGGGCATACACTGCTACACCTATGCAGCCGGCGTTGACTCGCTGGCCTACCCGAAAATCTTCGAGAAGATGCGCACCATGACGCTGCCGCAGAAGAACAACGGCATCGGACAGAACGCCGACTACACTGCCGACGGCGAACAGCAGCTCAACTTCGTGAAGCAGGCCTGCGACATGACCCAGATTGACTTCACCGACTACTTCCATCTCTGCGGCATGATGATGCCCCACAACTCCATCATCGGCGACTACTCCAACCGCCGTCTGCTCATCACGCAAGACATGGTGGACAGCCTGCAGACCTACATCGACAGCAAGCACTATGTGAAGGCACCGGCCGGACTGTGTTTCATCAACATCTACAACACCGACGCCTTCCGCAACAAGGCTGTCGTACCTGAGGGCATTGCCGTGGGCACCGGCTGCACCGTCTCGGGCGGCAAGATCACTATCAAGCACGCTTCTTGGCCCAACGCCATCGCCTTCAAGGCCTACGACACCAACGGCCAGCTGGTGGAAATCTACACCTACGGCTACGGCTACGAGGGCAGCTCAGGCAACTACCGTCCGTCGTACACCAAGGCTACGCTGGCCAGCACCGTGGCCTACGTCAACGCTGTGAGCTACGACGGCAGCGAGACACTCTGCTACAAGAAATAACCACACCGTCCCGCAGACAAGATGAAAGGGGAGGCTTTGCACGACATGGCAAAGCCTCCCCTTGTTTTTATTCCTTCTTTTGTCACTGCTGGTCAGCCTTTGCGCTGGCTCCCCGTCACCACCCAGGCACTGACAAGCACCAGCACCAGAGCCGTGGGCTTCTCCCAGGTCAGAACATCCTGGCCGATGAGGATGGCCACAAACGAGGCCACGACAGGCTGCAGGTTGGTGTAGACCGACACGGTGGTAGTCTTCAGGTAGCGCAGGGCAAACGGGATGGCAAAGTAGCCGGCCACCGTGGCAAACACCACGATAAACGCCATCTCGGCCACACCGCTCCACATCCATCCGTCCGAGTAGAGGCGCGCCGTCTGCAGGTCGCCCCAGGAGAATGGCAACACAGCAATGGTGGAAACCAGAAACACCCACTTCATCTGCGTCACGGCCGTGTACTTGGCCGACACACGCCGCGTGATAATGAGATAAACGGCCCACGTCAGCAGCGAGAGAACAGCCAGTCCGATGCCCAGCAGGTCATTCTTGCCGGCTCCACCGTGCCAGCCCACCATCACCATGAGCAAAGCGCCGACCACACCGACCACCACACCCAGAGCACCACGCACCGTGATGCGCTCGCCGATGAGCAGCGCCGCACACACCATCGTGGCCACGGGAGTCAGCGTGGCAATGACACTATAGTAGATAGGTGTGGTGAACTGCAGCGCCCACGCCGTAAGTGTCTGCGACACCACAAAACCCAGCAGTCCGCCTCCCATGATGACCAGGAGGTCGCGCCAAGCCACACGCTCTCGCGGCATGAAGAGCGAAATGAGCCAGAAGATAGCCGCTGCACCCATGCAGCGTGTGGCCATGTAGGCCATGGGCGACACCCACTGGTCAAGCAACAACTTGGTCACGGGCACGCCGAGACCGAAAATCACATTGGCCAACAACACTGACAGGTGGCCTTCTATCTTACGTATTTCCATAACGGGTGCAAAGGT
Organism: bacterium; assembly: GCA_963644485.1. Lineage (GTDB taxonomy): Bacteria > Bacteroidota > Bacteroidia > Bacteroidales > Bacteroidaceae > Prevotella. The sequence goes on along the minus strand of CAVIOP010000069.1, from coordinate 2,145 downwards.
AACGCTTTCCCTACAATTACAAGTGTACCATGAGACGGAAGACGCGGCATGTCCCGATTTTGTCGGCGCACATCCCTTATCTGGCACAAAAAGCCCCTTTCCCGGCCTCTTTTGCGAATAAATGCACACCAAATATCATTTTGCACACGATTGCAAACCGTTTTTCTTGTTTTCCACGTTTATTTGCGCTATCTTTGTGGACAGATAGCCACACAAACGTCAACTACAACATCCACCCATTCATCCCAAACACCCATCACCATGTTAGACTACATTTCTTCCAACCTCTGGCAACTGTGGACCGTCATCGCTGTCGGTTGCCTCATCATGGAGCTTGTCTCCGGAGGTTTCTTCATCGTCTGCTTCTCGGTCGGCGCTGCGGCCGCAGCCGTCACCTCGCTGGTCGGAGGGCTGGGGTGGCAGGTGTTCGCCTTCGTGGTGTTCTCCGCCCTCAGCATCTTCCAGGTACGTCCCTTCGCGCTCAAGTACCTGCACAACGACAAGCCGGCACCCGTGAGCAATGCCGATGCCATCATCGGACGGGTGGGCCGCGTCAGCGAGACCATCGTGGCAGGCCAATTCGGACGCGTTGCCATCGACGGCGACGACTGGAAGGCGCAAGCCTCCACCACGCATGCCGACATACCAGCGGGAGCCCTCGTCAAGGTCACAGGCCGCGAGAGCATCATCATCGACGTGGTGCCGGCCACAGCCGACCCCACCCCCATCGAGCAAGCATAAGCCAGACTGCATTTACTAACCATTAACTCATACCTACCATGACTTACGTACTATTAGTACTTGTGGTGTGCGTGTTGATCTTCGCCAAGATGGCCCTGGTCATCATACCACAGTCTGAAACCAAGATTGTCGAGCGTCTCGGACGCTATTATGCCACCCTTAATCCCGGCATCAACGTCATCATCCCCTTCATCGACCGCGCCAAGGAGATCGTCACCATGTCCAACGGCCGCTATCTCTACACCAGCCGTATCGACCTCCGCGAGCAGGTCTTCGACTTCGCACGGCAGAACGTCATCACCAAGGACAACATCCAGATGGAGATCAACGCCCTGCTCTACTTCCAGATCGTGGACCCCTTCAAGGCCGTCTACGAGATCAACAACCTGCCCAACGCCATCGAGAAACTGACGCAGACCACCCTGCGCAACATTATCGGCGACATGGAGCTCGACCAGACGCTCACCTCGCGCGACATCATCAACACCAAGCTGCGCGGCGTGCTCGACGACGCCACCAACAAGTGGGGCATCAAGGTCAACCGCGTGGAGCTGCAAGACATCATCCCGCCGACCAGCGTGCTGCAGGCCATGGAGAAGCAGATGCAGGCCGAACGCGACAAGCGTGCCACCATCCTCAACTCCGAGGGAACCAAGCAGGCGCAGATCCTGCAGTCGGAGGGTGAGAAGCAGGCCAAGATCAACCGCGCCGAGGCAGAGAAGCAGCAGGCCATCCTTCTGGCTGAGGGCGAGGCCCAGGCACGCATCCGAAAAGCCGAGGCAGAGGCGCAAGCCATAGACCGCGTCACCGAGGCCGTGGGCAAAAGCAGCAACCCCGCCAACTACCTGCTGGCCCAGAGCTACATCAAGATGATGCAGGAACTGGCCTCAGGCGACAAGACGAAGACCGTCTTCCTGCCCTACGAGGCATCGAACCTCATGGGAAGTCTGGGCGGCATCAAGGAGCTCTTCAAGCAGTAGACGCGTTCCTTCCATCCCGACGGGCGCTGACCGACGTGACACCACGCGGCAGGCGCCCGTTCTTTTTGTCATGTTTGATTGCCAAAAAGTTTGTCGGTGATTTCAGTTGTTCTAGCTCACGAAAACGAGGATTCGGGCCCCTCGTACCATCATCTTTGCGCCGCCAACTGGAGATAGCCTGAATAATTCATAGAGAACGAAGACATGTGTGGTGCCTTTGGCACCTTTTCGTTAAACATTCTTGCTAAGGCAAGCGGCAGAGCCGAGCGTAACTGAGAACGGGCTGAAAGCCCAAAAGTACTTAGCCACCATAGCCCAGCGTAACTGAGAACGGGCTGAAAGCCCAAAAATACTAAGCCACCATAGCCCAGCGTAACTGAGAACGGGCTGAAAGCCCAAAAGTACTTAGCCCAGGGCAAGCGAA
>CAVIOP010000068.1:0-13804 GCA_963644485.1 bacterium | reverse complement strand
ATGCCTTATCACGGTGCGATAGATGCCTAATCACGGTGCGATAGATGCTTAACGAGGGTGCGATAGATGCCTAACGAGCCCTTCATTAGATACCTATTCCGAAACCCTGAGCACTCGCAAAGTTTTCCGAAAGGCTCATTCTCGCACAAGGCTCTGTGTGTTAGCTCTTTACACAAAACCCTCGAAAAATCGCGTATTTGCGAGCGAAAGTAGGCTTGATGGATTTCAAGCGATTCTGGAGAGACTTTTTGTTCAAATAATTCTGATTGTTTACCAGGGGTGGTTTTGGCAAAAACCCAGGTTAAACCCTTGCCAGTTTTCTGAGCCTCCGGCCCAAACCATCTTGCGTGGACGGGGCCTTTAGTGGGTGACTGCACATGAGTAGGCGTTCTGTTTCCTTTTGAAAAGGAAACAAATTGTGCTTTCTTTCCTTTTGAAAAGGAAATGATTGGCCGTTTCTTTCCTTTTGAAAAGGAAATAATCCTGCTTTTCTTTCCTTTTTAGAAGGAAACCTTGTACCTTTGTACCCAGAGTTTAGTGATTGATAACAAACAAGGCAACCAAGATAACCAAAATGGATTTACGCAGTACTTTTCAGTCTATCATATCCCTGCATCAAGAGGAACTGCCTCTGTCCTTGCAGGCCAGAAACACCCAATTGCCATTGGATGGAAACCGCATCGTGACAGTGACAGGCATTCGCCGTTGTGGAAAGTCTTCGTTGTTGGGATTGACGATGACTCGTTTGTTGAACAAGGGTGTGCCAAAGGAACGCATCCTCTATGTGGGGTTTGATGACGAACGCTTTCTGTCCATGAGTCCCACAGACTTTGACGAGTTGTTGCAAGCCTATCGGGAGATGTATCCTGACACTCCGCTTCAGGATGTCTATATGTTTTTCGACGAGATACAGCTCATCGAGGGATGGGAATTGTTTGTGTTGAGAGTGTATAAGAACTATTGCAAGCACGTCTTTGTGACAGGCAGTACGGCTAAGATGCTCTCCGAGGAAATGGCTTCCGTGCTGCGTGGCTGGGCCGATGAGTATCGGGAATATCCATTGAATTTTGAAGAGTATTTGTCATTCAAGGGTATCAAGGCCAATGGGTTTAGCGAGAAGGGAAAGGCCCAGCGTGCCGTGGCTTTCCGGGGATATTGTGACGAGGGAGGCTTCCCGGAGGTCGTCCTCCAAAAAAGCAAGACCGAAAAAATCAAGATCTTGCAGGCTTACTTCAACACCATGCTCTTCAGGGATTTGATGGAGCATTACCATATCAGCGCTTCCCCATCGGTGGTGCGTTATTTCTTGAAGCGCGTGATGAACAATCTCACGAAGCCAACCAGCGTGAACAACATCTACAATGACTTGAAGTCGCAAGGCCTAAAGGTGTCAAAAGATTCCCTTTATCTTTGTCTCGACTATGCTTGCCACATTTTCATGTTTCATAAGGTGGAAAAATACGACAGGTCGATGGTAAAGCGACGGTCGGCCCCTGCCAAGTATTATGTGGCCGACATTGCGCTGCGCAATGCCGTGTTGTTGCCAGATAGCGATGAGGCAGGCAAGGCGTTGGAGAATATCGTCTACCTGGATTTGGAGAGAAGTCTTGGTGAAGAAGACCGCATCTTCTATTATTACAACGAGTCGAAGGAGTGCGACTTTGTGGTGCAGCGGGGTGGGCGCATTGCGGAGTTGATACAGGTATGTTGGGCTCTGGATGACGGCAACGTCGAGCGAGAGGTCGGTGGCTTGTTGGCGGCATCTTCCGCATTGGGATGCACCACGTGTCGCATCATCACTTCCTCCCAGCGCCAAACGATCGAGCGCGGTGGGGTGGAGGTGAAGGTGCAGCCAGCGTGGGAAATGCGATAGTCCTATAATTTTGGTCTTGCAAGTGCCTATTCTCATAGATTTGTTGTATCTTTGCAAGGTTAATCCATATGAATGTTCATGGATCAAGATAAGTATCGACTATTAAGCCATATACAAAGTCCGGCTGACCTGCGCCAGTTGCACATTGAACAGTTGCCGGAGGTCTGCAGCGAGCTGCGTCACGACATTATCGACGAGGTGTCGGTCAATCCCGGTCATTTTGCATCCAGCCTGGGTGTGGTGGAGATTACCGTAGCCCTGCATTATGTCTTTGACACACCCGATGACCGCATCGTGTGGGATGTGGGTCATCAGGCTTATGGCCACAAGATTCTGACGGGTCGCCGGGAGCAGTTTGCCACCAACCGCAAGCTGGGCGGCCTGCACCCCTTCCCCACACCCGTGGAGAGCGAATACGACACATTTGCCTGCGGCCATGCGAGCAACAGCATTTCCGCTGCGCTGGGCATGGCTGTGGCAGCCAAAAAGACCGGTTGCGAACAGCGGCATGTGGTGGCGGTCATCGGCGACGGCGCCATGAGCGGCGGCCTGGCCTTTGAGGGGCTCAACAATGTCAGTTCCACGCCCAACAACCTGCTCATCATCCTCAACGACAACGACATGAGCATCGACCGCGCTGTGGGCGGCATGGAGAAATACCTGCTCAACCTCGACACCAATGCCACCTACAACCGCCTGCGCTTCAGGGCCTCGCAGTGGCTTCATAGCAAAGGCTACCTCAATGACGACCGCCGCAAGGGTCTCATCCGTCTCAACAACGCCATCAAGAGTGCCATCAGTCACCAGCAGAACATTTTCGAGGGCATGAATATCCGCTACTTCGGGCCGTTCGACGGCCACGATGTGCAGGAGGTCGTACGCGTGTTGCGCCAGCTGAAAGACATGGAAGGCCCCAAGCTGCTCCACCTCCACACCGTCAAGGGCAAGGGCTACGCGCCCGCCGAAAAAGCCGCCACCGTGTGGCATGCACCCGGCAAGTTTGACCCCGAGACGGGCAGGCGACTGGTGGACGACAGTGGCAGTCAGCCGCCCAAGTTTCAGGATGTGTTCGGCGACACGCTCCTTGAGCTGGCCGAGCGCAACCCGAAGATTGTGGGCGTGACACCTGCCATGCCCACCGGCTGTTCGATGACCACGATGATGGAACAGATGCCCGACCGCGTGTTCGACGTGGGCATAGCCGAGGGGCACGCCGTCACCTTTTCCGGAGGCATGGCCAAGGATGGCCTGCAGCCCTTCTGCAACATCTACAGCTCTTTCGCCCAACGCGCCTACGACAATGTCATACACGACCTGGCACTGCTCAACCTGCCCGTGGTGCTCTGTCTCGACCGCGCCGGCATCGTCGGCGAGGATGGCGCCACGCATCACGGCGCATTCGACATGGCGGCTCTGCGCCCCATTCCCAACCTCACCATCGCCTCGCCCATGGACGGCAAGGAGCTGCGCCGGCTGATGTTCACCGCCCAGCTGCCCGGCAAGGGTACCTTCGTCATTCGCTATCCGCGCGGCCACTGTGCCGATGCCGACTGGAAATGCGAGTGGGAGGAGATTGCCGTGGGAACCGGACGGCGCCTGCGCGAGGGGCACGATGTGGCGGTGCTCAGCATAGGCCCGGTGGGCTGCGATGTCGAGGCAGCCATCGAGGAGAGCGGGCTCGACGTGGCCCACTACGACATGCGCTTCCTCAAACCGCTCGACGAGAACCTGCTGCAGGAGGTGGCCACACGCTACCGCACCCTTGTCACCGTGGAAGACGGTGCACGCGAGGGCGGCATGGGCTCGGCGGTGCTCGAGTGGATGAGCGACCACGGCTTCGCGCCCGAGGTGCACCGGCTCGGCATGCCCGACCATTTTGTGGAGCATGGCTGCGTGGACCAGTTGAAGCAGCTCTGCGGATACGACAAGGACAGCATCAAGAAGACTATCGAGAACTTGAAAAAAGCATGAAAATCATCATTTGCGGCGCTTATGCCATCGGAACTCACTTGGCCCGACTGCTCTCGCGCAACCAAGAGGAGATTACCGTCATCGACGACGACAGCGACCGCCTGGCAAAAATCGGTCTCGACTATGACCTGCTGACAGTGCAGGGACTGCCCACCAACGTGAAGACCCTCCGTGCGGCCCGTGCGGCCGACGCCGACCTCTTCATCGCTGTCATGCCCGACGAGAACGCCAACATCGTGTGCTGCATGATGGCACATGCCCTGGGGGCCAAGAAGACAGTGGCGCGCGTGGGCGATGCCGAATACTCGGAGGAGGAGGTCAAGGCTTTCTACAAGAGCCTGGGCGTAGACGAGCTCATCTACCCTGAAGTGCTGGCTGCACGCGACATCAACAGCGGACTGAAGATGTCGTGGGTCAGAAGGAGATGGGACGTGCACGACGGAGCACTCGTGATGCTCGGCATCAAGCTGCGCGATACCTGCGAAATACTCAACCGACCCCTCAAGACGCTGTGTGGCCCCGACGACCCCTATCACGTGGTGGCCATCAAGCGAAGCGGAGAGACCATCATACCCGGCGGAAACGACGAACTGAGAAGCCTAGACCTGGCCTACTTCATGACCACGCGACCCTACATACCCTATATCCGGAAAATCGTGGGTAAAGAGAACTACGCCGACGTGAAGAACGTCATGGTTATGGGTGGTGGAGAAACGGCCGTTAGGGCCATACGCACCATGCCCGAATACATGAAGGTGAAGGTCTTCGAAATCGACGAGGACCGCTGTGAGGAGCTCAACCAGTTGCTGGGTGAGAAGACGCTGGTCATCAACGGCGACGCACGCGACATCTCGCTCCTCATGGACGAGGGCATCAAGAACACGCAGGCCTTCGTGGCACTCACAGGCAACGCCGAGACCAACATACTGGCATGCCTCACGGCCAAGCGCCTGGGGGTGAGAAAGACGGTGGCCGTCGTCGAGAACATGGACTATGCGAGCATGGCCGGGAGCCTCGACATCGGAACCGTCATCAACAAGAAGGCCATCGCCGCCAGCCGCATCTACCAGCTCATGCTCGATGCCGATGTAATGAACGTCACGTTCCTCATGCCGGCAAACGCCGATGTGGGCGAGTTTGTGGCCAAGGAGGGGTCGCGCATCACCATGAAGCCTGTGAAGGACCTGGGACTGCCCATCGGCATGACCATCGGCGGACTGGTGAGGGACGGTGAGGGAATGTTGGTGTCCGGCAGCACGAAAATCATACCCGGTGACATCGTCGTGGTGTTCTGCCACGGTGTGAACATGAAGCAGATAGAGAAGTTGTTCTGACAGATATAAGGATGATACAGGATGTAATCAACTTCAAAATCATAAACAAGATCCTGGGGTCGCTCCTCTTTCTGGAGGCCTTGCTGATGATGGTCTGTTTGGGTGTGTCCTTGCTGTATGGCGAAGACGACATTCTGCCCTTCATGGTCTCTGTCATAGCCACGGTTTTCTTCGGGTTCGTATTCAAGTACTTCGGGCGCAATGCCGAGAACTGTCTCTCCCGGCGCGACTCTTTCTTCGTCGTGAGCATCACCTGGCTGATGTTCTCGCTCTTCGGCACGATGCCGTTTCTCTTCGGAGGATACATCGGTAGTTTCACTGACGCTTTCTTCGAGACCATGTCGGGTTTCACGTCGACGGGTGCCTCGGTCATCAATGATGTCGAGGTGTTGCCGCATGGTATCCTCTTCTGGCGCTCGCTCACACAGTGGGTGGGCGGATTGGGCATCGTGTTCTTCACCATCGCCGTACTGCCCTCGGTGGTAGGGGGCAGCACGAGGGTCTTCGCCGCGGAGGCTACCGGACCCGTGAGAGACAAGCTGCACCCCAAGCTCTCGATGTGTGCCAAGTGGATATGGCTCGTCTATCTCTTCATCACGGTGGGATGCGGCATCTGCTATCTGCTGTTCGGCATGGACTGGTTCCACGCTGTCAACTATGCCATGACCACGGCATCCACCGGAGGCTTTGCCATCGACAACAATACCGTCTTCGCCGATGTGCCCGGACTGGAATACACGGCCACATTCTTCTGCTTCGTGTCTGGTATCAACTTCACGCTACTCTATTATTCGCTCTCCAAGCTGAAGCTCCGCAACCTCTGGAAGAGCACGGAGTTCAAGTTCTATGCCGTCTTCACCATCGTGTGCACGGCCATCGTCATGGCGACACTCATGGCGCACAACGGATACGGCACAGAGCCGGCATTCCGGTCGGCCCTGTTCCAGGTGGTCTCGTTCATTACGACAACGGGATACAACAATGCAGACACCACGATGTGGCATCACGTGACGTGGCTGGTGCTCTGGCTCTGCATGATCATCGGGGCGTGTGGCGGCAGCACCACGGGCGGACTGAAATGCGTCCGTGTGGTGATGCTGCTCAAGATCGTGAAGAACGAGATGCGCCAGCGCCTGCACCCCAATGCGGTGTTGCCTCTGAAGATAGACGGCAAGAATGTGGGCAACTCGCAGCGCGTGTCGCTGCTGGCGTTCACCACGTCGTACATGCTCCTGTTGTTTGTCACAGTGGTCATCCTGACGGTGCAGGACATCGATGTTGCCACTGCCGTCACCGTGGCGGTCAGTTGCCTGGCCAATTCGGGGCCGTCGCTGACGTTCTGTTCCGTGACGGATATCACGTGGACCGACCTGCCCGACTTGTCCAAGTGGGTGTGCTCGGTGATGATGCTCGTGGGCCGTCTGGGAATATTCTCTGTGCTGGTCATACTTACACCTCAGTTTTGGAGGGAAAACTGAGTGCTCACATATAAAGTAACATTTAGGATAATTGAAAATATGGGACCATTCCGGTTTAAACCTCTGCTCAAGCAAACCCTGTGGGGAGGCGAGAAGATAGCGGCATTCAAACATTTGGACACAACGCTCGGCAATGTAGGCGAGAGCTGGGAGATATCTGGCATCCGTGGCAGTGAGACGGTCGTCAGTGAGGGCGAGTATGCGGGCATGTCACTGTCGGAGCTGGTAGGATTACTCAAGGAACAGCTGGTGGGCAAGGACAACTATGAACGCTATGGCAACTACTTCCCCCTGCTCATCAAGCTTATCGACGCGCGTGAGCCTCTGTCCATCCAGGTGCACCCCAATGACGAGGTGGCACGACGGCAAGGCAGGGAGAGGGGCAAGACGGAGATGTGGTATGTCATGAAGTCGGACCCGGACGCCTCGCTGATGGCAGGTCTGAACAGGCATATCACGCCCGATGAATACAGGCAGATGGTGGCCTCAGACACCATCACAGAAGCCATCGCACGTTATCCCGTGAAAGAGAACGACTGCTTCTTCCTTCCTGCAGGGCGCATCCACAGCATTGGGAAAGGGTGCTTCCTGGCTGAGATACAGCAGGCCTGCGACGTCACTTACCGCATCTACGATTTCAAGCGGAAAGACAAGAACGGCAACTGTCGCGAGCTGCATACGGAACAAGCGGCCGAAAGCATCGACTATCATGTGGAGTCGTCTTACCGTACGTTCTATGTCCCGGCGAAGGACGAAGGGGTGGCCTTAGTGAGATGCCGCTATTTCCATACCTATGTTTATGACTTGACAAAGTCCATCACCGTCAACCTCCGGGAGCTTGACAGCTTTGTCGTCGTCATCATGGTGAGTGGCCAGGGTACCATCACCGATGCCGATGGGCATGCCGAACAGGTGAAGGCGGGCGACACGCTGCTCTTTCCTGCCACGACGCAAGCATTCAGAACCGAGGGACAAATGAAATTCCTGCTCACCTACGCATAAGTCTGCGGGCTTCCGTAAACGGTTGCTGCAGGGTCATGCGCCGTGCAGGGAAAGAGATGCTGCGTCGCAGCGGGGCGGTGCTTGACATACGTTGCCCCGGCAGATCGGGAAAAGCGAGGCTGCTGTCATTATGCGAAGAATAGGTAGGAAATCAACACAAGGGTTCAGCCCAACACAGGAAAAGGCGCATCAGAAATACCATCTGATGCGCCTTTTTCTGTGTTGGGGATATGGGTTTCGGGAAAGGATTATTCCGCCTTGTCCTTAATGGCTTGCATGACCAAGCCTTCGAGCTCCTCACAAAGTTCGGGATTGTCGCGGAGCAGTGACATGGTGGCATCGCGGCCTTGGGCCAGCTTGGAGCCGTTGTAGCTGAACCAGCTGCCGCTCTTCTGGACGATGTTGTGCTCCACACCGAGGTCTACCAGCTCGCCAATCTTGTTGATGCCGCTGCCGAACATGATGTCAAACTCGCACTTGCGGAAGGGAGGAGCCACCTTGTTCTTCACGACTTTCACGCGCACATGGTTGCCGATGATGTTGTCGCCGTCCTTCAGGCTGGTAACACGGCGGATGTCAAGACGCACGCTGGCATAGAACTTCAGGGCGTTGCCGCCGGTCGTCGTTTCGGGATTGCCGAACATGACACCGATCTTCTCGCGCAGCTGGTTGATGAAGATGCAGCATGTGTTGGTCTTGGCAATGGTCGATGTGAGCTTGCGGAGCGCCTGGCTCATAAGGCGGGCTTGCAGGCCGACCACGGAGTCACCCATGCCTCCCTCAATCTCTTTCTTTGGTGTGAGGGCGGCCACGGAGTCGACCACCAGAATGTCGACGGCCGATGAGCTGATGAGCTGGTCGGCGATCTGCAGGGCCTGCTCGCCATTGTCGGGCTGTGAAATCCAGAGGTTGTCCACGTCAACGCCCAGTTTCTCGGCATAGAAGCGGTCGAAGGCATGCTCGGCGTCGATGAAGGCAGCGATGCCGCCTTTCTTCTGCGCCTCGGCAATGGCGTGGATTGCCAGCGTGGTTTTGCCCGATGACTCGGGACCATAAATCTCGATGATGCGTCCGCGCGGATAGCCGCCGACGCCCAACGCCACGTCGAGACCGATGGAGCCGGTCGATATCACGTCCACCGCCTCGATGCTCTCGTCGCCCATGCGCATGATGGCGCCCTTGCCGAAGTCTTTCTCTATCTTGGTCATGGTGGCTTGAAGGGCCTTGAGCTTTGCCTCGCGCTCGGCTTTTTGCTGCGCAGCCTTCTCTGCTGCCAGTTGTTCTTCTGTCTTTGCCATATCGTTGGTTGGTTTTAAAGGTTATGTAAAGTAGATGCTTACAGCTCGATGTCCTGGTCGAACACCTCGTGCCAGGGCAGTCCCTGCTCGTTGAGCACTTGCAGGAATGGGTCCGGATCGAAATCTTCCACGTTCCACACGCCGGGCTTGCTCCACAGACCTTTCAGGAACATCATGGCTCCGGCCATGGCCGGCACACCCGTGGTGTAGCTCACGCCCTGCATGCCTGTCTCCTCGTAAGCGTCCTGGTGCTTGCAGTTGTTGTAGATATAGTAGGTGTGTTCCTTGCCGTCCTTCAGTCCGCGGATGCGGCAGCCGATGCTGGTCTCGCCGTCATAGTTGGCGCCCAGGTCTTGCGGGTTGGGCAGCACAGCCTTCAGAAACTGCAGCGGCACGATGTTGACCTTGACGGTCTTGGTAGGGTCGTCGGCCAGCGGAGCCTCGTAGGTCACGGTGTCGATGCGGCTCATGCCCAAATTCTGGATGCAGTCGAGGTAGGTGAGATACTGCTGTCCGAAGGTCATCCAGAAGCGGGCGCGCTTGATGGTGGGGTAGTTCTTCACCAGACTCTCCAGTTCCTCGTGGTGCATGAGATAGCTCTCGCGACCACCGATGTTGGGATAGCTGAGCTCCTTGTGTACCTCCAGCGGCTCGGTCTCGATCCACTTGCCGTTTTCATAGTAGAGACCTTTTTGCGTGATTTCGCGGATATTGATTTCGGGGTTGAAGTTGGTGGCAAAGGCCTTGTGGTGGTTTCCTGCATTGCAGTCCACGATGTCGAGGTACTGTATTTCATCGAAGTGGTGCTTGGCAGCATAGGCCGTATAGGCCTGCGACACGCCCGGGTCGAAGCCGCAGCCGAGGATGGCGGTCAGCCCAGCCTTCTCGAAGCGGTCTTTGTAGGCCCATTGCCAGCTGTACTCGAAGTGAGCCTCGTCTTTGGGCTCGTAGTTGGCCGTGTCGAGGTAGTTGCATCCGCATGCCAGGCAGGCATCCATGATGGTCAGGTCCTGGTATGGCAAAGCCAGGTTGATGACCAGTTCGGGCTTGTAGTCGTTGAAGAGTGTTTTCAGCTGCTCCACGTCATCGGCGTCCACCTCCGCCGTTTTGATGTCCAGGTCATATCCCTTGTCGTGGATGGACTTGGCCAGTCGGTCACACTTTTCTTTGTGATGGCTGGCAATCATCAGCTCGGAGAACACTTCCTTGTTTTGTGCAATCTTGAATGCGCACACCGTGGCCACGCCACCTGCGCCGATCATTAATACTTTATGCATTGTCTTGTTTGTGATTTTCTAAGTTTGTTGTGTCATTTGTTTGCGAAGTTGCGGGCTTGCCCTTTGGCGTCGGTGACGTTTACTTGAGCTCGTCGCCCCGGATGCCCAGGGCATTCATGAGCGAGTAGCCCAGAATCTCTTGCCGGAAGTTGCCGCCCTCCATGGGCTGCATGGCAAAGAGTGTGATGCGCTGGTCGTTGTCCACCTTGCGTAGGACATGGCGCAGCTGGTCGTAGAGGTCGCCCTCTTCGCCATTGGGGATGATCATGATGCGCTTCACCTCTGCGTGCCCGGTCACCGTCTTCACGGTGTCGAGGATATAGTCATCTTTGCTGACCACATCGCCCACAGCGTAGGCATTGACCAGAAACTCGCCCAGTGTCGGGTCTTCGAAGGCCTTCGCGTTCAGCTCGTCGACATAGTGGGACGGCGCAAAGTTGTCGAGCCTCGTCTTTCCCTTGTCGTGGACAAGCACCACCTGCGTCTCGTGCTTCGTGCCTTCCTTGGCGCGCAGTCCGCCGTCGAGGGCCACGTTGACGGCCCATCGGCTCAGGTCGGCTGGCGGTATGCGGCGGTTGAGCATTCGCTCAAACTGCACGCTGAGCTGGAAAACCACGTGGTCGAGGTAATCGGCGTCTGCGATGATGATGTTCTCGCTGAGGCGGATGTGACTGGTGTCTACTGCGTTCGTATCGGGTGTCATGATGCTTGGCATTGGCTCGGTGGATTAGAGATGGGCCAGCTCGACCAGCTTGTCTACGGCAGCGCTGACACCGTCGGCGTTCTTGCCTCCGGCTTGTGCGTAGTGGGGCTGGCCGCCGCCACCGCCCTGGATGAGCTTGGCTGCCTCGCGGATCATCTTGCCGGCGTTGAGCCCGTGGTCTTTCACCATGTCGTCAGACAGCATGATGGAAAGGGAAGGACGTCCCTCGTGGACGGATCCCAGTACGCAAACCAGGTTGCTGCTGATGTTCTCGCGCACCTTGAAGGCGATGTCCTTGGCCGATGCGGGGTCAACGGGCAGTACGGCCTTGACCACTGTGGCGCCATTGACATCAGCAGTGTTGGCGAGAAGCTTCTTGACGGTGCGCTCCACCGCCTGCTGTCGGAACGACTCGATGCTCTTCTTCATGGTCGAGTTTTCCTCAATGTATTTGGCGACGGTAGCCTTCAGATCTTTGGCGTTATTGAACAGGGCTCTGATGGCTTTCAGCGTGTCTTCCACTTCGTACATGGTTTCCTCGCACTGGTCTCCTGTCAGGGCTTCGATGCGCCTGACGCCGGCTGCCACACTGCTCTCGCTGATGATTTTGAAGAAGCCGATGCGGCCGGTGCTTGTGGCGTGGATGCCGCCGCAGAACTCTGCTGAGGGACCAAAGCGTACCACGCGCACTTTGTCGCCATACTTCTCGCCGAAGAGAGCTATGGCCCCCAGTTCCTTGGCTTCCTCAATGGGCACGTTGCGGTGCTCGTCGAGCGGATAGTCGGTGCGGATCATCTTGTTGACGAGACGCTCTACCTGGCGCAGCTCCTCGTCGGTCACCTTCTGGAAGTGTGAGAAGTCGAAGCGCAGGGTGGTGGGGCTGACAAAGGAGCCCTTCTGTTCGACGTGGTTGCCGAGCACTTGCTTGAGCGCATAGTCGAGCAGATGGGTAGCCGTGTGGTTGGCTGCCGATGCGTTGCGCTTGTCGGTGTCTACGCAAGCCATGAAGTCTGCCTCCGGGTTTTGTGGAAGGTTCTTGATGATATGGACACTCTGGTTGTTTTCGCGTTTGGTGTCTACCACCTCGATGGTTTCCTCGTCGGAGACAAGGGCACCCTGGTCGCCTACCTGGCCGCCCATCTCTCCATAGAAGGGGGTGTGGTCAAGCACCACCTCGTAGAATGTGTTTTTCTTTTGGGTGACCTTGCGGTAGCGCAGGATGTGGCACTCGTGCTCTGTGTAATCGTAGCCCACAAACTCCTGCTCGCCCTTCTTCAGCTCCACCCAGTCGCCGTTCTCCACGGCAGCAGCGTTGCGGGCACGGTCCTTCTGCTTGGCCATCTCGCGATTGAAGCCTTCTCCGTCGACGGTAAAGCCGTTCTCGCCGCATATCAGTTCGGTGAGGTCGAGGGGGAAGCCGTAGGTGTCGAAGAGGCGGAAAGCCTTCTCGCCATCGAGCTGTGTCTTGGCGGAGGCCTTCAGTTCTTCCATGTCGCCGTTGAGGAGCTGGATGCCCTTCTCAAGGGTGCGCAGGAAGCTGTCTTCCTCCTCCTTGATCACGCGGCTGATGAGTTCCTGCTGTGCAGGCAGTTCGGGATAGGCGCCGCCCATCTCGTGTACGAGTACAGGGACGAGCTTGTACATGAACGGGGCCTTCTGGTTGAGGAACGTGTAGGCGTAGCGCACAGCACGTCTCAGGATGCGGCGGATGACATAGCCGGCCTTGGCGTTGCTGGGCAACTGTCCGTCGGCGATGGAGAAAGCCACGGCGCGCAGATGATCGGCCACCACGCGGATGGCGATGTCTACCTTCTCCTCGTTGTTGACGCCCTCGCCGTTGGCACCTTCGGGGAAGGTGTGGTTGTATTTCTTGCCCGAAAGAGCTTCGATTTCGGAGATGATGGGGGTGAAGATGTCAGTGTCGTAATTGGAATTCTTGCCCTGCATGAGGCGCACGAGGCGCTCGAAGCCCATACCCGTGTCGATGACGTGCATCTTCAGTGGTTCCAGGCTGCCGTTGGCCTTGCGGTTGAATTGCATGAACACGATGTTCCAGATTTCGATGACCTGGGGATGGTCCTTGTTGACGAGCATCTCGCCTGGCACCTTGGCCTTCTCCTCTTCAGAGCGGAAATCGATGTGGATTTCCGAGCAGGGGCCGCATGGCCCTGTGTCGCCCATCTCCCAGAAATTGTCGTGCTTGTTGCCGTTGACGATGTGGTTCTCGGGGAAGTGCTTGGCCCAGTAGCCGGCGGCTTCGTCGTCGCGTGTGAGGTTCTCGGTCGCATCGCCCTCGAAGACGGTGACGTAGAGGTCCTTGGGGTCGAGGTGGAGCACGTCCACCAGATATTCGTAAGCGTAGTCGATGGCACCCTCCTTGAAATAGTCGCCGAAGCTCCAGTTGCCCAGCATCTCAAACATGGTGTGGTGGCTCAATGCAGCGTCGCGCCCCACCTCTTCCAGGTCGTTGTGCTTGCCACTGACACGCAGGCATTTCTGCGAGTCGGTACGGCGGCAGGGACTGGGGTCTTTGGTGCCGAGAATAATGTCTTTCCACTGGTTCATGCCAGCATTGGTGAACATCAGCGTGGGGTCGTCCTTGACTACGATGGGAGCCGAAGGTACGATGACGTGTCCTTTTGACTCAAAATACTTCAGATATGAGTCGCGGATTTCGTTAGCTGTCATCATTGTGTGTCTATTTTTTGTTTTTTGTGATGTCTTCTTAATCATGTGCAAATTTAGGCAAAATTCCCGAATTTAAGTCCCTTTCCTATAAAAATATTCAAGTTTCGGATTTACAACGCATGAGCTGCGGGCTGAACAATGTCTGCGTGAGCTGCGGGCTGAAAGCCCAGCAATTCCATA
>CAVIOP010000067.1:0-13963 GCA_963644485.1 bacterium | reverse complement strand
CGGATCAGTGTATGAACTTGTACGCCAGCCGAATGACAGAGGCTGACGGTCTTACGGGTAACCTCCCGACTGGGTGTAAGTCCGTCAAGCTCTAGGTCACGACACAGTTCTACTCGGGCGGCACCGCCTTCTATGGCAGCCCTGACACTCGCCAGGTTGCCACAACACACTTCCAACAGTCTCATCACTGCGCAGTTTGAACGGATGTGGCACTGGCGTTCTTTTCGCTGTCATCAAGCATCAGGTCGCCCTTCACACTGCGCTCACTGGAACGGAAATATACCGGTATCTCGGTCGTCTGGTCCGCCTTCAACGTGAACATCACACAACGCGTAAGCACGTCACCGCCCTTCAGACGTGTACCCGTGGTGAGCAGATAGTCGCCCACAGGAAGCTGAAGGCCTTGTCGAAACTTCTCGGTCACGGTCGGGTCATCGTCAGCATAGTCGAGCGACTGTGGTCGGCCATCGACCATCCGCGAGATGGTGTATCCATGATAGTACATGATATCAGGTGCCACTTTGAGTTTTAGAACTCCCTGTGGTTGCTGCGCATTGGCTGCTGTCGGATCCTTAAGCCTGATCCACTGAGTACCATCGGCCACGCGCGCCTTGCCCAAAGGGTCGAGTTCCGCCTGGAGCCCCAGTGCGCGGGCACCTGCCACAGTGAAAATCTCGCGGCTACGCGCATCGCAACGACGGATGGCATAGACACCCACCACTGAGAGACAGAGGTGTTTTGGGTTCTTGCTGTTGTCCACCTGGATGTTACGCTCCACCCAATCTATCCATTGGCGAGCTGTCATCTTGGGCAGTTGTCGTTGCAAATAGGCCACATAGGGACGCAGGAATTCAGTAGAGACGCGGATGCCTCCGCTTCGCAAAGCATCATTGCTCATCAGACATGCGTCGTGCAACACATCAAGCGTGACATCACGTAGATCCTTCTCGCTCAGTCCCTGTAACACGAGGTCGGCTTGCGAACGTTTTTCTTTGATAAACTGTGATAGCACACGCCAGTTGCTACGTGCTTTCCTCAAGAGCTCGTTGTCACCATGATAGAAAGTTTCCTGCTGGTAGTTCATGCGTATCTTGTCCTCAGCCTGCAAGCGCTTTCCGTTCTCGCTCAAGGTGTCAATAATGCTGCGATCTTGCTCTTCAATCGTGCTGATAGGTACATGCCAGTCATACTCGGTTGTCCATGTGCTGCCTACCTTGTGATAGGGTGTGAGGGTTATCTCAGTGGTATAAGCATCTGCCTTCTGCACGCCATAGGCATCGAGCGTACTCACCCACACCAGCAGGTCGCCATAGCCCGTAGTGAACGAGGCATATCCGTCGGCATCGCTCTTGACAGTTCGGAGCGGATAGAATTCTGAGTAGTTGTAGAGTCGGAAGTCGACGGTGGCATCGGGGATGGGTTCTCCCTTCTCGTCGACCACCCTTATGCGTAAGGTCTTGGTGGGGGCATAAGTTGCTGTCGTGGCTATCTCATGGCCCGCATAGTCGTAGGTGCGGACAAGCATGGCTCGGCTGGCAGCCCAGTTGAACCACCCCTTATCTAGTACATCCTCGGGTTCGCAGGCCCCCATGAAGCGCCAGCGTCCATCAACCCAAACCTCGACCCAAGCATGGTTGTCATCGGTGTGAGCCCATCGCGGACAATAGACCTGACGGGCAGGAATACCCACAGCACGAAGGGCAGAAACTACAAACGTGCTCTCCTCGCCACAACGTCCTATGCTATTACGCATGGTGGCCAGAGGTGCCGACGTGCGGCTGTCGCTGGGCCGATAGCTCACCTTCTCGTGACACCAGTGGTTGACCTCCAGCGCAGCTTGCTCCATAGAGAGGTCTTTGAGACGCGGTGCCAATTCATTGTAGATTACCGTACGTGCGTCGTCAAGCGACTCATCGTTGACGCGGACGGGTAGCACGAAGTTCTCAAACTCCCACCGGGGCACGCGCTTGCCCCAGGGCATTTGTGTGCGAGCCTTGAGGGCCATACGCACCTGCTGGCACCAGTAGTCTTTGGGGTAATCCACGCTATCTGGCATTGGCATGTTCTGGTAGAGAAACGTGAGGCATTCAGTCTCGCTCTGTGCCACGGAGGGCACACTCATGGCCGCATACAATAGGACGGCAAACATTCGCATTTTCTTCATAGCGTGTTTAGATTGGTTTAGATTTCAATGGGTCGTGGGCTTATTATTGGGTCGGTGGTGCCTTAACAGGTATCCTTAACGAAGAATTACAAGAAAGGGGGACGTTCAATAACTTAGCAATAGTACATGAACGGAACTAAAATTTCCTATTACGAAAAATCTCGCAAGCCTAACCACGGTTAGCAAACTTGCGAGATTTCTCTCTCAGGCGACTTCTAAAAATCACCTCTGCAGCTTTCTATAAAAGCAACGTGTTATTTCTTTGCCTTGCTGGTGGTACTCGTCTTACCCTTGTAAGCCTTGTTCAAACCTGCCACCACTTCGTTTGTGATGTCGTAAGCCTTGTCGGCATAGAGCAGGTTGTCACCCTGCTTAGAGAAGATCAGGCTGTACTTCTTATCCTTGTTGTATACGGCCAAATAGTGCTGCAAAGAATCGTGCAAGGCTTTGTTGAAGTTTTCCGTTTCTGTCTGGAACTCAGAACTCAGACGCTGGTTGAGCACCTGAAGGTCGTTGTTCTGCTTCTGCAAACCAGCCTGGATAGCCTCAGCCTGCTCGCGAGTGTAGGCGTTCTGCTGAATCTTTTGCTGAAAGTTGGCGGCAGCAGCCTGCAACTGCTGTTGCTTGGAAGCCAGAGTCTTCTGGATGTTGTTACCCTTGGTCTCAAGAATCTTGCTGTACTCCTTGCAGAATGTGTACTGAGTCATAATCGAGTCGACCTCCACATAAGCAATCTTGGTGCCTTCACTCGACTTCGTAGAGGCTGCAGTGGTTTTGTCGTCCATCTTAGGGCTGCTCTTGTCGCAAGAGGCAAGGCCAAGCGTTGTCATGGCCACAAGGGCCACCGCAAGAATGATATTCTTCTTCATTTCGTAAAATAGATGTTTTATAATTTTCCTACTTATGAAAGCAACGGGGTTCTTGACCGGGCTTCACGGTCCTGATCAATCACACAATGGATACCACGGTCGCGCATGGCCTTGCTATCGTGGATATGTTGTGACTCAAATCGCCCGTTCTTCTTGAAAAGGACCTTTACCGACAACAACATGACAGCTATAGCAATTATTAACACGCTTAATAGCACTGTTTCCATCATTTTTGTTACTTTTGCATCATTAATGTTGCAAAGTTAAGGCAAAAAGTGGAAAATGCAAAGAAAATCTTGATAAACCTTTATAAAAAACAAACATTATGGCAGAATTGAAACCTGCTCGCGTTTTCGAGCAATTTGCAAAAATCAATCAGATACCTCGTCCCTCCAAG
Organism: bacterium; assembly: GCA_963644485.1. Classification (GTDB taxonomy): domain Bacteria; phylum Bacteroidota; class Bacteroidia; order Bacteroidales; family Bacteroidaceae; genus Prevotella. The sequence continues at coordinate 10,533 of CAVIOP010000067.1, read as the reverse complement.
CATGAGGAGAAGATGATTGCCTACCTCAAGAAGTTCGGAGAAGACCACGGACTGGAAACCTTAGTTGACGAGACGGGTAATGTGCTCATCCGCAAACCTGCCACCAAAGGCTACGAGAACCGTGCGACAACAATTCTGCAGAGTCACATGGATATGGTGTGCGACAAACTTGTCGATGTAGACTTTGACTTTCACAAGGAGGCCATCCAGACTTATGTCGAAGGCGACTGGATGCACGCTAAGGGTACCACGCTGGGCGCTGACGACGGAATCGGTGACGCCATCGAGCTGGCCATTCTGGCTGCTGATGACATTGAGCACGGACCCATCGAATGTGTATTCACACGCGATGAGGAGACGGGGCTTACCGGTGCTTTCGGTATGAAGGCCGGATTTATGAAGGGCAGTTATCTCATCAACCTCGACTCAGAGGACGAGGGACAGATATTCGTGTCATGTGCAGGCGGCATCAACACAGCAGCAATATTCAACTTCACCCGCGAGGATGCTCCCAAAGGCTACTTCTTCATGGAAGGAGCCCTAAAAGGACTGAACGGCGGCCACTCTGGCGATGACATCAACAAGAAGCGCGCCAATGCCATCAAGGTGCTGGGGCGTTTCCTCTACACGGAACTGGAGAAGACTGACCTCCGCCTGGCACAGTGGAACTCGGGCAAGATGCACAATGCTATCCCCCGCGACGGCAAGGTGGTCTTTGCCGTACCCGCAGACAAGAAAGAAGAGGTGGTGGCCGACTGGAATAACTTCCAAAAGGATGTGGAGGACGAGTTCCATGTGACTGACACCCACATGGAGTGGAAACTACGAAGTGCCGACGCCCAGCAAGTTATGCCCAAGGCTGTGAGCGTAAACTTGATCCGCGCCATTCAGGCTGTTGACAACGGCGTGATGGCCATGTGCCAGGACGAGGCTTTGGCATGGATGGTGGAGACATCCAGCAACATCGCCAGCGTACAAAGCGAAGATGACAAGGTACGCATTGTCAGCAGTCAGCGTTCCAATGTCATGAGTAACCTGAGAAACATGGCCAACACGGTGAAGGCTCTTTTCCTGTTGGCAGGTGCTGAGGTGAAGCAGAACGACGGATACCCCGCCTGGAAGATGAACCCCAACTCGAAATTGGTAAAGATCACGGTGGATGCCTACAAGAAACTCTTCGGCAAGGATCCCATTGTAAAGGGTATACACGCTGGTCTGGAGTGCGGTCTTTTCTCTGAAAAGTATCCGCATCTCGACATGGTATCGTTTGGCCCGACACTTCGCAACGTCCACACCCCTGACGAGTGCCTGCTCATCCCGACCGTGCAAATGGTTTGGGACCATTTGCTGGAAATCTTAAAGAACATTCCCACGGAGGCATGAGAAAGTGTTGCATAGCCGCTATAGCTCTGCTCGTTACCCTTCTCACCGGGTGCGGACAGAGCCATGAGGCCAGAGGATTAGCCAAAGAGTTTATGGCCACACAGATGGGCATAAGCGATTATGATGTAATTCAGTGGGGATCGCTCGATTCTACTTTCTTCGTCTCAGATTCGATGGTCAGTGTCATGCGGCGGCAGATGGCCGGCAAGGTCAAGGGCGGCTACGTCACTCCTTCGTCCAAACTGCTTTACCTTAACGTAAAATATGCTATTGACAAAGACACCATCAAGCAGACTTTCTACTTCGACGACAAGATGACTGGTATCGTCTCGCTCAAGAACAGTTGAGAAAACGGCAAAGGAAAACGCCGACCAACGACAAACGGAAAGGAACAATCATCATAAAACCAAAGAAGCGGATCTCCGCAAACAGTATCATGCTGTTTGGCGGGAATCCGCTTCTTTCGTCACGACGCGCGACATGGTTCAAGGCTTCCCGTTAAGATGCTTGCCTATCAGAAGGGCATACCAACGGCAAAATGGAAAGAAAAATCACGACTTAAGTCGGGGTGGATAACTGCCCAATGCTCTTGTCTTGAGGTGTAAGCGGGATTAACGGCCTTCATGCCCATATCGAAACGCAGAATGAAGTAGTCGAAATTGAGGCGCAAACCCAATCCGTAAGCTACGGCTATCTGTTTGTAAAACTCATTGAACTTGAACTGTCCACCTGGCTGCTCTTGGTAATTGCGCAGAGTCCAGATGTTTCCTGCATCAATGAAGACTGCGCCGTTGAACTTCCAAAATAAGAAAGTGCGGTATTCCATATTCAGGTCGAGCTTCATGTCCCCTGTCTGGTTGATGAAATCTATGCGACCGTCGGTGCCTCTGAACTTGCCTGGCCCCAGTTGTCTCACACCCCATCCACGCACAGAATTGGCTCCTCCGGAGAAGTATCGCTTCTCGAAGGGCAGCACAGTGCTATTGCCGTAAGGATAAGCAATGCCGAAGCCAGCATGCAACGCCAGTGCATTGTGGCTATCAAACTCAATCAAGCGAGTGTAGTCGAAGTCGAACTTGGCATATTGTGCGAAAGCAATATCAAATAAGGTATACTGCCCATTGTCATTCCTATTAAAGCCAATGGCATGAGATAGACCGCTCAACACATTGCCAGAAGTTTCCACGTTTGCTCGGATGGCATCCACACCATTATTATAGGTTAGGCCAAAGCCAATCTTCATGATGAAGAGATCTTCATAGTTATAGCGGAGTATGGCATTACGATTGGAAACACTGTCGAGATAGTCGTGCTTGAACTTCTCACTGATCCAGGGCATATAGACATAGTTCAAGTCGAGTGCATCAAGCCGATAGGTCAAGTGTTTGGAAGCATCAGACCAACGATAACGCCACGCTGCGGAAAAGACACGACGATGAAATTCGGGACGGTTTTGCAGATTCCAAGCCACAGCAAGCTCTGATGTAGCATTGCTCCGCTTGCGAAATGCCTGGGAAAGGAAGGGGAATACAAAATGGGGGAAGTTCAGCTTGGCCTCAACACCAAACTCCTTATAGTTCTCGTCACGGTAACCCTCCAAGCCAGTGATGGCCTCGAAGGCACCACGAAACTGCAAGCTTAACAGCTCACTGCCTCTAAAGAGGTTACGGTTGAGATAGGTCAACGACACCGCCGCACCGAGGTCACCAGCCGTGTTGGTGCCTTCGGGTTGAAATGAGATGGATGAAGGCTTTTGCGTACTCACATAGATGTCACAGTCGAGGAGTGTCGTGTCGGGAACTTCCGTGAAACGGATGTTAGTGTACCGGACTGCCTGCAAACGCGCAAACTTATTGTAGGTAGACTGCAAGGCAGAGGTGCTGAATGGTCTATTCTCGGTCACTGAGTTGGCAATCTCCAAGACTGAACGACGCAAATGTAATGGACCATCGCTTCCTGGATGGTAGTTTACCGACCTTATGTAATAACGGGGATGATTGGTTGCAGGCGAATTGCTATTGGCATGATACTTCACAAGATGCAACGTGAGGTTCACTTTGTTGTCATGGCTCGATGAATCGGCATCAAACACGATGTAATCTTTATGAAACTTGTAAAAGCCTGAGTCCAACAAAATGGACGTGATACGCTTGCGCTCATCGTTCAAACGAGACACATTGAACCGCTCGCCAACATGTAACCCCGAAAATTGAGTTTTTTTAGACTTGGCAGTCTGATGGTCCTTATAATTGGAAAGAACTTTTGCAATGGCAGAATCCTCTATGTTGTAGGATATCTTGCCAATATAATAAGGAGTCCCGGGGAAAAGCGTATAGATAGCTTTCAACTTTTTACCCCTCACTCGGGTTTGCAAGTCTACCGAGGCATGCATGTAACCTTGGTTGACCATAGCCTGTCGCAGGTCTTCAACGGAGATGCGAGCCTGCACACTATCATACACCACTGGCCTCTCACCAATACGGTGCAACGTGCGGTTGATCCATTTGGTGGAGTCGCGCCCAGACAAGGCATAGGTGGCCATCGGGATCTTAAACACAGAAAACCACTTGGAATTGGCCTTCTGCCTGATATAGGAAGATAGTGCTGAGGCATCAAATCCCTTCTCACCACTCTTCACCTCTACACTTTCCAGAAGATAGTTTTCCTCGGGAACAAACTTAGTAGCACTGCAAGACGATAACAGGCCCGCAATGATGAAAGGCAAAAATAATTTTTGTGGCTTCAAGGATTTAAACTTTTAGAATGCAAAGTTACAGCTTTTTGTCTATAGAACCCAGAAGAACATTGCATTTTTTTGTTGTGCTTCCAACAATATTCATTACCTTTGCATTAAATCATTATCATTATGGACATCGTAAACTCCCAATTCGTCATATCTGCTCCCAGAGTAAGCATGTGCCCAAAAGACAACAAACCAGAGTTCGCGTTTATCGGCCGCAGTAATGTGGGCAAGTCATCACTGATTAACATGCTTTGCAATCACAAGGGCCTTGCAAAGACCAGTTCTACACCTGGAAAGACTCTGCTGATTAACCATTTTGTCATCAACAAGGAATGGTATCTTGTCGACCTTCCCGGCTATGGATTTGCCAAGAGGTCTAAAAAGGTACAGGAAGATATTGACCGCATGATCCGCTCTTACATCCTGCAACGCGAGCAATTGGTCAATCTTTTTGTGCTGATTGACATCAGGCACGAACAACAGAAGATAGACAGAGAGTTCATCGATTGGCTCGGACTCTCCCAAATTCCATTCTCCATTATCTTCACAAAGGCCGACAAACTGAGCGGCGGACGTGCCAAGGCCAATGCCAAAGCATGGATTGACGCCTTGCTAGACACATGGGCAAGCCCCCCACCCTACTTTATCACCAGCGCTGAGGACAAGACCGGTCGCCAAGAAGTGTTGGGCTATATTGATGACATCCTGAAAAAGCTATGACACCTTATTTAGACATACAGAACCTGACAAAACGGTTTGGAGCACGCGTCTTGTTTGAGGATATCTCGTTTTCAATCGCAGAAGGCCAGAAAGTGGGTCTCATCGCACAGAATGGAACAGGAAAATCCACACTCATTTCTATTATCACTGGTCACGAGGGCTATGAAAACGGATCTATCATCTGGCGCAACGGGTTGAAAATCGGATACTTGGAACAGTCACCCAAGTTCGACTCCGAAGAGTCGGTACTCGATGCCTGTTTCAACCATCAAGGCAATGAGGAAAAAGTTTTGAGAGCCAAGCAAATACTTACGCAGCTCCACATCACAGACTTGCAACAGCCGATGGGGCAACTGAGCGGTGGACAGCAGAAACGAGTGGCCCTTGCCAATGCATTGCTCAACGACCCCGATTTCCTACTACTCGATGAACCTACCAACCATCTCGACTTGGAGATGATCGTTTGGTTAGAAGGATATTTGAGCCGCTCCAATCTCACCCTACTCATGGTGACACACGACCGCTATTTCCTTGACCATGTATGCAATATCATCCTTGAGCTTGCCGACAATCGCATCTACAGCTATCGGGGCAACTACAGCTATTATCTAAAAAAGCGGCAGGAACGAATAGACAATCAGAGGGCAGAGATTGCACGTGCCAACAACCTTTATCGAACCGAGCTAGAGTGGATGCGACGCATGCCTCAAGCTCGCGGTCACAAAGCCCGTTACCGTGAAGAGGCTTTCTATGAACTGGAAGCAAAAGCCAAACAACGCATAGAAGACCGGCAGATGCGCCTAAAGGGCAGCAACGTTTACATCGGATCGAAAATCTTCGAGTGCCAATACGTTTCCAAGAAATTTGAGACCAATGGCCAGGAGAAAGTCATCCTTGACAATTTCTACTACAACTTCGCACGCTTCGAGAAAATGGGCATTGTCGGAAACAACGGCACTGGCAAGTCCACTTTTGTCAAGACGCTTTTAGGAATCATGCCTCTTGACTCTGGGAAATTCGACATAGGCGAAACGGTTCGCTTCGGATATTTTTCGCAGGAAGGCCTGAAGTTTGATGAAAACGAGAAGGTCATCGACGTGATTACGAACATAGCCGACTACATTGACTTAGGCGGCGGACGCAAGATGACAGCCTCCCAATTCCTCAACTACTTTATGATACCACCCGAAGAACAGTATAACTTTGTCTACAAGTTGAGCGGCGGAGAGCGGCGCAAGCTATACCTTTGCACCGTGCTGATGCGCAATCCCAATTTCCTGGTGCTTGACGAGCCAACCAATGACCTTGACATACAGACTCTTCAGGTATTGGAAGAGTACTTACAAGACTTCCCTGGATGCGTCATCATCGTCAGCCATGACCGCTATTTCATGGATAAGGTTGTCGACCATCTGCTGGTTTTCAAAGGCAACGGTGTGGTCAAAGACTTCCCTGGAAACTATACCCAGTATCGCGAATGGCAATCATTGAAATCAAAAGAGGATGAAAAAGAGAAACTTTTCAAGAGTTCTCAGGGCACGGAAAGCAAGAAGAACGACTACCATCACGACAATAGGCAGCGCATGTCTTACAAGGAAAAGCGGGAGTACGAGCAACTAGAAAAGGACATCAAAGCACTTGAAGCGGAGAAGGCCAGCTTGGAAGAATCCCTGAGTTCCGGTCAACTCACCGTGGAAGAAATAACCGAAAAAAGCAAACGCCTGCCCATCGTCAACAATGAATTGGATGAAAAAGAAATGCGTTGGCTTGAGCTTGATGAACTTGACCATTAAACTGGGAGGAACAAAGTCATACAACCAAGACAAAAGAGGCCATGAAAAGGCTTAGCCATGTGACGAGAGGAGGACACTATGCGCAAACAGACAGACATCTCACTTGCAACCATTTTGGACATGAGAAGTGTCGCTGCATTTCTGATGTTCTTCTTTTTTGTTTTTACCATTCTACATTGTAACGATGTCTTGGCACAAGCAACTGTCGTCAGTCCGACAACCCTAGAAGCAAGTTTACAGATACATAATACAAAAGAACGCACAGACCGCGCTCTTGTCGAACGCATCTTTCATTATGGGAAACAGGTGGACACAACGTTCGAACGGCAAGATACGAGCTATGCTTACACCAAATTTTATCTACGGGTGAACCGCAAGAATCCTACTCTTCTGTTGGTTCCTTCGGTGTATGCCATAGCACACCGTGCAGAGCGCGAATTTGTTGGGGAGTCATACTACAAACTCTATCAGAACAGAAAACATCATTATGAAACCGAAGACATCATCAATCTGACTACCATTCCACACAAACGGAGCGCGTTTAATGTCATGTTGAAGTATCTGACCCCCAACATCTATCAAGAGACCATCATCGACAAAACCATTATATCCCCTTTTCACGCGGCCAACCACCGTTTCTACAGTTATAAGACAAGCAGTATGGCCAATGGCCAGACTTTGTTGGCTTTCACCCCCAAGCGCAACAACACCCAGTTAGTAATCGGCACTGCCATTGTGGATACGCAAAGCGGATGCGTCTTGTCATGCGATTTCACTGGAGAATACGACATGATCAACTTCCAAATGCACTTGGAAATGAGGGAAAGCATCAATGACAAAGCGAAGGACCAAGACGCTACTCACATACCATCACGATGTGAAATCACATTCAGTTTTAATTTTTTGGGAAGCCTGGTGACAGGCAAATACACTGCCCATTATAAGCTATCCCAGCCTCTTCCTGAGGCCGAGGCCGATGCCTTTTCCGATTACGATCGACTAAGCCAAGTGCGTCCCGAGCCACTTAGCCGTGAGGAGCAAACAACCTATCAGAAATATTTCGAACGCCAATACCAACAAGACTCTTTGAGAAACGATTCAACCTTCACACACAAAGAAAAGAAGAACCGCAACTTTGCAAAGAATGTCCTGTGGGATGCTATTGGCGACAATGTGTTCAATCGTGTCAAGACTCATTTTGGCCTCAACGACCAGGGGTACATTCGTCTCAACCCTGTGCTCAACCCCCTCTATATGGGCTACGACCATTATCGGGGCTTTACCTACAAGGTGGACTTGCGCGCCAGTTACCAGGTCTCCCCCAACTCCGAACTGTCAACACGCCTTAAAGCTGGATACGCTTTCAAGCAACGCCAGATGTTCTTTCGGCTTCCCGTCTATTATTACTTTAACAAACAACGCAACGGATACATCAAACTGGAATGGGGCAACGGCAACCACATCCGCAATGCATCGGTCCGACGACAAATAGAAGACGAGCAGCCCGATAGCACTTTGTACAATTATAGCCGACTGAACGAGTTCAAACAAACGGATATTCGAGCCATCTTCAATTACAACCTTTCCGACAAATGGAGTATTCAACTAGGCGCACTCTACCAAAAAAGGACAGCCGTCCACAAGAGTGATTTCTACAAATTCGGATGGAAAGCTACTTATAGTTCCTTTGCCCCTGTTGCTGAAATCCAGTATCGTCCTATCGGATGGAACGGTCCTTTTATCACCCTCAACTACGACCGTGGCATCAAAGGCGTAGTCAAGGCCAACACAGGCTATGAGAGATGGGAACTCAATGCCGACTACATTCACCATGTCAACAGGTTGCAATCATGGAAATTGCGCCTCGGGGCAGGCTTGTATACCATGAAGAACCATGATGCCTACTTCCTCAACTACGAGAACTTCAGGGAAAACAACCTGCCCAACGGTTGGAACGACGATATAAACGGTGACTTCGAATTGTTGCGAAGCGATACCTACAACTCCTCAGAATATTACACCCGCACCAACGTTACCTACGAGAGTCCGTTGCTATTATTGAGCTGGATTCCTTTCATTGGCCATTATGTCGAAATGGAACGTCTGTATATCTCAACACTCGACGTACGCAATGTGCATCCATATGTCGAAGCCGGATACGGATTTACATGCCGTCTGATGTCGATGGGCGTCTTCTTCAGCAATGGCCGCGGAAACCGCACTATCGGCGTCACATTCGGACTTGAACTGTTCAGCAAATGGTGATTTGCCATCCGAATGACTATCCCTAAACACTTCTGAGAACGGATAACCAATGTCGTTTTTACGTAAACAACTAACTTTGAACGTTATTTGGACAATTTTACTCGGCCATATCCCAGCAATTGGTCAGTGCGGTCTCCAGGCGACCGAAAATAGACCAGGGCCTGATACGCGTTCTCTGTCTGGTAGAAACTGCCTTCAGATGGCACCGGCTGAACAGAGCCATCTGCCTGTAGGGTCAAATACTGATAGTTGTAATAGCCTTGCTTGAGCCACACTAGAGCCTCATACTGCTGCGACTCATCATTCCATTGCATCTGATATTTGGGCAAGAAGCTATCTTGCGTCCAAGCTCCGTTGAGATAGACATCACCAGACAGCCGAGGACTTTTCAGACGAAAATGGACCATCAGATACTCGCAGGTATTGTCAATCTCCACATTGTCGGAATTGCGGATAAGAAACGCTCCGTCAGCATCCTCATCATAAACATAGTTGGGACGGGGCTCATCAGTCCACAGGATGGCGTGATAACGCTCGCCATCCCACTCCACTGCCTCTAACCCCATGGTAGTATGGGTCACGTCGAGCATCTCGAACTTACGATATTCGTTTCCGGCTTGAAAGATGAAGTCGCGGCAGTGAGACCAAGCCAACCCCTCAGCACTGACAATCTGAGGCTTTGCGTTGACCACTGCATTGTCCCACCGTCCGTTCTGCATGACCACCGTCTTGATCTGAGCAGCTGGGTCAGTGACACGCACACCACCATAGTCGAGCCGCATACCTACCTGCTGATAATGGCGGTTGACCCCAAGGTCAGTGTCGGTGGTGACATCCAGACCCACAGTCATCTTGGGGTCAACCACCATGAAACAAACCACGAGGACCGGTTCCTCATCCTGATATTCATCATAAACTGTCAGTTTATAATTGCCACTCATCTTCAACCTGCATTTCCCATTAGGAATCCTTAGACTATAGTGGGTGTAGAGTTGGTTGGTGTTGACCGACTCCTCCAAGTCGTCTATAGTGTTTCCAGCGGCGAACCCCTCCACAAAATCACTCTCCAACAGTTCGTCAGAGACAGACCAGTCGGCCTCACAATGTTCTATCTTGTAGCAATAACGTTGATAGTTGTGAGACAGTTCGTCAAAATCCACACGAAGCACATCATCACTGTCCAATGTGATAATTGGTAGCGCTGTCCAGTTATGATTGACGACAACCTGCAGCGATGCAATGTTGTCACTGAGTATTTCGTGTCGTTGGGCTACTGTCGGCAAAGCGACACCGATGACGAGCAGAAAGACTAACGTTAAATGTTTCATAATACAAAGATACAAAAATTCAGTTCGCCACAGATGATATTAGACAAAAAATGTTACTGCTGTCCCGTTTAGAAAACATCTGGTCCGAATAGATTCGAGTAGTTGATTGTGCTTTTGACCAAATGAAATGCATGTTAGGGATTAGTGGTTGCCGTCGTCGGTGGTGGGTGACGGTGGACGAGTGGGTTTGAATTTGACGCTCATAGGGCTGTTTTCGGTTAGGTGGGTGTTGAAGTGCGGTTTCTCGTTTGATTTAAGGTGTGTTAATGGGCGGCGGTCTCATCCGGGAGTGGGCGGCAGG
>CAVIOP010000066.1:0-14047 GCA_963644485.1 bacterium | reverse complement strand
CAGGGCGCCGCTTCGCTTGCCCTGGGCTAAGTACTTTTGGGCTTTCAGCCCGTTTTCCACCTACCACAAAGCCCTACCGAGCATACTACAACAAGGCCCGATGACTCACAATCGAGTCATCGGGCCCAGCATTGCTTGTTGGCTCTACAAGCACACCTATATACGGCAGCCTGCAAACTATTCGTTCACAGCGTCATCAGCCTTCTTGGTGCGTCGTGTGGTACGTGCCTTGCGCTTCGGCTTCTCCTCACTCAAAGTATCCATCTTCACGCCTGCCAATTCGGGATCAATGAGAATACGGCCGCAATACTCACACACAATGATTTTCTTGTGCATCTTGATGTCAAGCTGACGCTGGGGCGGAATCTTGTTAAAACAGCCACCACAGGCATCACGCTGCACATAGACGATACCCAGACCATTGCGTGCACCCTTGCGGATACGCTTGAAGCTGCTGAGCAGACGGGCGTCGACGGCCGTCATCTGCGCTTCGAGTTCCTTGGCCTTCCCCTTCAGCTTCTCCTCCTCCTCGCGGGTCTCCTGCATGATTTCATCAAGCTCGCTGCGTTTCAGCTCCAAATCCTTCTCACGCTCGGAAATGGCCTCCTGGGTCTTCGCCAGTTCCTCCTGGCGCTCCGCCACCTTCTGGCTAGCCTCGCGGATTTTCTTGTTGCAGAGTTCAATCTCGAGCTCCTGGAACTCAATTTCCTTGTTCAGCGTATCATATTCGCGGTTGTTGCGCACGTCATCGAGTTGCTTCTTGTAGCGCTCCAGGCTGGCCTGCGCCTGCTCAATCTCGTTGCGCTTTGTAGCCACAGCGGTCTGGAAATCGTCAATCTCGCCTTCAATCTTCGCAAGGCGAGTCTTCAGTCCCTCGATGTCGTCCTCCAGATCGCTCACTTCAAGAGGCAGCTCTCCACGAAGGGCACGCTTCTCATCGATACCCGACAGGGTGACCTGAAGTTGGAACAATGTTTTCAGCTTCTGCTCCACCGTCATCTCTGCGGGTTGTTCTTTCTTTGCAGTCATAATGTTTTACAGATATATGATTGGGTTTGTATTTGTTCTTGTCAGAAAGCACTTCACGCCCGGGCATTCTCTCTCGATAATGTCACGGAAGACCTCGTTGGTGAACTGCTCACTCTGGTAATGGCCAATGACAGCGATTTGAATCTGCTGGTCATGGCCGAAGTACTGGTGATAGTGCATTTCACCCGTCACGAAGGCGTCGGCACCTTGCCGGATGGCCTCACCGAGCAGGAAGTCGCCAGCCCCACCACAGAGCGCCACCTTTCGTATGGGGCGGCGCAACAGCTGGTTGGCCATGACACATTCCACGTCAAACGTACGCTTCAGCATGACGACCAGGTCGTCGGCAGCGACAGGCTCCGCCAACACGCCGACAACACCCTCACCACCTTCCACACCGTCTACGGTCTGCTGTTTGCCAAAGAAACGCAGTTGAGTAAGCCCCATCTTCTCCGCAATCTTGTAGTTCACACCGCCTCGCGCACTGTCCATGTTGGTGTGCATGGAGACGATGCAGATGTCGTTCCGGATAGCCTTCATCACCGTGCGCTGCACAGTGTCCTCGTCCGTAATGTGGCTCAGCTTGCGGAAAATCAGCGGATGATGCGAAACAACAAGGTTGCACCCCAAGGCGATAGCCTCGTCAACGATCTCCTCGGTAACGTCAAGACACAATAAAGCCCCTGAGATTTCCGCCTCTGTTAATCCGATCTGCAAGCCGGCATTGTCAAAGTCTTCTTGCAGGGGCAGAGGCGCGAATTTTTCAAGGGCATTAAGCACTTTTACTATTTTCACGCTAATAACACGTTTTAGAATGCAAAGATAACGATTTTCCCTATAATATAAAAAGGAAGCTCATTTATTTCAGATGTTTTAACGTTTTATTTGAATGGTGCAAAAACGGAGAGAAAGAATAAACCCTCACAGAAATTTCATCTGCAAGGGTTTACTTAGGGGTGGATGGTGGGACTCGAACCCACGACATTCAGAACCACAATCTGACGCTCTAACCAACTGAACTACACCCACCGTGTATTGATTGCCTTGTTGTCTCAAAGCGAGTGCAAAGGTAAGGGATTTATTTGAAACCACCAAACAAACCCCTCACTTTTTTCACTTTTTGTTTATTTTGCTGGCGTTGCAGGCTGTGCGGGGGTTGCAGGAGCTGTCTGCTGAGCACCCTGCTTGGCGCCCTGTGCAGGAGCGTTCTGCTGTTGGCCAGCCTGGAATCCCTGAGTATTCGTAGGATTGGTAGTCTGCGTCTCAGTGGCAGCTTTTTCCAGAACGCTCTGCGATGCGTTGGATTGAGGGGCCGTGTAAGCGCAGAACACGCTGATGACGACCATGGCAGCGGCGAGTCCCCACGTAGCCTTCTCTACGAAGTCAGTAGTCTTGCGCACGCCCATAATCGCATTGGAAGAAGAGAAATTGCTGGAAAGTCCTCCTCCCTTCGACTCCTGGATGAGCACGATGAAAATCATCAGCAGTGACGCCAGGACGATGAGAATTACAAATAATGTGTACATAATTCTTTACTTATTGTTTTTATTGTTTAATATCAACTTTTCCAAGAAACGTATTTGATCTGCAAAGTAAGCATTTTTTTTCGGATAATTCAAATTTAATCGCTGAATAATTTCAAGCGCTTTGTTATATCTGCCTTGTTTGATGTAAATTTTCGCCAATGTCTCCGTAAAATAGCTTTCCTCGCCGTTTTTATCCTCTCCAAAGCCGGGAAGGGCATCTTCGGGCACATACTCCACATCCGCCTTCAATTTGATTTTGCCACTTTCATTGTTTATGAAATTATCTATCAAATCTTGACCTTTCAGCTGGGGAGCAACGGTTGGTTCTGCTTTCTTGTCCTCTTCACATTCCGTTTCCAAAAGGTAAGACACGTAGTCGACTGCTGCATCGGCCGGAGTCGGCTTTCTCTTGTTTTTCTTCTCCTCTTCTTTTTCCTCTTCTGGAATAGACTCCAGGAAGTTGTCAATCAGCGATATGGTACGATTACCATTGGGCTTCTTGCGAGCATCGTTTTGGGGAGCAGGAGCATGGCGCATTTGATAATGTGCAGCCTCCACCAGGTTGAATATCACCTTTCGGTCAGTGATATAGATGGCAGCGCGGCGCAACTCCTCGTCAAACGTGGGGTCGTGCAGCAAATAAAGGTTTTGCAACAAGAGCAGACGGGCCGTTTGGTAATACGGATAGAGCGCAAGAAGACTCCGGAGATCGTACAGGGTCTCGCGGTCAAGCAGTTCGGGCTGTTTAATAAGTTGCGCTATATCCATATTCGTTTGGGTAATAATTCATTAGTGACAGGGGGGGGTACTACAGTTTCGCCAGCGGTTGGCGGGCAAGCCGTCCGTTGCATTTACCAGTTGGCTACTGTGGCATTGAAGATCTGCTCCGTCAAATCCTTGCACATCTGTGTGACAAGTTCCTCCTGTACACTGTTCAGGCTCTGGGTGGTCTCATAGCTCTTTGACGCCGTGAACGACCGCTCGAAGTCCTGTTCATGGTTATTGTTGTTGGTGAACCTCACGTTGACAGTTATTGAAAGTTCCGTCTGCGCCGAGTATCCCTCGCTCGAAACCGACTTGTTGCGTTGCGAATACTGTGTAATCTCACCCTCGATGACCAAGTCGCCGTTGCGTTTTACCTGACTCAGGCGGGTATGGTTGGCAAAGACATCCTTCAGCTGGTTGTTGAAGATGGAGGCCATCGGTCCCCAGACATAACTGCTCCGAATAGGGAAATCAGCAATCCGTATGGTCTTTGTCGTGGTGTAGTCGATACTGGCACCATTGAACTTGTAGCTGACACTGCACGCCGTGAGCAGCAGGAGAACACCTATGGCAAGACAAGACAGTCTTTGTTTCATCGTCAATTTCATGGAAATACTATTTCTTGTCCAAACCATATTGCTTGATGCGACGGTATAGTGTCCGGTCGGATATGCCCAACTCTTGCGCTGCCTTCTTTCTGTTTCCGTCATTGCGCTCCAGCGCTTTTTCCACCATCTGGCGCCCGAGGTCACTCAGGTTGAGACATTCCAACTCAGGTTTGATTTCTTCTGCCTCAGCGTCCTCCGCTGAAGGAGTGTATGGCGAGAGTGCTGACTCGTGGCTGCTGATGGCCGGCACATTTTCCTTGGCGGCTCCGATGAAGCCCGACGAATAGCTTTTGGCCACCTGATGCAGGTCACGTGTCTCGTCAATCTGCTTGCGGAGCGTTGACATGTCCCGTCTCAGGTCAGCAATGTTGCCCCTCAGCTCATAGAGAATCTTATAGAGTATCTCGCGCTCGCTTTCATAAGAGTGTTGTCCAGGCTGACTGACAGTAGCCAGTTCCGTGCTTTCGGGGTCTTGCGGGATAAAGCGCTTCAACGTCTCCACGCCAATCTCGCGCTGTTCGCTAAGCACAGACATCTGTTCCGTGATGTTCTTCAGCTGGCGCACGTTTCCCGGCCACTTGTATTGCAGCATCATCTTCTTGGCCTCTTCGGTCAGCGTAATCTTCGGCAGCCGGTACTTTTCTGCCATCTGCATGGCAAAGAGCCTGAACAACAACAGAATGTCCTCGCCTCTGTCTCGCAAAGGCGGCATCTGAACGGGTATCGTGTTGAGGCGATAATAGAGGTCTTCGCGGAATCGTCCTTCAGAGATGGCTTTCCTCATGTTGACATTGGTGGCAGCCACGATGCGCACGTCGGTCTTACGTATCTCCTGTCCTCCCACCCGAATGTATTCTCCCGTCTCGAGCACCCTCAGGAGACGTGCCTGTGTGGCCATAGGCAGTTCGCCCACCTCGTCGAGAAATATTGTCCCCTTGTTGGCCACGCCAAAGTAGCCTTCGCTTTCACCGACAGCACCGGTGTAGGCACCCTTTTCGTGACCGAACAATTCGCTGTCGATGGTGCCTTCGGGTATCGATCCACAGTTGATGGCAAAGTAGCGCTCTCTTCTGCGGGGCGAATTGTCATGTATAACCCTTGGCACAATTTCCTTGCCCACGCCACTCTCTCCGATGATGAGCACGCTCAAGTCGGTGGGAGCCACCTGCAAGGCCACATCGAGCGCATGGCATAGCCCATCGCTGTTGCCCACGATATTGTATCGTTGTTTTATCTTTTGCAGTTCTGACGTATTCATTGGATGACAAAATTACACATTTTTCAAGAAACCCGCAAAAATGGCAGTCGTTTTTATTGTTTCTCCTTCTTTTCGAGTTTGATGAACAGCAGGCCGATGCCCGTCCACACCAGCTCCCTCATTCTCACGATAAGCGCGACAAAAATGCCCGCACTGGCACTGATACCCAGCGTCGTGGTGGACATGAGGAAGCCCCCCTCGCGCCCTCCCAGTTGCAGGGGCATGAAGAACAAGAGATTGGCGAAGAACGACGTGAAGGCCAGCACCAGGATACAGTTCAGATAGTTGACGCTGGGCATGAGCACCAGCAAGATGAAGAAGATCTCCAGTGCCGAACAGATACGGCAAGCCAGTTCCAGTCCCAGCGCCCCCCAGAAACTGCAGGGGTTTTGGCTGTGCAGCGCAGCAATCTGTCCGTCGATGTTGTCCAGTTGTTCACGGTGACTTTCCACAAACGGGCCAGCCCATTTCTTGACGAAGGGGATGTGTTTCAGCAGGTTCATGACCCTGTTGGCCAATCCCTTACGGTATCCGGCAATGAAGAACCAGACACCCAGCAGGCAAAAAGCCACGATAGCCGCCATGAGCGACCCCATGATCAGGTTGACATGCTGTGTGCAAAGGAAAAGCACCGCAGAAATCAGCCAAAACCAGAAATGGCTGAAAATATGAGTCATGGCATAGAGAATCACCGACGACGATGCTTTCTCGGTACCTATCTTAGGCGCAAGTTCCATGATACGATAGGGTTCGCCACCCATGAGGCCGCCCGGTGTCGCATAGTTAAGTGCAAATCCAGACACCGCAACCTTGTAAAGCCAGAAAAACGGAATCTTGGCTGACTTCTCGCCGTTGTCCTTCCTGCCGTCCGCCGGATGCTGACTGCACACGCCCTTGATGATGAGGTACCAGGAAGCCGTGTTGAAGACATAGAGAAACGCCCACAACACAACCACCGCCACAAACCAATAGCCTGCATGGCGGAGCCCCTGCCACACCTGGGCGAAGTCGAGCTGCGTTATCATGACTACAAGCACCAACAACCCGAAGATGAAGAACCCGTTCTGATATTTTTTCTTCATATCCCAAGGATAGATGTTAATTACCGATGACAAGAGACTGTTGTCCGGTTCCTATGGTCACTTGCGCTGTTCCCTGCTGGCACTTTCGCGCTTCTTGGGGATAGAGAACCTCACTTTCTCACTCTCATCCTTGCGCTCATGGTAGAGCTTGGGCAGAGGGTTGGCCCGCGGCTCGTCATAGGCGGTACGGTTGCGGAAGCCGTCGATGGCCTGCCAGATGGCATGGCGAAATGCCGTGGCATCAGCCGTTCCCTTGCCTGCCGTGGCGTACCCTGGGCCTTGGTCGGCAGTGGTGCAGATGATAGGCAGACCTCCGAGATAGTGGATGTTGTCTTGTGGCAACAAGGCATTGAAAGGCGCCACTCCCTGGTCATGATACATGGCCAGTATGCCGTCGAAGGCCGAGAAATCGCCATTGGCAAAGAACTCGTCGGCCAGATAGGGCCCGAAGACACAGATATCCTCCTCAGCCACCTGCTTGATGGCGGGGATGATGGCATCTGTCTCTTCCTTGCCAGGGCGTTCAACACTATGGTTGGGGTTCAGCGCCAGCACGGCAATGCGCGGACTGGAGATACGGAAGTCACGGCGCAGGGTACTGGCAAACGTCCTGACCCTGCTGGCCACCGACTCTTGCGTGATGGCTGCAGGCACATCCTTCAGCGCCACATCTCCTGTCATCAGCGCCACCCTGAGGTTTCCGTTGACCAGAATGTCGACCGCTTTCTGTCCCTCACTGAGGCATTGCTCGATGAACTTGTCGCTGTTGGGGAATGCGAACCCGTCGATATGCATGTTGTCTTTGTTGATGGGGCACGTCACAAGCACATCGAACAGTCCGTCCTTATAATCGGTGATGGCCCTGTCAAGGGCTTTCACTGCTGCACGACTGGCGTCCTGCGAGGGCACGCCCAGCTCCACCTTCACCTCCTCGTCGAATACCGGCAGCAGGTTGACCTTGCCGTCCTGCGCCTCGTCGGCCTTGCTGACGATGGAGAAGTTGCCCGTCAAGTCAAGTGCCTTGGCGTGATAGGCGGCAATCTTGGGTGAACCATATATAATAGGTGTGCACATGTCAAGCATCTCCGGCTCCTCAAATGCCTTGAAGATCAGTTCGTATCCGATGCCGTTGGTATCTCCGTGGGTGATGGCCACACGTATTTTCTGATTGTCCATATTTTGCTATTTCTTGATGATTTATTGCTTGTTTTCTTTGTTTCCACTTTGTTTCCGCAGAGCCGTTGCCCATGCCAGCCTTGCCCCTCTAGGGTTTGTCCCAGCCCAGCGTGCAGAGCACAGCCTCCAGCCGGCGTATGGCATTGCGCTTCGTCCGTCCGGGTGCGAAGACGAAGCCTTCGGCCACCACGGTTCCTTTCTCCGAGTGTCTCTGTCCGCCTGCAGCAACCTGCGGCAACCTGCGGCTGACAAACGGACCTCCCATGTTATCGCCGTGCATTTCCCACAAGCCTCTGAAGAAGGTCATAGGGGCGTGTGCCACATCGTTGTGGTCAAGCCAGAGCGACCGGTCTTTCTCTTCTCTGAAGACCAGACGTCTGCTGACGGTGGTTGCGACGGTGGCCATCCGCATGGAGTCGGTCTCGCCTTTGATGTTATGTCCTAGCACACTGTCACGTTGCGCAACGAAATGTTTCATGTCGCTGTTCTCGGAAAAGGCAGACGGGTTGCTGCCTGTCACCAATGGCTGTTCCCGGTAGACCACGATGTTCTGCATGACCGTCGTCCCGTTGTTGCTCAGCCAAATGAAATCTTTGCCGCTCTTGCTGGCCACCATGTCGGCGGGTATCCAGAGCGACACCCCAAACATCTGTCTGACCATCTGTTCCGCCTTGGTGTTGCGTTTGTGCTTCAAGAGGGCAAGCATCTTGTTGACCTCAGCCCTGTTGAGCAGCGTTCGCAACGTTGCCGCTACACCTTGTGCCTCCTGTCTCAGCGCATCCACCGACGGGGCGCCGATGCGGACCACCATCTGGGGCTTGGCCCACACGTTTTTCTCATAGCCCACATAGGGCCGATCGTAAGCCTTGGGGTCAATGCTGACAATGACCATGTTGCGCGCCTGTCGCACAGAGGCTGTGAAGCCCACACTGTCGGTTGCCGACACGTCAAACGACGGCTCACTTTGCGGCAAACCTTCCACGTCCGCCTCAAGCATCTGTCTGACAACCCCCTCGCGGTCGCCCACAAGCAGCACCTCATAGAGCCGGCCGCCCGAGGGGGGCAACAGACCGTCTGAACCGCTACAGGCCATAAGCATCAGACAAACTGCCAGGCATGTCAACGCTCTGCTCATCGCTTCTCCTCATGGCGCACCTCCGCAATCTTCTTGGAGGTGCTGAGCAGCCCGCAGGCCGCATAGATATCTTGTCCGCGCGAGGCGCGTATGGTGGTGAAGACGCCATGGCCCGTGAGATAGTCGCGAAGTGCCTCCATCTTCCGTTCATCGGTACCGTGCAGGGGCACATCAGGGATCTGATGAAAGCGGATGAGGTTGATGCGACAGGCCAGGCCCTTGAGCAACTTGACTATCTGGCGTGCATGGTCCAGCGTGTCGTTGATGCCGCCGAAGACGATGTATTCGAACGACAAACGGCGCTGGTGGGCGAAGTCGTAGTTGTGCAGCAGCTCGACAACCTCCTCGATGGGCATAGCCTTCTCGGCCGGCATAAGCTCAGCGCGAAGCGCATGGTCGGGTGCATGGAGGCTGATGGCCACATGGCAGTCGCTCTCTTCGAGGAAACGCCGGAGCTTATCCTTGAGGCCCACGGAGCTGACCGTGATGCGCTTGGGACTCCAGGCCCAGCCATAGTCAGCGGTCAGTATCTCGGTGGAGCGCAACACATTGTCGAGGTTGTCCATCGGCTCGCCTTGCCCCATGTAGACAATGTTTGTCAACTTGTCCACTTCGGGCAGGCTGTAGACCTGGTTAAGAATATCCGCTACGGTGAGATAGCCCTCAAAGCCCTGCTTGCCCGTCTGGCAGAACAGGCAGTTCATCTTGCAGCCCACCTCGCACGAGACACAGAGCGTGGCCCTGTCGTCATCGGGGATATACACCGTCTCGACGAACTTGACGCCCTGACTGTCGTCGGGGCGTGTCGTTCTCACGGGAAAGAGATATTTGATGGTGCCGTCCTTCGAGTGTTGGGCATCGATGGGGTCTGCACACCCCACCTCATATTCTTCCTCCAGCCGCGCCCGATTGACCTTGGAGATGTTGGTCATCTCGTCAATGCTCTTGACATGGTTGCCGTAAATCCATTTGGCTATCTGCCCTCCCGTGAAGGCAGGCATGCCCAAGGAGGTGGCCACGTCTTTCAGTTCGGCGAGCGTCATGCCGAGTAGTGTTTTCTTCTTCATCTCTGCAAAGATACAAATTTTTTAAAGAAGCTACACGTATTGTGGGCTAAAATCGCTAACTTTGCATAGGATAGGTTGCTCTCTGCAATTGGAAAGCAGCCCTTCTTTCTTAGACAATGGACATGAAACAGAATCCGACAAATACCTGTACACATGCAGAAAAGGCAGGGAAAACGACTTCCACCTGCCAGGAGCCTCACGTCAGCGTGGGCATAGTCAGCGGCAAACGCATCTGCTTCGCACTCAACAAGCCCTACGAGGTGAACGGCTCGCAGGTCTTGGGCGACCAGACGGCCGAGCTCGCTGAGGGAGGCATCGTGTGGCAGGGCACCATCCACCGCAGTCTGGTCTTCCGTCCCACGGCGCCCGAAGCGTCGTTCTCGTTGAAGGATGTGACCATTGGTGTCAACTTCCACTGGGAACGCAAGGAGATGCAAACGTTCATGGGCACACTACGGCTTGTAATCGATGATGACAAGATATGGGCCATCAACGAACTGCCTGTGGAACAATATCTCGAGAGCGTAATATCGAGCGAAATGAGTGCCACATCGAGTCTGCAACTACTCAAGGCACATGCCGTCATCTCGCGGTCGTGGCTGCTGGCCCAAATGGTGAAACGGCAAGCCGCGGCAAACGAGCCTGCCTGCCAACCTTCGTTTGTGGAGGACAGCGACACCATTATCCGCTGGTATGACCGCGAAGACCACACGCTCTTCGATGTGTGTGCCGACGACCACTGCCAGCGCTACCAGGGCATTACCAAGAAAACCAGTCCCCACGTGACCGAGGCCGTCCAGCAGACGCGCGGACAGATCCTGACGGCCGACGGCACCATCTGCGATGCGCGCTTCTCCAAGTGTTGCGGCGGTGCGGTGGAGGAGTTTCAGTATTGCTGGGAGGACACTCCGAAGAGCTACCTGCGCACCCTGTGCGACTGGCTGCCGCCCCGGTTGGCTGCCCTGGCCTCTACCTGCAAAGGCACACCGACCCTACCCGACCTGACCCGGGAGGAGCAGGCGGAGCAATGGATACGCACACGGCCAGCGAGCTTCTGCAACACGGCCGACAAGACCATCCTTTCACAGGTGCTCAATGACTATGACCAGGAGACCACCGACTTCTATCGCTGGCAGGTGACCTACACACAAGACGAACTGGCGGGGCTGCTGCGCAAGAAACTACACATCGACTTCGGTACCATCCTTGACATGATACCCGTTGAACGGGGAAAGAGCGGACGCCTCGTGACCCTGAAGATTGTGGGGACAATCCGCACGCTTACCATAGGCAAGGAGCTGGAGATACGGCGTGCGCTGAGCCATACCCACCTCTACAGTTCCGCCTTCGTGGTAGACAAGGAATACATTGACGGGCAGGATGCTCCAGCCCGTTTCGTGCTCACCGGAGCCGGATGGGGGCACGGCGTGGGCCTCTGCCAGATCGGTGCGGCAGTGATGGGTGAGCAGGGCTTTGCCTACGACGAGATCCTGGCCCACTACTATCCCGGTGCAGCCATAACGAAATCATATCAGTAAGGACCTCTCTTCAATATGCGACATCATCAACAATCGCCCTGGCTATGGGTGCCGACACTGGCTTTCAGCGACGGTCTGCCCCTCGTGGCCGTCATGAGCATCAGCGTCATTCTCTACAAACAGCTCGGGCTAAGCAATGGTGCCATCACCTTCTACACGTCCTGGCTTTACCTGCCATGGGTGCTGAAGCCTGTGCTGAGCCCCTTCGTAGACCTCATCAAGACCAAGCGCTGGTGGGTGATTGCCATGGAACTCCTGCTGGGCGCCGCCCTGGGCGGCATTGCCTTCACCATCCCCACAGCACTGTGGATGCAGAGCACCCTGTTCTTCTTTTGGGTCATGGCGTTCTCGGGGGCGTTCCACTGCATCGCCGCCGACGGTTTCTACATGTTGGGGCTCGACAGCCACCAGCAGGCGTGGTTCATGGGCATCCGTTCGGTGTTCGACCGCCTTGCCACCATTTTCGGACAAGGCGTACTGGTGATGGCAGCCGGCAACCTGCAAGTAATCTTCCGCAACAGCATCGCCTACTCGTGGAGCCTGATGTTCTACGGCGTGGCGGGGCTGTTCCTGCTCCTGTGGCTGTGGCACAGCCAAATACTGCCCCGACCGAGGGAGGATGTGTCGCGGCCGGACATCAACATACACACCATCTGGCGGGAAATCGCCAACACGTTCCGCACGTTTGTGCAAAAGGAGCAGGTCATGGCCGCCCTGCTGTTCATCATGCTTTTCCGCATGCCAGAGGGACTGTTGTCGAAAGTGTCGTCGCTCTTCCTCATCGACGCCGCCCACAACGGCGGCCTGGGCCTGTCACCGCAAGAGTTCGGCCTGGTGCAGGGAACAGTGGGTGTCATCGGTGTGGCTCTGGGCGGTGTGTTCGGAGGCATCGCGGCCAGCAGCGGAGGCCTGAACAGATGGCGGTGGCCCATGGCCTGTGCCTTCACCCTACCCTCACTGGTCTATGTATTCTTGAGCTACGTGTTGCCGTCGAACCTGTTGGCCATCAACGTCTGTGTGTTCATCGAGCAGTTCGGCTATGGGTTCGGCCTGACAGCCTACATGCTTTACCTTATTTATTATAGTCGCGGACCATTCAAGACAAGCCACTATGCGCTTGCTTCGGCGCTGATGTCATTGTCGATGATGGTGCCGGGTCTCTTTGCGGGCACGCTGCAGGAAATACTTGGCTACCGCCACTTCTTCATTTTTGTCATCCTCTGTTGTTCGGTGACATTCCTCGTGATGGCCTTTCTCAAGATAGACCCTCAGTTTGGCAAACGCGATGGAGATGAATGCGACTAAGTATTACGCCATCTGCGACTGCGACAGTTGCTTCTGCTCCTGTGAGCGGGTGTTCCGCCCTGACCTCAACGGCAAGCCCGTGGTGGTGCTGAGCAACAACGACGGGTGCGTGGTGGCGCGGTCGAAGGAGGCCAAACAACTGGGCATCCCGATGGGCATGCCCTACTACCAGCTGGCAGAACGGTTTCCCGGAAAGGCTATCGGCGTATTCTCGAGCAACTATGAGCTCTATGGCGACATCACACAGAGGGTCATGGGGATCATACGCGGTGCCTGCGAGGAGTTTTACCGTTATAGCATCGACGAGGCGTTCTGCGTGCTCGACAACCGTCCCTACGACCAACTGAAGACGTGGGGCGAGGAGCTCAACCGGAAGATATGGAAATGGGTCGACATGCCCGTGAGCATCGGCATCGCGCCCACCAAGACGCTGGCCAAGTGTGCAGACCGCTTCGCCAAGGACTACCCGGCCTACCGCCACTGCTGTGTCATCGACACGGAGGAGCGACGCATCAAGGCGCTGCAGCTCTTTCCGCTCAAGGAGGTGTGGGGCATCGGACGCCGATACCTCGAACGGCTGGAAGGCTACGGTATCCACACGGCCTACGACTTCGCCATGAAGCCGCGTGCCTGGGTGCGGAAGGAACTGCATGTCACGGGCGAGCGCACCTGGCTGGAGCTGAACGGCATCGACTGCATACCGACCGAACAGCTCACCACGAAGAAGAGCATCTGCACCAGCCGTTCGTTCCCAGGCATGATCGATGACCTGCTGGACCTGCGCACACAAGTGAGCAACTACGCCGCACGCTGCGCAGAGAAACTGCGCCGACAGCACAGCGTGTGTGCCAGCATCATGGTCTTCATCGACACCAACCGCTTCCGGACGGACCTGCCCCAATACAGCAACTCGGCCCAGGAGGTGTTGCTCACGCCGGTCAACTCCACACAGGAGGTAGTCGACGGGGCGCTGAAGGCACTGAAGCGCATCTTCATCAAGGGTTTCAAGTATAAACGCGCGGGAGTCATCGTATCGGCCATCAGTGGCGAAGACTTGGTGCAGACCAATTTCCTCGACTTCGACGCTGAGAAACGCGACAAGCTGAAACGGCTCACAGAGTCGATTGACAAGATCAACAAGCTGAACGGGGCAGAGACGGTGGTGCTGGGTAGCCAACAATACACGGCAGTCCACGGCAAGGGCAAGGCTGGCTCATTCCGCGATGCCATCAAGCACGATTTCCGTAGCCACAACTTCACCACGCGCTGGGAGGACATCATCCGGGTGAAGTAAGGCAACCAAGAGAAGGCCTTTCACTTTTAAACAACTTTGTTTAAAACAACTTTGTTTAAAACAATACAGCGAGCATTGTGAAACGACCTTAATGCAACATGCAACATGCAACAATGCAACAAATCGAGAGCACGCCGTGTGCCAGCCGTGTGGGCGCGCTGGGCAGGAGTGCGCCCCTCATGCGGCAGGGTTTGGCATGCGAGCGATGGACGCGCCCTGTAAGGGCAAAAGTCTATGTCTGCTCTATACTTTTGCCCTTACAGG
>CAVIOP010000065.1:0-14054 GCA_963644485.1 bacterium | reverse complement strand
ATGCGAGCGATGGGCGCGCCCTGTAAGGGCAAAAGTCTACGTGTGCACTATACTTTTGCCCTTACAGGGCGCGCACAACGAGACCGACTTAAACCCCAGGGCGATGCCCTGGGCTAAGGAATTGCTGGGCTTTCAGCCCGCATCGGCTCACGCATCATAAATCCGCTTAAGTTAAAGAAGAACCAACGGCTCTCATGACCCAAGTGTGCCGCTCTATGCCGTAGTGGCACACCGCGGCAAACTTAGCCAGGCAAAGATTTGTCATAATGGCTTTTATTTCTTAATTTTGCAACAATATTGTTGTGCTAAACACGAATAGCAGGAGATGAAAACTATCGGAAAGATAGCCCGCGGGTTGACAGCCCCCCTTGTGAAGAACGGCACGTTCTTCGTGATGATGTATGCACTGGGAGTGCTCTGTGCAGTGCTGACACTGCCCCATACGCGTGGCGCCCATCTCTACGACAACCTCTTCCTGGAGCTCTTCCTCGACATTTA
Source organism: bacterium (assembly GCA_963644485.1). Lineage (GTDB taxonomy): Bacteria > Bacteroidota > Bacteroidia > Bacteroidales > Bacteroidaceae > Prevotella. Next base: position 13,556 of record CAVIOP010000065.1, on the reverse strand, counting down.
TGTGGCGTGTGCGGTGTTGGCTCTCCTGCCCCAAAGGGTGCGCACATGGGTGCGCCGGCTGCTCTATGTGGTGCTTTATGCCGTGGCCGTGGTCGATGTCTATTGCTTTTGGAAGTTCGGCTCAACGCTCACCCCCACCATGCTGCTGCTGGTGGCCGAGACCGATGCACGCGAGGCCAGTGAGTTTCTGCACTCCTACCTTTCGCCCGACGTGGTGTTCTCACCGGTGGGCTGGCTGCTGCTGCTCATCGTCGTGCATGGCTTGTGGGCAGCCCGTCATCGTGTATGGCGCCTGTCGGGACATGCTTGGCATACCTGGGCCGAACGGCAACCCGTATGTCTGAAGCGCAGGAGCGTCCGAGTGGGGGCCGCACTGCTCGTGGTCGCGCTGCTCGTGGCAAGCGTCTGTACCAGTATCCACAACAAGGTGGGCATGACCCAACTCATGTCGGCACGTACCGTCGGCACCGTGGAACACCTGCTCACGCAGAAAGACTGCGGCAACATGTATCTGCCGGTCTACCGTCTGGCGTTCAGTTGGAACAGCAACAGGTTGGCCGGAAAGCAGGTGGGGCAGTGCATTGCCGCCGCCCAACGCGTCACCGTCGACTCCTGCTCGTTCCGGTCACCCACCATCGTGCTCATCCTCGGCGAGAGTTATGGCAAGCAGCATTCGCAACAATATGGCTATTACCTCAAGACCACGCCGCGGCAGGTGAAGCGCGAGGAGAACGGATTGCTCACGCGTTTCAGCGATGTGGTAAGCTGTTGGAATCTCACAAGCTTTGTCTTCAAGAACATCCTGTCGATGCATGTCATTGGCGAGAGAGGCGAATGGTGCGACTATCCGCTCTTCCCGGAACTCTTCCGCAAGGCCGGCTACCGCGTGACGTTCCTCACCAACCAGTTTCTGCCCAAGGCCAAGGAGGCCGTCTACGACTTTTCCGGTGGTTTCTTCCTCAATGACCCCACACTCAGTGCCGCACAGTTTGACTTGCGCAACCAGAAGACCCACCGCTTTGACGAGGGACTGCTGAAGGACTATGACCGGCTGGTGAGCGACGGAAAAATCAAGCTTGAGGGTGCCCACAACCTCCTCATCTTCCACCTCATCGGGCAGCATGTCAACTACCGCACGCGGTGCCCCAACAGCCAGCGTGTGTTCGGACCGGAGGCCTATCAGGAACGGCGCCCCGACCTGAGCCTGAAGCAACGGCGCATCCTGGCCGACTATGACAATGCCGTGCTCTATAACGACTCGATCGTCGATGCCATCATCTCACGCTTTGAGAACAAGGACGCCATTGTCATCTACATGCCCGACCACGGCGAGGAGTGCTATGAGCCTGGGCGCGGCTTCATCTGCCGCAACCATAGCGCACAGGTCGACTGGCCCCTGGCCCACTATGAGTTCGAGGTGCCCTTCTGGATCTATTGTTCCCACCGCTATGCCGTGAGCCACCCCCAGGTGTTCAAGGCTGTCAAGGACGCCAAAGACAAACGCTTCATGACCGACGCCCTGCCACACATGCTGGTGTGGCTGGCTGGCATCGGCTCGAAAGACTATCACGACCGCTACAACCTCCTGTCGCCCGACTACGACGCCATGAGGCCCCGCATATTGAAGAACAGCGCCGACTACGATGCCCTTCGCGAAGAGGCTCTTAACGACAAAAAACATGAATGACGGACTACTCACCCGCACCGAATGTGCCGCTCTGCGCGGCCTTGCCATCATCGGTATCTTTCTCCACAATTACTGTCACTGGCTGGGACCGGTGGTGAAGGAGAACGAGTACACCTACTCGCAACACAATGTCGACAGGCTTGCGGCAGTCATGGCCAGTCCCGACAACCTCCTTGCTGCACACCTCATATCGTTTTTCGGACACTATGGCGTGCCCGTGTTTCTCTTCCTCAGTGCCTATGGCTTGGAGCTGAAGTACGGACGGAAGATGTATGTGGCCCCCTGGAAGTTTGTGACATATCACTGGAAGAAACTCTTCAGCATGATGATAGTGGGCTTCGTCTGTTTCACCATTGTCGATGCCATCACTCCCGGCCGCTGGCATTACACCCTCACGCAGGTGGTGGCACAACTGGCCATGGTCAACAACCTGCTGGCCGATCCCGACCATAATATATGGCCCGGCCCCTTCTGGTTCTTCGGCCTCATGCTCCAACTCTACATCGTCTACCGCCTGTTGCTCTACAAGCGGCACTGGGGCTACACGGCAGGTGCCATGGCAGTGTGTCTCGTTGTGCAGCTGTGCCTGGAGCCGGAGAGCGAAGCGCTCAACTGGTATCGCTACAATTTCATGGGCGGCATGCTGCCCTTCGGACTGGGCCTGCTCTTTGCGCGCTATGGCAACCGCATCATTCTGACCCGTCTCAATGCACTGGCTTTGGCGGGATCAGCAATGTTTTGTGGCTTCTTCATCTTCTGGATGAGCGGCAATTTCTTCCTGTGGTCGGTCGTGCCGTTGATGGTGTGCATCTTCTGCGTTTATTTGGTGAAGGTCATCGGACTGACGGCCAACACCGCCGTCGGCTCCCGGCTCATGGATGCGTTGGTGTGGATGGGAGACATTTCGGCTGCCCTGTTCGTCATCCACCCCGTGTTGCGCAAGGTGTTCATACCTGTCTCGCGCCAGGGCGATGTCTATACGGGACTGCTGCTCTACGTCATAGCCACCATCGGGGCAGCGTGGCTCATCAGGTTGATCATGACCAAGATACCCAAACCGCAAATGTAATCCGGAAAACCTTCATTTCTGTCCATGAGAATACCCGATATCGAACTACAGAACATCAGTCGGTTCCGCGGCGAACTGATGGGGGCAGCCATGCTTTTCATCATGCTCTTCCATGTCGACTTGGCACGCACAGACATCTTCTTTGGCCTTCGCCGCATGGGGAATATCGGCGTCGACATGTTTCTCTTCCTCAGCGGGGTAGGACTGTGGTTCTCGTGGATGAAGCATCCGTCGTTCCGCCATTTCTATGCCCGACGCTTCACACGCATCTACCCTGCGTGGCTCATCGTGGCATGTCTCTATTACATTCCGCGCATCCCGGTGCATGACTTTTCTTCAGGGCTCAATCTCTTCATGGAGATAACCGTCAACTGGAACTTCTGGCTGCACGACGAACTCAATTTCTGGTATATTCCAGCCATCATGGCCCTTTATCTCTTTGCGCCGCCCTACATGGAACTCATACGCCGCCATCCCGTTTACCGGTGGTTGCCCGTCGTCATGATTATGTGGTGCATACTGGTGCAGTGGGTGACGCCCATACACCATGCGGTGGGACATCTGGAAATCTTCTGGAGCCGTGTGCCCATCTTCTTCATCGGCATCAACATGGGCGAGATGGTACGGCAGAAGCGTACCATCGACGGACAGGGTATCTGGATGTTGTGGATAATGTTCGTCATGTCGCTGTTGTCAAGTCTCTTCCTCGAACAGGTGCGACACGGACAGTTCCCCCTCTTCATTGAGCGCATGCTCTACATCCCGCTCACCGTGACGGTCATCTTGCTCCTCAACCGCATTTTCCGCCGCTTGCCCCGCAGGCTTAACCGTGTCTTTGCCTTCGTCGGTGCGTTGAGCCTGGAGTGTTACCTCATACACATCCACTTCGTGCTCGACAAGTTGCCGCACGCCTGGAGCTATTGGCCCACGTTCCTGGCGTGCCTTGTCATCACCCTGCCCCTGGCTTGGGCATTGAACAGGGCGGTCGGGTGGCTGAACCGTCGGTGGCTGGTGTGCTGAAGAAGAGAACTGCCGCATGGCATCTGGAAAACGGAGGAGCGGTGCGGTTTGTAAAAAGATTGGGAAAAGAAGGCGCAAAACGATTATTTTAACTAATTTTGCACCATCATTCAAATCATCCCCGTGACAGGACAAAGCCGTCTTGTCTATAGAATCAAACAACCATAGTGACAGAACAAACCAACATGAATGGACATCGCCACCCATCCGCATGCCGTGAGAATAAGATGTGTGCCCTGCTGCAGCTTATACGGCCTTCGCAGTGGATAAAAAACTTTTTTGTCTTCGCACCTGTGCTTTTTGGCGGGGCCTTGCTTGATGTGCATGCGCTGTTGGCTGGCGTGGTGGCTTTCTTCTCTTTTAGTTTTGCTGCATCGAGCATCTATTGTTTCAACGACATTCACGATGTTGCCGACGACCGCCGCCATCCCGAGAAATGCCACAGGCCGGTGGCCAGTGGTGCCGTCAGTGTGGCGCAGGCTTACGCGGTGATGGGGATTACCTTTGCGCTTGGCGTGCTCCTGACGTTTCTGCTGCCCTTCTTGGCACATCTGCCGGCTGCCGGTCTGTTGACGGCCGACGGGGTGGCACGGCACGAGCCTTCGTGCGTCTCACCCACGCTCTATGTCGTGGTGTTCTATTGGTTGCTCAATCTGGCTTATTGTGTCAAACTGAAGCAGTATGCCATCATCGATGTGTGCGTTGTGGCCTTCGGATTTGTGCTGCGCATGTTGGCGGGCGGTGAGGCTGCGGGCATTGGTCTGAGCCATTGGATTGTGCTCATGACCTTCCTCATCACGCTCTTTATGGCGTTTGCCAAGCGGCGCGACGACGTGCTCCGCATGGAACGGACGGGCGAGGCGCCACGCAAGAACACCAACCGATACAACGCCACATTCTTGGACCAGGCGCTGACCATCACCGCCTCGGTAACGCTGGTGTGCTACATCATGTACACCGTGAGCCCTGAGGTGATGCGCAACTTCCACTCCGACAAACTTTACCTGACGAGCATCTTCGTGCTTGTGGGCCTGTTGCGCTACATACAGATTGCCGTGGTCGACAAGCGGAGCGGCGACCCCACGAAAGTGGTGCTGCGCGACCGTTTCGTGCAACTCGATGTGCTGGCATGGCTTGTCGCGTTTGTCCTCATTATCTATGCAGGATGAAGGCAATGGCCGGCTGCACGCGAGAGGAAGCCTCAGGAAATTCCAATCACACCGTGACAATGGACAAAAAAGAAATCATATACGTCTTCGACTTTGACGGAACGCTCACCAAGCGCGACTCGCTGTTGCAGTTTGTCAGTTATGTCAACGGACCTTGGAAACTGGGACTGAGCCTGTTGTCGCTCTTGCCCAAACTGTTGCTGATGAAGCTCCACCTGCGCGACAATGGCCGGACAAAGCAGGAATTCTTTGCCTGGCACTTCCGCGGCAAGCGGCTAAGCGACTTCAACGTGTTCTGTGAGGAGTTTGCCCTGGATGATCCTGAGCTGTTGCGTGAGGCGGGCGTGGCTACGCTACGCGAGGCCTCGAAACAAGGAGCAAAGTGCTTTGTGGTCAGCGCAAGTGTCGACAACTGGGTGAAGCCGTTCTTCCACGAAACCGTGAAGGTGTTGGGAACGCAACTTGAAGTGAAGGACGGCAGGCTGACAGGGCGCTTCACGACGCCCAATTGCTATGGTCCGGAGAAGGTAAGGCGGCTTAAGGATGCCATTCCCGACCTGGAGCGCAACCGCGACAAGTATTACATCATTGCCTACGGCGACAGCCGGGGCGACAAGGAAATATTAGAATTTGCAGATGAACGACATTACAAACCCTTCAGAAAATAAGCGGCGCGAGCATCTTGGAGAAATCCTCCGCTTCGGTATCGTGGGGGCTGCGGCCACCGCCATACAATATGTGGTCTACCTGCTGATGGTCCATCTCGCACACTGTGGGGTCAATGTGGCCAACACCGTAGGCTATGTGCTGAGCTTCCTCTTCAACTTTGTGGCATCCACACGTTTCACCTTCCGCGTGAAGGCCACGGCCGGGCGGGGCATGGCCTTTGCCTTTTGCCATCTGGTCAACTACCTGTTGCAGTTGCTCATGCTCAACATCTTCATCCATCTGGGGGTTGGAAAGTCGTTGGCGCCTCTGCCGATGTTTATGGTCTGCGTGCCTGTCAACTTTCTCTTGGTGCGCTATTTCCTCAAGAAGGGGCATCTGCAGAACCCGTTCTATATCTTTCGCATCAAGCGCAGGGAGCGCTGGGTGGCCCTGGGAGCACTCGTCTATGGTGTGCTGGCCAACGTTTTGGTGATCTGTGCCTACTGGCTCGACCTCAGCCAAATGGCCGACAACTACCGTAAGGTGGTCACCCGGGTGTTCCACATCTCAGGCTTTGACCCCATCAGCTACTTGGTGCTCACCAACTGGAGTGCGGGTTACAACATCTACCGCCACCCGCTGTTGGCCTTCTTCATGTGGATACCTTGCCAGATCAACCAGGGACTTATGGCCTTGACGGGGGTCAACTGCGACATGGCGGTCATGGCCGTTATCCTGACGTTCTGTTGTGTCTACAGCGCCGTGTTCTTGTTTCGCATCTTGCGCGAGATTATCGGACTGCATCAGACGGATGCCACCTTGCTCACCGCCTTCCTTTTTTCTTTTGGCTATGTGATGGTCGTTTGCAGCGTGCCCGACCATTTCTGCCTGTCAATGTTCATGCTCATCCTTACGCTCTATGTGGCAGGCAAGAAGATGAACGCCCGCCACTTCTACACCAAGTGGCAGACAGTGCTCTTCTTCCTTGTCACGGCAGGCATCTCGCTCAACAATGGCATCAAGGTCTTTCTGGCCAACCTCTTTGTCAACGGCAAGAAATTCTGGCGGCCGGGCAACCTGGTGTTGGCCGTCATCCTTCCTTCAGCACTGATGTGGATAGCGGCAAGGCAGGAATGGAAGATTTTGGAAAAGCCCAATTACCTTGCCCGCCAGGAGCAAAAGAAGGTCAAGGCGGCACGCGACAAGGACAGGATTGCCAAGGCTTTCAGGGACACGACGAAGCTGACGGACAGTGCACAGATAGCCCAGGCCATCAACCAAGTCGTCAAGCAGAAGGTGCGTGCCAAGTATCTGCGTGACCATAAGAAGGCATGGAACCTTCACAAGGGCAAGCCCATTAACAAGACGGAGTTCGGGTCATGGACCGACATCTCCACACCGCGCGACTCTTCGCTGGTGGAGAATATCTTCGGCGAGCCCATCCAGTTGCATCAGGACTACACGCTTCTGGACGTGTTGGTCAATCGTCCGGTCATCGTCAGCTACCGTTGGATATGGAATTACGTTGTCGAGGCTGTCGTGGCCCTGCTGTTCATCGTGGGCATCTGGTGTGGGCGGAGGAGCCGTTACCTGTGGCTCGCCTTGTCGTTTTTCGGTTTCGACATGGTCATCCATTTTGTCTTGGGCTTCGGCCTCAACGAGGTCTACATCATGTCGCCTCACTGGCTCTTCGTCCTTCCCATTGCCATGGCTTATCTGGCGCGGAACGCGGAGCGCACACGCTGGCGCTTGCCCTTGCGTGTCCTCACGCTCTTGCTGACACTTTACCTTTTCGCTTGGAACGCCATCCTTTACGTGGGATACATGGTGTGACCGTCTTGGCGGTCTCACGCTCCACACGAAAAAGGGGTGGCGTCCTACGCATGCTTGTCATTGCCCGTCCATTTCCGGATGCGTTTGGCCAGGGCGGTGGCGATTTGCGTGACGTTGCCGGCCTTGATGTTGAGCCACAGCTCCTCCACACTCCTGAGAATCTTGATGCCAGGATGTCCCCAGGCGTTGGCGCGGTAGGTGTGTTCCTTGTAGGGCACGTACTCCATTACGTAGCGGGGGTGCTTCAAGGGGAAGGCGACGTCGTGCCGACCCATGGTGAAGATGCGGCGCAAGCCCCGTGGCATGGTCTGCAGGGCGGCATAATGGGTGGAGTCGGCGGTGGCTCCGACGTTGCTCACCATGTTGCGGGTAGGCATGACGGCGAGCCCGTTGTTCATGAGCATGGAGGACCAAAAGACGCTCTCGAAGAAAGGCTTGCCTGCTGCAGCGTGGTCGGTGCACATCCGCATGAAGTCGCTGCGGTAGCCGCGGGCCTTGACAAGCGATGCCAGTTGGCGTCGGTTGAAATCATCGCGCATAAACGAATAGGTGCCGTCCCACTTGTCGACGACACGGCGCCATGATGCCCATCCCCAAATGGAGAAGGCCGATGTGAAGAAATAGTCGTAGGGCACATCAGGTGTCACCTCGTCGGTGTTGAAGCCTGCCACCATGGTGATGCGCTCGTCGTGTTCGTAGCGGTCGAGCATCTCCTTGCAGAAGGGTAGGAAGGTGGGTGCTACCACCACGTCGTCTTCGATGACAGCCACCTTGTCGGCCAGTGAGAAGGCCCACTGTTGCGACAGGTATCCCGACGGGTCGCAGCCCTGGTTGTGCTCGCAGTAGTGGCGATGCACGTCACACTCCCAGTCGATATTCTCGTCGCTGGCTATGCGTCGGCAGGCCTCCATCCCCTCCTTGTCTTTCTTGTTGCCCTCTCTTGCACCGTCCTGATAGAGAAAAAGACGGGACGGGCGAGCAGCCTTGACGGCTGCGAATGCCTGTTGGAAGGTTTCGGGCCGGTTGAAGAAGAGCATCAGCACGGCAATGTCTGTCTTGTAAGGTTGCTTCATGGTTCTCGTCATTTAGGGTTTTCCATGTTCTCATACGCCTTGCGCCTTCTTGCGCATGCGCTCCTTAAACCATTTCACGGGCCAGTAGGCCAGTTGTGGCGGCAGGGCCAGGATGAGGCGGTGGATGAGTGGCACTCGGTTGTCTACATACCGGCGGAGGGGCCGATAGTACTCAGACCACACATGAAACTGGTGCTTGTAGATGAAATTTTCGTAGACCTTGATTTGATGGAGGCGGAACCATGGCTCCATTGTCGGCCACTTCGGTTGCAGCGTGCGTTGCAGGCAGTCATCGTAGATGCGGATCATGCGGAGGTCTTCCACGCGCTGGTTGGGCACGTCTTCCTCATGCCAGTAGACCTCATCGGCTACAAACCACACCCGTGGACTTTTTATCAGACACTTGATCTGCATCAGGCTGTCCTCGCGCTCGATAATCTCCCGCGGCGCGTCGAGGCATCCCTCGAGCAGCTGTCGCTTGAAGAGGATGCCCCACAGCAGGCAGAACGTGCGCTTGATGCCCAGCAGTGCATGGATAAGTTCGTCGCTTTCCTGCCATCCGCGGCGCCCTGAGTCGCAGTGGGCGTGGTGCTGGTTGGTGAAGGTTCCGATGACCTCGTCGGCTCCGCTTGACACCATGGCCTGGTGGAGCGAGGCCATGGCGTGAGGCATCAGCAGGTCATCGGCATCGACAAACATGACATATCGTCCCTGCGACTCGGCCCATCCGTGGCGGCGTGCAGCCGTGACACCCCCGTTGGGCTGGTGCAACACTCGTAGACGGTTGTCTTCCTGTGCCATCCGGTCGAGCTTGTCGGCCGACCCGTCGGTGCTTCCGTCGTCGACGGCCAGGATCTCGAAGTCGTCGAAGTCTTGCTGGAGGATGCTGTCCACACACCGCTCCAGGTAGTCCACCTTATTATATACAGGGATGATAACAGATATTTCCATGCGACTTATTTCTTGAGTTTCTTTTTCGCAAACTGCAGGCACTCTTCAAGAATCTGCACGCGTGCCATCTTCATGACGGCGAAATAGAGCACGGCCGCCAGCACGATGCGCGCCAGGAGCAACAACGCATGGCTCTCGATGAACTGCGTGGCGAGGCCCGTGACCGCCATGACCGTAGCAGAGGCTGCGAGGAAGGGAGCGATGTCCTTGCAGACCTCCCATAGTCTCAGTCCGATGAGGCGGTGGGCCTGCGTCTGCCAGGCCAACAGCCAAATGATGTTGAAACCGCTGTAGACGGCAATCATGACCGTGATGCCGAGGGTGTGTGTGCAGAGCATGAGCACCACCTGCAAGGCGATCTGGCCCACGTTGCACCACATGTTGATGTCGGCATGGCCCTGGCCGATAACCAGGTTTTGGTACAGTGTGTAGAAGGGGAAGAAGGCGCCGCTCACTGCCAGGATCTGCAGCAGTGGTACGGCATCGGTCCACTTGGGCCCGATGGTGAGTAGGATGAATTCGCGTGCTACCAGCACAAGGCCCAGCATGGCGGGGAAGGCGAGGAAGGCCGTGAAGCGCATCATCTTGCGGAATACCCGCCGCTCGCGCTCGCGCTCCTCGGCAATGGAGGCGAAGACGGGTTGCGCCACTTGCTGCGTGGTGTTGGCCACGAGCGAATAGGCCATGAAGTTCCACTTGTACGCTTGGCTATAGTTGCCCAGTATGTCCTTGTTGAAGAACTTGCCGATAATGACTGACATGATGTTGTTGTTCACGGTGTTCATGACCATCACCACGAGGATGTTCATGCTGAAGCCAAACATCTTGCGGATGGGCCTGAGGTCGATGTGCCATGAGGGCCGCCAGGCCACGTAGTGGTAACGCCCGATGTTGAGGATGGTGATGTAGAGCACCTGCTGCCAGGCCAGGCTCCAGTAGCTGTAGCCGAGGAAGGCGAGTGTGACGCCAGTGAGACCCGACAGAATGAGGGCCAGCGAGTTGATCACGGTCATCTCCTTCACCATGAGTTGCTTGGTGAGGTAGGCGTTGGGTGTAATGCCGAAGCTGCCGACGACAAACGACAAAAAGACGAAATGTGAGAGACGGATGAGTTCCGGCTGATGGAAGAAGTCGGCAATGAGCGGTGCCGCGAACCACAGGATGGCGTAGAGCGTGAAGCTCATGAGGATGTTGAACCAGAACACGGCATTGTAGTCCTCGTGCTTCGGGTCCTTCATGTTGATGAGATAGGTGCTGAAGCCCGAGCTCTGGAGGTTGCCGGCGATGGCGGTGAAGATGGCGATGTATCCGATGGTGCCATATTCGCCCGGCGAAAGCAGTCGCCCGAGTATGATGCCGATGAGGAGGTTGAGCACCTGTGTGGTGCCGCTGTTGAGTGCTCCCCAAAAGAGTCCTCTGGTGGTTTTTTCCTTGAGTGTGTCAGCCATGGTTCAGACTTTCAATTCTTTGCAAAGATAAAGATAAATATTCAAATAACGGTGGGATTGATACCGAAAATGTCCCTTTGGCCGTCTTGGCTGCTTGCTGCGTTTTTTGCCTGCTGAGGCTCGGCAGGCTTTTCGTCTGTTGTTCAATCCCAATGGCGAACTGCATAACGAATTTGAGGCATTGTACCGTTCGCTGTTCAGCGGTTCGGAGGCATATATAAAAGTAGTGGAATGCCTGAACGAGCGTGGTTACGGCATGACACGCAATGAGATAGCCGAAACGGCAAAGATGAAATCAGGCAAGCACTTGTCTACTGTGTTGAGCAATCTTGAGTCTTGCGGATTTATCCGTAAGTATGTCAACTACGGGTGCAGTGAGCGCAATGCATTGTATCAGCTTGTTGACTTTTTCACTCTGTTTCACTTTCGCTTCCTCAAGGAGAGTTCGTTCCGCAGCCTGAAGTATTGGAGCAATCTGCAGCACACTCCAATGTTCTATGCTTGGGCGGGGATATCTTTTGAACTGCTGGTGCAGACGCATGTGGCACAGATAAAGAAGCGGCTCGGCATCTCTGGGGTGGTAACAAACGTGTACTCATGGAGAAGCCGCAAGGATGAGAATCAGCGTGCGACGCAGATAGACATGGTGATAGAACGGGGAGACAACACCATAAACCTCTGCGAAATGAAGTTCTCGGAGAGCGAATACGAAATAAACAAAGATTACGACGTTATATTGCGCAACAAGATTGTGCGTTTCACAGAAGAGACGAAATCGCGCAAATCCATCCAACTGACTTTCATAACAACGTATGGCCTGCACCGCAACACCTATTCCGCACAATTAGTGCAGAATGAGGTGCTCATGGAAGATTTGTTTGAATAACGTTCTTCGTCTACGGCATCGACAAGTACAAGGCCGGACATGCCAAGTGGCGTATCCCTGAAGCGGCACTGCTTCTGCTTGCAGCCATAGGCGGCAGCATTGGTGTATGGTTTTGCAGCAAGCCCTGCAAGGACGTAACCGGATAGGTGGCAGCGGAGTTATTTGGTACCGGGGATGAGTTCCAGGATCTGCTTGATGGGCATGCAGAACGGATTGGTCTCGAGCGACCGCTCGTTCTCGAGGATGGTCTCGGCACACTTGCACATGGCGGGGTAGGCGGCGCGCAGCATGTGGTTGGCGTAGATTACCACGTTGACGCCCCAGGAGTGCAGCTCGTCCTCCTTGATTTGGTTGTAGGAGGTGGGTACGACGACGATGGGCACGAAGGGGTGCTTCTCCCGGAATTTGGTGCAGAACTGGTGGATATCCTCTCCGCTCTTCTCGCGGCTGTGGATCATGATGCCGTCGGCCCCGGCGTCTACGTAGGCGCAGCAGCGTTCCAGCGCATCGTCGATCGATTTGCCGGCGATGAGGCTCTCGCAGCGTGCGATGATCATGAAGTCGCGCGTCACCTGGGCGGCCTTGCCCATGTGTATCTTGTGGCAGAAGTTCTCGATGGAGTCTTGGGTCTGCTGCACCTCTGTGCCGAAGAGCGAGTTCTTCTTCAGTCCGGTCTTGTCCTCGATGATTACGGCCGACACGCCGTTGCGCTCCAGTGTGCGCACGGTGAACTGGAAGTGCTCGGGCAGACCGCCTGTGTCGCCGTCGTAGATGATGGGCTTGGTGGTGCACTCCAGGATATTGGTCAGGTCCTGCATGCGCGTGGTGAGGTCCACAGCCTCGATGTCGGGCTTTCCTTTCGAGGTGGAGTCGGTGAGCGACGACGACCACATGCCGTCGAAGGCTTTGACCTGCTCGCCTTTCTTCACCTCCGTGTGCTCGATGATGAGTGCCGAGAGGCCGTCGTGTGCTTCAAGGATACGCACGATGGGCTTGGCGGCGATGAGGCGGCGCAGCGACTTGAGGCGTATGTCGGGTGTGGTGCCGATGGCCTTCACCTCGTCGAAGAGCAGCGAGGAGTTGAAGCCCTTCGTGTAGGGTACCTCCACCACCTCGCCGCCGAGGTCGGCCATGACCTTGAAGCATTCCTGCCGCAGCTCAGAGTCGCGGCCTTCCTTCCAGTTGTCACCGTGGATGAGAATGTCGGGCTTGTATTTCAGTAGGTTGGGAATGTAGCTGTATTCGTCCTGTGGTACGATGCGCGCCACGCCCTGTATGTGGCTGATCACTTGCTTGCGCTGCTCGTAGGTCATGTAGGGCAGTCGCGAACGGTAGGTGGCGATGGCCTTGTCGGTGTAGAGGCCGATGGTGAGCTCGCCTAGCTTGGCGCCCTCGCTGATGATATTGGTGAGGCCGGGGTGCAGAATGTCGCCGACCATGCCGAGGTAAACGGTCTTGCTCATGTCTTGATGATTTTTTTCTTTATAATGCAAAGATAGTGATTATTATTGTAAAAAGAGGTTCGCAAGACTGAAAAACATATTTTGGCGCCCCCTCATGCCTCCATGCTCGATGACTGGAACCGAAAACTTGGCACTGGCCTCGCTTATCCGTTTTGTCTTGAAAGTTCTGAAAAAACACGTACTTCTGGACTGCACCTTCTAGAGAAGAATTCGAGGCTTTTGTCCGATTAAATTTCGTTAAAAGTCTTAACGTCAGTTAATATGTAAGGAATCATACGGAAGAAGATGCCTTATCACGGTGCGATAGAT
>CAVIOP010000064.1:0-14242 GCA_963644485.1 bacterium | reverse complement strand
GGCGTTAAAGGCCCGTGTTTGTCACGCAGAGATGGCAAAGTGACGGTTGCGGAATTCGGGAATTATGGTTTTTTGTGTAGAAAGTTTACTAAATCGGCCAAAATCGCTCTAGATTGCGCCGTTGCGCAGACATGTTTTTTTAAGAACAAAGCGGACAAATGTGAGATTTAGAGAAACATGAATAAAAAACCTTCCGCAACACAATGGTCGCGGAAGGCTTTATTATGCGAAGGCACTATTGGGTCATCATTTCATACTTAACCCATCGAAATGGAACTTAGACTGAAGCTGATGCCGTCTGTTGCCTTGATATTTGCAAGTTATTACTCGCCCTTGATGGCTGCTACGCCAGGGAGCACTTTGCCCTCGATGGCTTCGAGCATGGCACCACCACCTGTTGAGACGTAGCTCACCTTGTCGGCAAGACCAAACTTGTTGATGGCAGCAACAGAGTCACCGCCGCCGATGAGAGAGTAAGCGCCGTTCTCCTGAGTAGCCTGGGCTACGGTCTTGGCAATCTCACCCGTTCCGTGAGCGAAGTTTTCAAACTCGAACACACCGACAGGACCGTTCCACAGAATGGTCTTGGAGTTCATGATAATCTCCTTCCATGCAGCAATGCTCTCCTCGGAAGCGTCCATGCCCTCCCAACCCTCGGGGATTTCGAAGATGGGGAATACGGAACGGGGAGTGTCGTTGGAGAATTCCTTGCCGCAAACTGTGGCGACGGAAAGGCTGAGGTTCACGCCTTTCTCCTTGGCAGCAGCGATGACGTTGAGTGCCTCGGGCATGAGGTCGTCCTCGTGCAGTGAGTCGCCGATGTGACCGCCCTGGGCCTTGATGAACGTGTAGCCCATGCCACCGCCGATGATCAGGTTGTCGACCTTGTCGAGCAGGTTCTTGATGACCGCCAGCTTAGAGCTCACCTTGGAGCCGCCGATGATGGCCGTGAAGGGATGCTGAGCGTTCTTCATGACATTGTCGATGGCTGTAACCTCTTTCTCCATCAGGTAGCCCAGCATCTTGGAGTCGGCCTCAAAGTAGTCGGCGATGACAGCTGTGGAAGCGTGTCTGCGATGAGCGGTGCCAAAAGCGTCATTGACATAGACGTCAGCGTAGCTAGCCAACTTTTGTGCAAACTTCTTCTGGCTCTCCTTCATGGCTTTCTTGGCCTCGTCAAACTCGGGTGTGCCCTTCTCGACACCGACGGGCTTGCCCTCTTCTTCAGGATAGAAACGCAGGTTCTCAAGCAACAGGGCCTCGCCGGCCTTCAGTGCAGCGGCCTCCTGGTCTGCGTTGCCGCAGTCGGATGCGAACTTCACGTCAACACCCAGTCTTTCGGAGACCTTGCCTACGATCTGCTTCAGGCTGAGCTTCGGGTTGACTTTGCCCTTAGGCTTGCCCATGTGGCTCATCATGATCACTGCACCGCCGTCGGCCAGAATCTTCTTCAATGTGGGCAGGGCACCGCGGATGCGGGTGTCGTCTGTCACATTGCCATTCTCATCCAATGGCACATTGAAATCTACACGAACAATGGCCTTCTTGCCTGAAAAATTGAATTCGTCAATTGTCATTTTGTCTTATGTGTTAAATGAATAAATGTTTCTTTTCGCACGGCAAAGTTAATAAAAAGATGATAGACAGGGCAAGGTGCAACGAGATATTTTTACTTTTTTATCATATGACGCACCGTTTGCAAGATGCACTTTACATTATCCGAACAACCAACGCAAGGCTTCCTCCACTTTCCTGACGGCATGGAGCTGTATGCGATATTTGTTCTGGTCTATCCCTTTGAGATGATAGGAAGGGATGATCATGTGGGTAAAGCCGAGTTTTTCGGCTTCGGCTATCCGCTGTTCCACCCGGCTGATGGGGCGGACTTCGCCGCTGAGTCCCACCTCGCCCGCCATGCACCATCCTGACTCGATAGGCGTATCGACATTGCTCGACAAGACGGCCGCAATGATACTGAGGTCCATGGCCATGTCGGTAACGCGCAGGCCTCCGGCGATATTGAGGAACACGTCCTTCTGTATGAGCTTGAAGCCCACCCGCTTCTCCAGGACGGCCAACAGCATGTTGAGCCGTCGCTGGTCGAATCCCGTGGCAGAACGTTGCGGGGTGCCATAGGCCGCCGTTGACACAAGCGCTTGTGTCTCCACCATGAAGGGACGCGCGCCTTCTATCGCTGAAGAAATGGCCACCCCCGAGAGGCCGTCATGATCTTCGGTGAGCAAGAGCTCCGAAGGATTGGATACCTGTCTGAGACCTTCCTGCCTCATCTCGTAGATGCCCAGTTCGGAGGTGCTGCCGAATCGGTTCTTGATACTGCGCAAGATACGGTACATATAATGCTGGTCGCCCTCAAACTGGATCACCGTGTCAACGATATGCTCCAGAATCTTGGGGCCGGCTAGGGTTCCTTCTTTGTTGATGTGGCCGATGAGCATGACAGGGATGCCGCTTGTCTTGGCAAAACGCAATAAAGCAGCGGCACATTCCCGCACTTGCGTGATGCTGCCGGGAGAAGAATCCACGGCTTCTGTGGCAATGGTCTGGATGGAGTCGATGATTAAAAGGTCGGGGCTAAGCTCTTGCAGATGAGCGAAAATATTTTCGAGCGATGTCTCACAGAGGACATACACCTCGCCCCTTGGCAAGTCGCTTGAAGGATCGGTCGGTTGCAACCGGTCAGCACGCATCTTGATTTGATGGGAGCTTTCCTCACCGCTGACATATAGGATGGTACGCTCGGGCATGCCCAGTATCGTTTGCAAGGTCAATGTAGACTTGCCGATGCCAGGCTCGCCGCCCAGCAAGATGATACTTCCTGGAACAATGCCTCCACCTAAGACGCGGTTGAACTCTTGGTCATGTGTGTCGATGCGCGGCTCATCTTCGTGGGAAATGTCGCGCAAACGAACCGGATGGTTGTGACGCATCTCGGTGACCAAGGCCCCTTTTGCCCCTTTCCTGATTGACATGGCCGCCTGCTTGGCCGTCGTGGTGCCATAATCGGCAGCAACCTTTATCTCCTTGAATGTTGACCATGCTCCACACGTGGGACATTTGCCAAGCCACTTGGCTGACTCGCATCCGCACTCTGAACAGACATACATTGTCTTGTCTTTTGCCATGAACGTTGATTATTTTTAGGCAAAAATACTATATTTTCTTCATTATTACAAAATTTTTATTCGTAACTTTGCAAATATGAAACACTGGAAATTCAGTTTACTGTTTGCTGCGCTTTCGGTTCTTGTGGCATGCGGACCAAATGTCGAAAACCAGCGAAAGCAAAGTCGTGAAGAACGTGCTGCATCTCTGCGGGCTGACTCTGCAGCGCTCAAGATTGCCGTTCTCCCGACAATGGATTGCCTGCCGTTGTTCATAGCTGTTGACGACAGCAGTTTCAAGCATGCGGGGCTCGATGTCCGTCTGCGCCAACGCAATGCCCAAATGGACTGCGACACATTGATGAAGGGCGGTCACGTGGAAGGCATCGTGTCTGACCTCATCCGCACGGAGAGAATGCAACGCCAGGGGACTCCTATGAAATATATAGCTGCGACAAATGCCAATTGGCAGCTGATAGGCAACAGAAAGGCACGTCTGAAAAATGTCAGCCAGCTCTCGGGAAAGATGATTGCGGTCACGCGCTACTCGGCTACCAGTTATCTGGCCGACCTGGCCGTCAAGGAAGCCAAGGCGAAAGAAGACGTTTTCAGAATCCAGATTAATGATGTGAACGTCCGTCTGCGCATGTTGCTCAACAACGAGATGGATGCCATGCTGTTGCCCGAGCCGCAGGCCACAACGGCACGTCTGTGGAAGAACAGTGTGCTTATGGATGCGGCAAGCAAGGACATCCGCTTAGGCGTCATTGCCTTTAACGCCAAGGCCCTGGACAACGAGAGACGAAAGGAGCAATTGAAACTGTTTGTAAAGGTGTACAATCAAACGTGCGACTCCATCAACAAGAATGGCGTAAAGCACTATGCGACAGTTATCTCCAAATACATGGGGACCGACGAAAAGACCATAAAGGCCCTCCCCAAAATGTATTATCCCCACGCCTGTGCTCCACGAGAGAAGGACATTGCGCGTGCAAAATGATGTATTGAACTTATGCAGATCGTAAACGGCCATCAGCGCCCCAGCGGAGCAACGCTTCTCAACAAGATTAGCATGATACAGGCGCGGCTTGTGCAAAATCAAGATTTTGGCCAAGCCGTTCGTGGGGTGCGTGCCTTGATGGACGACATGCCCTCAACCAAGTTGAAGGGAATGATGGAAGAGTTGGAGAATGACTACCAACTGATGTGCACCTTCATGTTGAAAGGTTATAAGGACAGCCAACGACCGGCACTCTACAGACGTCTCGTGAGGCGCCTGTCAACACTGTTGCGCAACATGGAGACCGACATCAAACGGACAGATGATGCTTTTTTTTCCTCCATCGATGGCGGGGCCCGTTCGATAGAACTGGACTGCAGCGTCATAGAAAGCCATTTGGTCAAACATGTGCAGGACGTGGCAATGTTGTCTTTGGATGACGACAGCACAAGGGAGATGCACTCCCATGCGCTATACGATGCACATTTCGCATACATACGAAACCTTTTCAATGCCATTGTCATCTCCTCCCAATGGACAGAAGAACTGGCTCAAGGCTTGGCCCAACTGTTGATTTCACCAACGATAGATGTTACTGATGCCCAGACTTTGGTGTCGGCCGTCACACTGGCAACGCTCAATACACCTGACCCGCAGAAAGTCATTGCGTTGATTGAGACGTATGTGACAGCCGAAGATGAACTGGTGAAGCAGCGTGCGCTCGTCGGATGGGTGTTTGCCTTCGGACAAGCCGACTACAGTCTCTTCCCCGAGGTGGAAGAGCGGATCAGCGCCATGCTCGACGATGAAACGGTCAGAAAAGATATCCTGCAACTGGAAAAGCAAGTGATATTGTGCCAGAACGCTACGCAAGACCAAGAAACGCTGCGTAAGGATATCTTGCCAACGATCATGAAGAACCAGGAGTTCGAGATGACAAGATTTGGCATAAAGGAAAAAGAGGAATCCTCATTGGAGGATATTCTTCACCCCGACGCTGATGACCGGAAGATGGAACAGCTCGAAAAGAGTTTCCAAAGGATTACGGACATGCAGAAGAGCGGAGCCGATATCTACTTCGGAGGGTTCTCGCAAATGAAACGTTTCTCCTTCTTCTACACGCTGTGCAACTGGTTTACACCTTTTTATATAGAGCACCCGCAGTTGCGCCATCTGTCATCACAACTGAGGAATTCCGGTTTCGTACGTGCCTTGATGAACAAAGGCCCTTTCTGCAACTCCGATAAATACAGTTTTGCGCTGGCCATATCGTCTGTGTTTGCCAACTTGCCCAAAAACATAAAAGACATGATGGAACGAGGTGAGCTGCAAGTAGGAATGACGGAAGGAGAAGATCCGACTCGCACGCGAGCCTTTATACGGAGGTCCTATCTGCAGGATCTGTTCCGTTTCTTCAAGCTATGCGATGACCGCAAGAAATTCGACAATCCCTTTGAAGACCGTGAGGGCAAGATGCTTTTGGGCGCCCATGCGCATAACAAGATGCTGGCGGAAGTGCGCAACCTTGAAGTGTTTCTGTTGAAACAAAAGAAGTTCAGTGCCTTATCCGACCTTCTCGCTACCCATTTCGACCAGGAAAACATGGATGACCTGCGAATGCAGGCCCTTGTTGCCAGCCACTTCAAACATTACGGAAAGGCCGAACAGGCCTATCGTCTTATGATTGAAAGGATGCCAGACAATGTGCAGGCACTGCGCGGACTGGCCCAGGCTTTGTTTCACCAAGGCAAATACGCTGATGCCGGGAAGTGTTACACATCGCTGCTGGCACTCCAGCCCGACAACAGAAACCACGCGCTCTACCTGGCTATCTCGCAAATCAACAATGGAGAGACGGAAAAGGCCATCAAACTATTGTTCAAACTCCAATACAACGACCCGGAGGATCTCAATGTGAAACGCGCCATGGCTTGGGCAGAGCTGTGGATGAAAAACCTCGTGCAAGCGCGCAAGCTATATGATGACATTCTTAAGGACGACAATCATGTGGCGGCCGACTCGCTGAACGCAGGCTATTGCTATTTCTTCGAAGGGGAAGTGAATCTGGCCGTAAAGACTCTGGCAGAAGGACTCGGGGGACAACAGCTGCGCAATGACCAAGGCGGCAGTGTCGGTGAGAAAATCCAAATTGACAAAGCTCTGTTTGACAGGTATGACATACCGGAAGCCGACAGATTGATTTTGTCAGACCTTGTCAACCAGTATGCCAAACCACAAGACGCTTAGAGGATATTGAGCATTGTCGATAAAAGTTTTGGTGTTTCACTGAAGTTTTTGAGCTACATGTGGAGATTTACAATGAAATTAGTGTATCTTTGCGGAAAACTATAAACTACTATGAGGAAAACCGTATGTACTTTCGTGTTGGCGCTCGTATGCGCAACGTTCTTTTCGTGCCAAAAGGCGGTGCTTGACGATGAAGAGGGGGAAACTGCAAAGTTGAGGTTCAACATTACCCAGTTTGAACAAATCCCGTTTGATATTGCAGATGCTACTCGCGGCACGAATATCAGCAATGTGTGTACGCGTCTCAATTTAGCCGTTTACCAAGATGGCGTGCGACAGGAACAAATCAACCAATTGTCATCAGACAGCGATTTCGGAACGTTCAACTTGGCCTTGCAACCCGGAACCTATCAGTTGGTTGTGCTGGCACATAGCAGCGAAGCCAATCCCACGATGACGGACCCCTGCAAGGTGACCTTTACCAACAATGACAAAGTAACGGATACCTTTTGGTATGGCGACACCCTTATTGTCAACAATGATAGCACTTACCAGATCAAGCTGAAACGTGCGGTGGCTATGGTTCGCCTGCAGACAACAGACACTGTGACAAGCGATGTTAAACTTGTACGCTTTTATTACACAGGAGGTAGTTCCACGTTCGACGCCTTGAAGGGTGTAGGATGCGTCAACTCCAAGCAATACGCCAACTTTGACATCACGTCCGATATGGTCGGAAAGCAGATGACTTTCGATATTTACACGTTTCCAAAGGCCGAAAACAATGGCTTGAACTTGAAAGTCACCACACACGGCAAAGATAGTAATGTCATAGTTGAGGAAAATCTCACTGGCGTACCGGTCAAGCGCAATGTTATCACGCTCTATAAAGGATGCCTGTTCGACCGTAACGCCAGCGGCAAAGCAGGCTTCAATATAGACCTTGAGTCAGACGACGAGTGGGATACTGTGGAATATCCTTTCTGATATCAATCACTGAAGTTTGGCATAAATGCAAACGGCAAGTCACGTAAGGACTTGCCGTTTGCATTTATGTCAGAGAACTTAGACCGGTTTGTATTCCACGAAGGCCTCCATGGCCTCGTAGCAGGCTAAGCCTAAATCGTCGTAGATCTTGGCGGTGTTGCGGTTGCGGTCTTCGGCGCGCTGCCAGAACAGACGCTCGTCGTTGCCCAGGAACGGCGCACTCTCCATCTGGCTCTGGTGCTTGAGGATGGCGTTGCGCTTGGCGCGGAGCTCCTCAGGACTCATGGGAACACACATTTCGATGTTTTCGATTTCCCACTCTGCCCATGCTCCGCGATACATCCAGATGCGGCAGTCGTTGAGCCACTCGGCATGGTCTTCTTTCTCCAGGTCAATGGCGGCCAGCACGGCATCGGTGCACTTGCGGTGCGTGCCGTGGGGGTCTGCAAGGTCGCCGGCGACATAGATTTGATGGGGCTGCACCTCTGCGAGAAGCTTACGCACAATCTGTACGTCCTTCTCCGTCATCGGGAACTTCTCGATGGCACCGCTCTCATAGAACGGCAAGTCGAGGAAATGGACGTGGTCCAGCGGTATGTGGTTGAAGGTGCAGGCAGTACGAGCCTCGCCACGGCGTATCAGGCCTTTGATGGTCAGGATGTCGCGGGTGTCCATGTCGCCGTCCTTCTTCTCCTTGAGAAACTCCTTAATCTCCTTGTACTTATCCTTGATGACCTGGTCCTTCTCGTTGATGAAGAGCTGGTTGAAGCCATTGATGAAGTGCATGAAACGCGTAACCTCTTCATCGCCTACAGCGATGTTGCCGCTGGTCTCATAGGCGAGGTGCACGTCGTGGCCCTGTTCCACCAGGCGACGGATGGTTCCACCCATGGAGATTACATCGTCGTCGGGATGGGGCGAGAATACGACCACCCTTTTGGGGAACGGCGTGGCACGCTCGGGGCGATAGGTGTCATCGGCGTTGGGCTTGCCGCCGGGCCATCCGGTGATGGTGTGCTGCAGGTCGTTGAATATCTTGATGTTGGCGTTGTAAGCCGATCCGTAGATGGTGAGGAGCTCTGACAGACCATTCTCGTTGTAGTCCTTGTTGGTGAGTTTCAAGATGGGCTTGCCCGTCACTTCGCAGAGCCATACCAGAGCGGCGCGTGTGAGCTTGTCGGTCCAGGTGCAACTGGTGACCAGCCATGGGTGCACGATGCGTGTGAGGCGGCCTGCAGCAGCGAGGTCTATGACCACATGTGCATCGTTGTGGGTCTGCAGGAAGGTAGCTGGGATAGCGTCGCTGATAGGACCTTCCACTGTCTTTTGTATGATGCTGGCCTTTTCCTCCCCCCATGCCGTCAAGTAGATTTTGCGAGCCTTAAGGATGGTGGAGATGCCCATGGTGACGGAGCAGGGCGGCACCGTCTCGTTGGTCGACTGGCTCATCGACATCTCCTCGCGTGTGAGGTTGTCGATGAGGATGATGCGTGAACTGGAGGTGAGACCTGATCCCGGCTCGTTGGTGGCGATATTACCGATGCGGCCTATGCCCAAAAGCATAATGTCGATGCCGCCGAAGCTCTGGATGCGCTGCTCGTAGAGACGGCAGAACTCCTGTATGCGTTCTTGTGGCACCGTACCTTGGGGCGAAAAAACGTTTTGGAGGTTGATGTCAACATGGTTGAGCAAGCGTTCTTTCAGTTGGTTGAGCGTGGAGTTCTTGGCATCGGGCTGCAAGGGATAATATTCGTAGGCGTTGAAGACTACCACATTGCTGAAGCTCAGTCCATCCTCTTTGTGCAGTCGGATGAGCTCATTGTAGACAGGGGTGAGCGACAAGCCCGTACCGAGACCGAGCACGCAATACTGTCCGGATTGCTGCTTCTGGCGTATGGTCTTCTCGATGGTGTTGGCTATGCTGCGCGCACCTTCTTCCGTCTTGGGAAAGATAGCGGTTGGAATCTTTTCGCAACGTGTAAGCTCGGACAGTTCCACAGCGGTTTTAGGATGATAGAACTCCTCAGGTACCTTGTTGAGTACAATCTGGGATGTTAAGTTTAACTTTACCATAATGATTGATTTATTAGGCCTTTCTGTTAGTAAGCAAAGGTACAAAACATTTTACTCTTGATGCACGGTTTCTCGAAAAAGGTGCGGTTTTTAATATTTTTTGGCCATTAAGCCTCTGCCGCTTGGTTGCCTTGGGTCTTATATCGTTGCCTCTTCCAATCTGTATGTCCGTCTTCAGCTACGTCCCGATTTGAACACAGTCTTCCCATTTTTTACCCATAATCTTCGTTTGTGACATAATTAAATGTTACCTTTGCGTGGTGAAACAGATGATGGCTTCATATTATATATAAGGTGAAAACAACCCATATGCCGCGCAGATGCCGGTACATGGAAAAAACAAATAACGATGAGTATCGACTGCAAGAAAAACCAAGAAGAGTTTGAAGAGCTATTGCGCTCCACCAACCGTGAGGGTATCGAATACGTGATAGAAGACCTGGAGAAGGACGGCTTCTTCCAAGCACCCGCATCGTCGGGACACCACCTTAATGTTGCGGGAGGTCTTTGCCAGCACAGCCTCAATACCTGCCGTGCCGGCCTGATGGTGTGGGAGGGACTGAAAACCCTTGACCCGGCCGCGGCCAACGAGGTGAAGCGTGAGAGCGTCATCATCGCCACACTCCTGCACGACGTGTGCAAGACCGACATCTACCACCGCACGGTGAAGAAGCGGCGCGACAAGCTGGGGCAATGGGTCGACACCGAGGGCTACAGCGTTAACTACAAGCATTTCCCCATGGGTCATGGAGAGAAATCAGTCATCATGCTGCTCCTCAGCGGTCTCGAGCTGCACGACGACGAGATGCTGGCCATACGCTGGCACATGGGAGCGTGGGGCATCAACATGAACTCATATGAAGACCAGCGCTGCTACGACACGGCGCGCACCCTGCATCCTCTGTGTTGCATCGTGCAGACAGCCGACGGCATTGCCGCCTCCATCATGGAGACTTCGGCTGAGGATCTGGAGAACGTCTGAGACCCGCGGCGACAATCATCCCAAACACATGCAATAAAACCCCGGGCGGCAGCAGCCACCCGCCTAAAAACCATAAGAGAAATGAACAGAACACAACTCATTGCAGCAGTAGCAGAGCGCGCAGAGCTCACCAAGAGCGATGCCGCCAAGTATGTCAACGCCGTGCTCGGCGTCATAGCCGACAACCTTACCGAGGGTGACCACGAGCTGGCTCTCCCTGACTTCGGACGCTTCTCCGTGAAGCAAGTGCCCGAACGGCAAGGCATCAACCCACAGACGGGCGAAAAAATCACCATCGAAGCCCGCGAAAAGGTGGTGTTCAAGGCTTCAGACAACATGAGCATCTTCTCGCGGAAGCATAGCTGAGGCTACATCACATCGTCGTCGTCAAACGGGTGCTGAA
The DNA here is from genome assembly GCA_963644485.1 of bacterium. Lineage (GTDB taxonomy): Bacteria > Bacteroidota > Bacteroidia > Bacteroidales > Bacteroidaceae > Prevotella. Next base: position 3,428 of record CAVIOP010000064.1, on the reverse strand, counting down.
ATGATTTCTTCAACTCCCGGTTGACGGCGGCCAAGCCCAAAGCGCCAAGGATGGCCATGAGCACTGTAAGGACCATTGTACCTTTTAAGATGTTTTTCCACATAATATTCCTTCTTTCTCCTTTTTCACATACACATTAGACGAGACGGAAAGAAGAAAGTTGCAGACATTAATGTTTTTTATGAAATGATTTACGTTATTCGAAATGCGCATGAGTACGGCCCTTACGATGAGGCGGTGGTAGCCGGTTATGTGGAACAGGGCATACTCTTGGCCCACGACAAGGCGCGCGACGCCGAGACGGGGCGTACGGCCACCGTTATCGAATTGCTAGGCGAACGCGGCTTCCATCCTCAGGTGCAGCACCACGGCACGCTGGGACAACAACTTCATGCCATCGGCTCTGAGTTCATCTTCCCCAAAAGCGACATGGCTCACCACCGTTGGCTCGACGACAAACGGCTGCTTGTGCTTGCCATTGTAGGGCTCTCACTGTCGGTGCTGATGATGCTTCCTATCGGCGGTCTGCTGGTTTTTTATGCCGTGTCGCTTTATTTTGCCGTCATCTGGGGACTGTTCTTCTATGCCTTTTTCCGCACGCGGCAGGTCAATGTCAAGACCACGGCCAGTGTGTTCTTTCTCACGCAACTGGCGGTGTTCGTCATTTTCTCTGGCCTCAACGAGCTTAATTTCTTCTATTTCTTCACACGCATGGCCTTCCCGGTCAATATCGTCGGATACGTGCTTGGCGTGGGCCTCACCGAGGAATTCGTCAAGATGACACCACTTCTCTTTCTGGTGCGCCGCGCGCGTGAACCGCTTTTGCCCCAGACGCTGGTCTATTATGGTCTGATGTCGGGCATTGCTTTCGGCGTTTTCGAAGGGGTGGAGTATCAGACGACCGTCAATGCACAGGCCGACTACACCACCGCCTTCCTGCTCAACATCGCACGGCTTACGTCGCTTCCTTTTCTCCATGCGCTGTGGGGTGGTGTCTGCGGCTATTTCGTAGGCTTCGCCAATCTCTATCCGCGCTACCGCAAGTCGCTCTATGTGCTGGCCCTCGCCGTTCCTGCCTTGCTTCATGGTCTCTACGACTCGTTGGCCAGTGTCGCCTATCTGTTGTCGCTTGTCGTGGCGTTTGCCAGTGTGCTTCTGTTGATGACCTATCTCAGCAAGAGCAATAGCTTCCGTGAGAAGTTGCGCCGATAGATGTCGTTATGCGTCTTTGCCCTCGCCGCTCTTGGGTGAGCGGTGAAGGAAGATGTTGGCCAGGACGGCACCGGAGATGTTGTGCCATACGCTGAACACGGCACCGGGAATGGTAGCCAGAGGATACTGTGCGAAATGGACCGTGGCCAGCGAGGTGGCCAGTCCGGAGTTTTGCATGCCCACTTCGATCGATACGGCACGGCACTTGGTAGTCGACATCTTCATCAGTCGCGCTTCCGCGTAGCCCAAGGCGTATCCTGTTACGTTGTGGAGCATCACGACCACCAGGACCAGCATGCCGCAGCCCAGCAGCTTGTCGGCATTGGCACTGACCACGGCGCCTACGATGGCCACAATGGCGAGCGTGGAGACCAACGGCAAGATATCGGTGGCACGCTCGGCGACGGATGAGAAGTAGTGGTTGATGACGAAACCAAGCACGATGGGTACGATGACCACCTGGATGATGGAGAGAAACATGGACAGCATATCCACGTCTACCGTCTGCCCGGCATAGAGATAGGTGAGCAGCGGGGTCATGAACGGGGCGAGAATCGTAGACACGGCGGTCATGCCGACCGACAAGGCGACGTCGCCCTTGGAAAGGTAGGTCATCACGTTTGAGGAGGTGCCGCCAGGACAGGTGCCAACCAGGATGACACCCACCGTGAGCTCCGGAGAGAGACCGAAGAGGTGCGACAGTGCGAATGCCAGCAAAGGCATGATGGTAAACTGTGCCACGGTGCCGATGACCACATCTTTGGGCCGGCTGAACACCACACGGAAATCGTTGGGCTTGAGTGTCAGTCCCATGCCGAACATCACGATGCCCAGAAGCGTATTGACATAGCTTGTCTTCAGGAAGCTCACGCTCGAGGGAGCAAGAAGGGCCAGCAGAGCCATGGCTATCACGATGATGGCCATGTACTTGCTGAACACCTTGGAAATGGTTCTCAGTATATTCATAGTTTCTTGTTGTTGCTGCGCACAATCACATTGTGGCGGAGATAGTCAGCGTAGAAGAAGAGCTCCTGCAGATGGAGGTTGCCCACTTTGAAAAAACTGTCGAGTGCTGGCAGATGGTAGCGTTGTGCATCGACTCCGTTGACGATGAGCACGTGGGTCGCCGGGTCAACACTCACTGTCACGGATGCTTGCGGACCGGCTGCTGCAACGGCCGTGCCGTAAGGGAACCGCACATCATCGGCCTTGCTTTTCTGGCCAGCACGGAGAAGGGTGGCCGGCGTGGCATCGGTGGTCCATGAAACGGGGTTGATGCATCCGATGTTGTTGTTGCAAAGGAGCGGACTGACTGCCGCGGTTGTGGTCACACTGTTGAAGTTGACGGTGACGCCGCACGACATCGAGTCCTTGGCCAGCACGATGTGTGAGCTGCGATGGCCAGGCTGCGTCACCGTGTCCGTAGGGGTCACGCCGTAGCCCACCACGTAGGCAGCGATGAGCTTGTCATAGGCCGCGTCATCCATGTGCTTCAGCACCTCCTTCACCATCATCCCTCCCTGACTGTAACCAGCCAGAATGAACGGCCGTCCATTGTTGTAGTGCTTCATGTAATAGTCGAAGGCTTGCGTGGCATCGAGCGTGGCGGTCTGCCAGGCCTTAGCGGCATGCTCGCCTTCAAATCCCTCGAATACTACTTGGCGGTAATAGGGGAGGAAGAGGTTGGCACGTGTGGCGAAAATCGTGTCTGCCAGTTCTGCTGACAGTTTCCATGCCCTCAGATGGTCCGCCCGCGTCGGGTCCCCATTGTAGTGTGCCGTGCCGCTCTCGTCTGTCCACGCCGTGAGACAGGTGGGCAGGAAATAAATCACGTCGGGTTCCGACGGATTGATGTTGGCCAGGCGGTTGTTGCCGTCGTACCACAGGCTTTTGTTCGCCCAGTCGAGTGTCGTCGTGGGGGTGTCGTCGTGATTGTCTTGACTGCACGCCGCGCCCACTTGTTGCATGGTGAGCGTCAGCAGTAACAGGAGACAAAAGGAATGCTTCATTTTATGTATTATATGTACGTTGCTTTCTTTTGACCTGCAAAGGTACGACTTTGCCGTCATGTGGCCATGACTTTATGCCATGTTTTTCTTTTGTTTCAGATTTAGCCTGAATAATTCATAGGGAATATAGATATATGTAGTGCCTTTGGCATCTTTTCGTTTAACATTCTTGCTAAGGCAAGCGGCAGAGCCGAGCGAATCTTTTTA
>CAVIOP010000063.1:0-14517 GCA_963644485.1 bacterium | reverse complement strand
TTGCTGGGCTTTCAGCCCGCATCGGCTCACGCGGTGTAAATCCGAAACTTAAATAGTTCCGATACTAATGTCGTGGTCAGCATCTTACTTGGATGCCTGACCCAGTTTGAATAGTGTCCCCATCGGGCATACGAAGCGGCAATAGGGTCTTGTCACAATGAGCGACAGGAGCACAATGACGACAGCCAAGACGATGACCACCCACGATGCCGACTGGAAGATAAAGGCTGCGAACGGCTCATAGTCCGTCCAGTCAGCCCACACTCCGCTCCAGATACAGAGCATGAGCAATGCCCAGAGCACCTGCCGGAAGATATCAAGTCGATGTGCGGTCTTAGGGCTTATCTTCATCTTATATTTTACGCACTTGCCAGCCACCTGTTGCAAGGAACCGAAGGGGCAGACATGGGTACAATAGTAGGTTTTCTTGCCGAAGAGCGGATAGATGAACGCCGTGATTATCATAATGACAGGGACGATAACAGCAGCCACGTTGATGCCGTGCGCCGTGTAGCCTATAAGCGAGGTGTAGGAGAGGAATGCTCCGCACCAGAAGCCGAGCACCACAACATTAAGCACTAGCTGGCACAGGTGGTATTTTCTGTTCTTGATGAAGAGTGGAAGGATGGCCGCCATCAGTACGACAACGAGTCCGGCAATGTTCTTTGCAGAACAGTCGAAGCCGCTTGCTGTATTGCCCACCGAAGCCAGTTCCTGTTGTCCCTTGGCATACTGCAAGCCTCGCTGCATATTCCCGATGATAGCCTTAGACGAGAAGGTGGCTCCAGACACGGCATCCACCTTTGTTTGCATTGCCTCTTCGATGGTCTTGCCATTCCACTTGGCGAGTAAGGCCGACGCCTGTTCGAAGAAAGCTGGAGTCTCTGCATTGTCGAGAGCCTTTACATTCATTACCTTTCCGTCTTTGACAGTAATCTCAAGCGGCACTTTTCCGGCATAGCCAGAGATGTCGGAACCAAGGTTCGTTGTACTGATAACCATCGAACCGTCGGGGAGCGTGCGCAACGTATCGTTGTCCACGTTCTTTGCCGCCTCCTTCTTTTGCTTTAGCTCATGCCCCATCCATTCGCCCTGCTTCACAATGGCAAGCGAGGAAAGGAGCAGCAAACATACCAAGAGGCTACATATCTGTTGAATCTTATTCTTCATCTTCATGTTTCCTATTTTGTATTCTTTACTTGACACAATACGTTCAGCGTGAGAACATATACTTAAAGCATCAACGAAAAGACGGAAACCACGCACGGCAATGGTGTATGGTTTCCGTCTCAAACATGATGCCCCAAAGGACTTAGATATTCTTCAGTTGTTCAGCCACCTCATCCTTGACGCGCTGGGAGAAGTCTTCCATCTTCATGGTAGCCTGTTCACCGCCACCCTGGACACGCATCGACACGAGACCTTCAGCGGCTTCCTTCTCACCGACAATCAGCATGTAGGGCACACGCTTCAACTCATTGTCGCGGATCTTGCGTCCAATCTTCTCGTTGCGGTCGTCGATGTAAGCGCGTACATCCTGGTCGTCGAAGTAAGCCTTGACCTTCTTGGCGTAATCGTTATACTTCTCCGAGATAGGAAGAATGGCTACCTGGTCGGGCGTGAGCCACAAGGGGAAGTGACCGGCGGTGTGTTCGATGAGCACTGCCGTGAAACGCTCGAGAGAGCCGAACGGTGCACGGTGAATCATGACCGGTGTCTTCTTGGAGTTGTCTTCAGCAGTATACTCCAAGTGGAAGCGCTGCGGCAGGTTGTAGTCCACCTGGATAGTACCAAGCTGCCAACGGCGGCCAATAGCATCCTTCACCATGAAGTCAAGCTTCGGTCCATAGAAGGCGGCCTCGCCCTCTACCTCGCGAGCCTGAAGCCCCTTTTCCTTACAAGCCTCGCGGATGGCATTCTGACTCTCTTCCCAGATTTCGTCTGTTCCGATGTACTTCTCTGTGTCCTTCGGGTCGCGGAGGGAAATCTGCGCCTCGTAGTTGTCGAAGCCGAACGTGCGGAAGACCGTCTGGATGATGTCGATTACCGACTCGAACTCCGCCTTCACTTGGTCAGGGCGAACAAAGATGTGGGCATCGTCCTGTGTGAACGTGCGCACACGGGTCAGTCCGTGCAGCTCACCGCTCTTCTCATAGCGGAAGACCGTTCCGAACTCTGCAATACGCAGAGGCAGGTCCTTATAAGAACGCGGCTTGCGGGAATAGACCTCACAATGGTGAGGGCAGTTCATAGGCTTCAGCATGTAGATCTCATCCTCCTCAGGCGTCTCAATGGGCTGGAAGGCGTCCTTGCCGTAATGAGCCCAGTGACCGCTGGTGATATAGAGGTTCTTCGATCCTATGCCCGGCGTGATGACCTCCTGGTAGTTGTAAGGCTTCAGCACGCGGCGCAACAACTCCTGCAAGCGCAGGCGCAACTGTGTTCCCTTGGGCAGCCAAATGGGCAGGCCCTTGCCGACACGGTCCGAGAACATAAACAGCTCCATCTCCTTGCCAATCTTGCGGTGGTCGCGTTTCTTGGCCTCTTCGAGCATAACAAGATACTCGTCGAGCATCTTCTTCTTGGGGAAGGAGATGCCGTAGATGCGCGTCATCTGCTCACGCTTGGCGTCGCCACGCCAGAACGCACCGGCCACACTGGTTATCTTGATGGCCTTGATGGAACCCGTCGACAACAAGTGCGGGCCTCGGCAGAGGTCGGTGAAGTTTCCTTGGGTGTATGTGGTAATCGTGCCGTCCTCAAGGTCTTGATCGATATGTTCCACCTTATATTGCTGTCCGGCAGCCTCAAATTCCTTGAGAGCCTCGGCCTTCGGTACCTCACGGCGCACGACGGGCTCATTCTTCTTGGCCAGCTCCTTCATCTTGGCCTCAATCTTCGGGAAGTCGTTTTCTGAGATGGTCTGGCCCTCAGCCGGCATCACGTCATAGAAGAATCCGTTCTCCACAGCAGGTCCGAAGCCAAACTGTACGCCAGGATAGAGCTCCTGCAGTGCCTCGGCCAGAAGGTGGGCTGAGGTGTGCCAGAAGGTATGTTTCCCCTCTTCGTCATCAAACTTATAAAGCTGAATGGCGCTGTCCTCGTTAATGGGACGGTTCAACTCGGTTGTCTCACCATTGATCCCGCAACATACAACGTCACGGGCGAGAGCCGGCGAGATGCTCTCAGCGATTTGAAATCCGGTTACGCCCTGCTCGTATTCACGCACAGAACCATCCGGGAATGTGATTTTAACCATGATACAAATTAGTTTTATTTAAATCACCGCAAAAGTAATACATATTTTCCTAACACGACAACAATTCTCATTTTATTTTCAAGACTTTATCAGAACTTCGCTTCGTGCCAATGCCTGTGGCGGAAGGCTCGAATAAACCAAAGCTTCCAACCATCCACACCCTCTACCCGACAGGTCTGGGCATGTGCACAGATGCCATTCAGGGAAAAGCCAGAAGCGACGTGTGTGTTAGTCACGGTGCACATCCGGTACCTCAACATAAAGAATGGATGAAAACGGCGGGCGTCCTGGCAGCCGCCTCCAAAGGTCACTTCTTGCGAGAAAGCTGCTTACCGACAGAGTAAGCATTGTAGATGCCCAGCTCGCCCGCCTTGCTAAGGTCGCGCAGCCCCTCCTTCATGTCGCCCGAATAGCAGCGTGCCAGTCCCCGATTGAAATAAGCCTCCGCAAAGCGAGGGTCTATCTCGATGGCACGCGAATAGTCATCGATGGCTCGCGAATAGTTCTTGGCAGCCGCAAAGAGCGTTCCCCGGTTATAGAATAGGTAGGCATTGGTAGGTGAAGCCTTGATGGCCTCGGCAAAATCACCCTCCACCTGTGCAGCCTTCATGCTGACATTCTGTCCGCGCGAGGCGTCATAACTGTTGAGCATCGTCTGGCAGACTGCCCGTTCCCAACGGCCGATGGTCAATGCAGTGTCCACGGCGAGATAGTCGTCGAGATCGGCAATAGCGTCGGCATAGTTCTGCGCTTCTGCATAAGCCACGGCACGCTGCAAAAGCAGAGCAGCACGTTCCAAACGACCAGTTTCCTCGCTGATTCCCGCCGTGAGCGCATCGATAAGCTGGAAAGTCTCGCGCGACTGGGCATCGGTCAGTTTTTCGTGTCCCTGGTTGCAGGTCACATGCAACTTGCGCAACGGCTCCCGTGTGCGGTTGAACTGGTCGACACTGGTTTCATAGGCCTGGTAATCGTGCACACCATTGCCATAGGTGAAGTAGGACAACTGGAACATGGGCAGGAAGTCGACCTCCACATCACGGTTCTGCACGGCTCCACGATAGTCGCTGTTGTACTCATGCTCCACGCGCGGCTTGTCTTCCACCACGATGTCGTTATATTTACTCAGGTCCACTTCCGACCGTTTGCGCACATTCTGCAATTTCGACCGGCTCCAGCGCTGCTGTATGCCGACATGCTTGTCCATCTGCGCCTTGAAGACGCGAAACTCGTCGAGCTCGGCCTTGGCCGTCATGCCCAGCTTGCGGTAGGCACGGGCACGCAGGTTAAGCCCCGCCCAGAAATTGGGGAACTGCTCGATGACACGGGTATAGTCACTGATGGCTGCACGCAGATTGCCCACCTTGTCGTGGAGCAAAGCGCGGTTGTAGATGGCCATGAAGTTCTGTGGCTCCATCTTGATGACGAAGTCGAAGTCGCTGATGGCGCGGTTATCGTCGCCCAACTGCACTCTGAGCAGTCCTCGGTTATAGTGGGCAAGAAAGTTGTTGGGGTCAAGGTCGACGGCCATATCATAGTCAGCTATGGCTCCCCGGAGGTTATTCACGTTGAGGCGTGCCAGTGCACGGTTCACATAGTTGCTCGCCACCTTGGGGCGCAGATGAATTACCTCGGTAAGACAGGAGTCGGCCACGTGCCACTGGCGACGGTTCAGAGCGATAAGCGAACGCGTGACCCACGCATCGGCATTGTAGGGGTCTTGCTGCAGACTGCTGCTGAGCCATTGGTCAGCCGTAGTAGTATCCTTCTTCTCCAGGTAAATCTCGGCCTTCAGCGAATAGGCCGTGGCTGTCTTCGACCACTTTGAAATGATGGTGTCTGCATCCAGCAGCGCCTGGTCATAATCCTTGGCGTTGTAGCGGCAAATGGCACGGTTGAGCCAAAAACTTGACACGTTGGGATTGAGTTTGATGGCGCGCCCATAATCAGCAATGGCTTCATCATACTTCTCCTGCCGGATTCGGGAGATGGCGCGCAGGTCAAACAACTGTTCGATGTAGGGATTGAGGGAAATGGCTTTGGAGGCATCCTGCTCGGCACCCACAAAGTCCTCCAAATAATATTTGGCCGTGGCACGGTCGTACCATGGCAACCAAAGATATGGCTTGAGAGCCAGCACCTTATTAAAATACTGTATCGAGAGCACATAGTCTTCATAGTGCAACGCCACCTCACCGCTGGTGATCAAGCGATCCACATTATATTGCGCCTTGGCCGTGCCACACAGTAGCAGGGCCAAGAGCATGGGGACTATCGTGCGCTTCATGGCTACTTCGTCTTAACAGTCTGGCCGACGGGGCGTTAGCGCCTAGAAGGCTTCACACGGTAAGAACAACGGAACTTACCCTGGGCTATAGCACGCAACTTACCGTTGATCATCTGCTTACGGAACGCTGACAGACGGTCAACATACATAACGCCCTCCAGGTGGTCAAACTCGTGCTGCATGACACGGGCCAGATAGCCGTCCACCCACTCGTCATGTGGAGCGAGGTCCTCATCAAGGTAAGTCACATGGATGCGTGTGGGGCGCGTGACACTCTCGTGGAGTCCGGGGATGGACAGACAACCCTCGTCCAACGACTCCTTCTTCGAATCGTCGTACTCCACGATGTGGGCGTTGACATAAGCATGGCGGAAACCGGCATATTCGGGCATATCGTCCTTCAGCACATCGAGGTCAATGACCACGACACGCAGGGCCTTACCAACCTGCGGCGCGGCAAGCCCCACACCCTCAGAGGCATCGAGGGTCTCGAACATGTCGGCAATAAACGTCTTGAGCGTGGGTTCGTCCACTGCAACATCTTGGGCAACCTTTCTCAAGACGGGTTGTCCATAAGTGTAAATGGGTAATATCATCTCTTGGAATTCATGTAATCCTGAAGTATGATCGTTGCCGAAATCTCATCGACAAGACCTTTATTTTCGCGCCGTTCCTTCTTCTTCACTCCGCCGTCAATCATGGCGCGATGGGCAAGGACGGAAGTGAAACGTTCATCATAATACTCGACGGGGATATCCGGACAGGCCTTTCGCCAGCGGTTGACGAAATTCTCTACCCTGGCCAGGTTTTCAGATGGCTGGCCATTGGGTTGCGTCGGCTTGCCGACGACAATCCGTTCGACCTCCTCTTTTTTCACATATTGCGAGAGGAAGTCGAACAGATTCTTGGTCTCTACCGTTGTCAGTCCGTTGGCAATGATCTGCAGGGGGTCGGTCACCGCCAGCCCCGTGCGTTTCTTGCCATAGTCTATGGAGAGAATGCGCGGCATGGATGCTTCTCTGGCACTCGTTCCAGAAGGAACGGGCAACCCTCACTATTACTTCTTGAAGAGCAACCAAGCGTCGCTCTTGGGGTTGAACTTACTGCCACGGATGGCGTCACGGCTCTGCACAGCACTGGCCTTGTCGGCGTAGGTCGAGGCAACCACGCGATACATGTTGATGCTTGAGTTATAGGCAATCTGCGCATCGTAGCCGCCCTGCTTGAGCGTGTTCTGCATGCCCTCGGCGTTGGCCTTGAGCGAGAACGAGCCGACAACAACGCTATAAGCCTTCAGACCAGCACCACTCACCACGGTCACATCCTCTGTACGCACTGTGGCGTTGTCTACATTGGTGACCGTGGTCTGGTCGGCCGACTTTTCCACAAGCGGTGTGACGACAGGTGCCGTCTCCTGAACAGGAGCCTGCTCACGGTTCTTCTCTTCCTGAGCCTGGGCCTTTTCCCACACTTTCTTGTAGGCACTTTCCTGTGATTTACAACCCGTGAAAGCGAAAGCCACACAGAAAGCGGCACCCAAAACCATATATTTCTTCATACTTTATAATATTATAAATGTTAGTAAAGTTTATATTCATAGCTCACTGCCCGCCATTTGCAAAATGCGCCCAACTTGCTCTTCACCCGCGTGAAGACCTAATCCAAGACCCAAATATACGATTCACATCTTCCATGTGACTTAACGATTGTTTGCGATGCAGCAACGGAAACCTTTGTTCCTTTGATTTGCGAAATTACAAAATATTCCAAAGACACGGAGCGCAATGCTACATAAAGTTTGTTAAATCGGCAAAATAGAGACTATTTAACAAAAAATATCCTTTCTCCGGTGCTATTTTTGTGGGAGAATGCCTATATTTGCAACTACGAATGACAACCATTCGCAACGGACAACTATTTAACATTAAACGATACGCTTATGAAGACAATCGGTTACATCGGCGCATTTCTGGGTGGCGCCATCGCAGGTGCAGCCTTAGGTTTGCTCCTGGCCCCCGAGAAGGGCTCTGACACCCGCACAAAGATTTCTGACGCTGTGGACGACTTCTGCAAGAAGCACGACATCAAGCTCAACCGCAAGCAGACAGAAGATCTTGTAGACGACATCAAGGACGCAGTGGCAAGCACAGCCGAATAACGCTTGCCGACCTGCCGATGCGCCAAGGGGCACAGTACACTACGATATGCGAAGGCATCGGCTTTCCGCACACTGTGTCGTTTGGCGTATCCGCAAGGGCGACAATCCTTTCAACCCATTCACGCTTTTTTCAAGACAATTTATGTTTTCGAACGACAAGAACATTGAGACCATCGGCCAACTGGTGGAGACGTTGAAGCACTACGCTGCGCTGCAGGGGGAATACATGCGGCTCGACGTTGTAGAGAAGACCGTACGCTTGCTGACGGCCATCACCATGACGCTCATCGTCTCGCTGCTCATCGTGCTGATGCTCATCTACCTGAGCTTTGCAGCAGCCATCGCACTAGCCACATGGGTGGGCGAGCCTATGGGATTTCTTATTGTTGCCGGTGCGTATTTTGTTTTGCTTTTGTTGTTTCTTGCCTTCCGCAAGCAGTGGATTGTGAAACCTCTTGTCAAGTTTTTGGCCTCCATACTTCTCAGCAAATAATTCTTCGTCCATAACCGTTACCACCCATGACACCGACATCCTATACCACTATCGAGGAAATACAGTTGCGCAAGGCCATGTTGCGAACCGAAATACAAAAGGACAGCAACAAATTGGGCAACGAATGGCGGTCGCTCTTCCAAAAGCCCGAGGCTCTCAACGGAAAGGCCACCCCTGCCAAACGTTTCAACAGCCTATTGAACATGGGGACGGGCATGCTGGATGCTATGATTTTGGGCTGGAAACTATACCGGAAGTTCAAGAAATAGGCTTCCCCATACCCGCACACCAGGTCTGCAACCGAGCACTCCTACAAATACCCGAGTATTTTATTTCCTTAAAAAACGGCTCATTACGCTGTCTTGTTTTAGCGTGGCGCAAGTGTTGCACCATTGCGTTTTGTGGCTTTTCGACGGAAGCCACGCATTTTCAGCCCTGCATATTATAAATTTATCTCACGTTTTATTTATTAGCGCCCGATAAACTGTCCGTACGCCATTCCGACGGCGTACAGCCCGTAAGGCGGCGGAAATATTTGCAGAAGAAAGAGTCGGTGGGGAAATGCAGTTCGTCTGCAATCTGAGCCACAGACATATCGGTATGCCTCAGCATCAACTTTGCAGCGGTGACAACGGCACGGTCAATCCATTCCTTGGCCGTGATGCCACTCACCTCGTGCACAATGGTACCGAGGTAGCGCTTGGTGATGCACAGGCGGTCGGCATAGAAGTCGAGTTGGCGTTCGCTGCGGCAGTGCTCATTGATGAGATTGATGAAGTTTTGGAACAGTTCGTGCTGGCGGCTACAGGGATTTGCCGTAAAACCGTCGCCCTCAGGAACATGACGATGGAAAATGTCGCTGAAAGCATACGTGATGACACTCACCATATGGTCTACCGTCGGCTTGCTGACCATTGTTCCATGGATGAGATTCCACATGGCGACAAACAACTGGTCGGCTAAGCGCCTCTCCTCGTCTGTGGGCCGGATGAAGGAGGTCTTCTGTTTGCCGCTGAGCAATTCGGGCCACTGTCCGTTGTGGGCCATACGCATGCGTTCTTCTGACACGCCGATGCCTGTCACGGTGAAATCGTCGCTCGCCGATATCGGTTCTACAATAGAACCCGGAACAACAATCGCCATCATCCCTTCCCCAATCGTGACCTCCTGAAGATTGACAATGGTACGTAGGCTGCCCTTCTTGCAAAGCACGAGTCGGTAGTCCTCAATGAGATACGGTCCTTGTCCATCAAACATGAATGGGCTCAAGATGCCTACTGCATCCAGCACGATACCGAGACTGTCAGCAAAATACATATGTTTCGTTCTAAAGCCACACGTCTTGATGAAAGCATTGTACATCTTGCGCATGTTGAGTTTTTGGGGAGAAGAAGGAACTTGCACCATATCTTTACGTTTATTTGCATGCAAAGATAATGAATCGGACGAATATCAGCATCTACGGGGACAGAAATAGTACAAAAAGAACATTCTATACTCACAATGAGTAACGCCCCGACGGGAAATAGTCTATAACTTTGCACCCGAATTGCAAGAACCAACCAAATGATGAAAAAACGATTGTTATCAATGCTATGGGCCATGAGCAGCATGCTGGCTGCCGCCCATGCTCTGACGCTTGAGGAGTGTACGCAGTTGGCGCGGGAAAACTATCCCGCCATCAAGCAGTATGATCTCATAGCAGCGACAAGGGACTACGACCTGGACAATGCGGGCAAGGGATGGTTGCCTAAGATCTCCCTGCAGGCGGGCGGATATGGTTTTACGGACATCCTCAACACGGATAGCCGTATCGCTCAGATGGGCATCAGCACGAAGAACTATATCGTCAGCGGCAATGTGACCCTACAGCAGACAGTGTACGACGGCGGACAGATTGCTGCCGGCAAGAAAGCCATCGCAGCAAAATCTGAAGTAGAGGCGCGACAGACGGATGTCACCCTTTATAGCATCAAAACGCGTACGCAAAATCTCTTCTTCGGCGTACTGCTCATCCGCGAACAACTGAAGCAGAACGACCTGCTGCAGCAAGACCTGCAGGTCAGCATCAAGACCGTGGAGGAGATGATGCGTGGCGGCATCGCCAACCAGACCGACAGGGATGCCCTGCAGGTAGAACTGCTCAAGGCCCGCCAACAGCACGATGCCTACGAGACCACATGCGCTGCCTACCTGAAGATGCTCGGCACATTTATCGGCAAGGATCTCGGCAGCGAGACCGTACTGGAAAAACCCGCCATGACAACGGCTGACAATGACGGTGACTCGCTCCGCCCCGAGATGACGCTCTTCTCCTCACAAGACCATCTGCTGGACGCACAACGCCAGAAACTCAATGCGGCCCTGCGCCCTACTATAGGATTCTTAGGCGTAGGACTGCTGCACACCAAGGTGTCTGACATGATCAACTCCGGTATGCTATTGGGTGGTCTGTCGGTATCGTGGAACATCGGTGCCCTGTATACCCGCAAGAATGATCTCAAAAAACTGGAAGTGCAACGGCAACAGAACGATGTGCAACGGCAGACGTTCCTCTTCCAAAACCGGCTGCAACGGGAAGAGACCGACGGCAATATCGCCGCCTTGCGCAAGCAACTGACAAGCGACGACGAGATTGTACGGTTGCGGGAAAACATCCGCAGCATGGCCGACCGCAAAGTGGCGGCTGGGACGGAGAGTGTCAACGAACTGGTACGCGACATCAATGCGGTAAACCAGGCTCGGGGGCAACGGGCCATACACGAAATACAACTGCTCGAAGCGCTCTATCAACTCAAGAATATCAACGGCAAATAAAATACACTATGACAATGAAGAAACTGAATACATGGGCAGTAACAGCACTCTGCGCAGTGCTTGCGGCCTGCACTGGCAACGACAAGGAGTATGATGCCACCGGAACCTTCGAGGCTACCGAGATAACGGTGTCGGCCGAACAGAATGGCCGGTTGCTGGCTTTCGACATCAATGAGGGCGACCGCGTGACGACAGGACAGCAGGTGGCGCTGATAGACACTACCCAACTCTATCTGAAAGCGCGACAAGTGGGTGCCACCAAACTGGTGTACGCCTCGCAACGTCCCGACCAAAGCAAACAGATAGCAGCCGTGCAGCAGCAACTGACCAAAGCACGGCAGGAGCAGCAGCGCTTCGCCGGACTGGTGAAGGACGGTGCCGCCAACCGCAAGATGCTGGAGGACGCCGAGAGTCAGGTGAAGGTCCTGGAGCGGCAGTTGGCTGCCCTGCAGTCATCGCTGACCACCTCCACCAACAGCCTCAACGCCCAGATGGGCACGGCTGACGTGCAACGGTTGCAGGTGGCCGACGAACTGCGCAAGTGTCATGTCTCGGCCCCCATCACAGGTACCGTACTCGACAAATATATGGAGCGCGGCGAGTTTGCCGCCATAGGCAAACCTCTGTTCAAGATGGCCGATACCGACAACATGTACCTTCGTGCCTATGTGACAACGGCACAGTTGAAGAACATCAAGATCGGACAGGCCGTCAAGGTGCTGGCCGACTACGGCAATGGCGAGCGCAAAGAATACGCAGGCAAGGTGACATGGATCTCGGCCAAGTCTGAATTTACACCGAAGACCATCCTCACGGATGACGAGCGCGCCGACCTTGTGTATGCCGTGAAGATAGCCGTGAAGAACGACGGCTACATCAAGATAGGTATGTACGGAGAAGTGAAACTTTGACCATAGTGTATGGAACACGTTGCCATTGAAGTCAGAAATGTCAGCAAGCGGTACGGCAAGGTACAGGCACTGCGCGATGTCTCGTTCGACGTGAAGGAGGGTGAGATATTCGGCCTCATCGGTCCCGACGGTGCCGGCAAGACCTCACTGTTCCGCATCCTCGCCACACTGATACTGGCCGACCGGGGCGAGGCCACCGTCAGCGGCTTCGACGTAGTGAAGGGCATGAAGGAGATACGCCGCTGCGTGGGCTACATGCCCGGCAGGTTCTCGCTCTATCAGGATCTGTCGGTGGAGGAGAACCTCACGTTCTTTGCCGAACTCTTCGGCACTACCGTGGCCGAGGGTTACGAACTGGTGAAGGCCATCTACAGCCAGATAGAACCCTTCAAGAAGCGGCGTGCCGGAGCCTTGTCGGGCGGTATGAAGCAGAAGCTGGCCCTCTCCTGCGCCCTCATCCACCAACCCAAAGTGCTGCTGCTCGACGAACCCACCACGGGTGTCGACCCCGTGAGCCGCAAAGAGTTCTGGGCCATGCTCGCCTCGCTGCGCAGCCGCGGCATCACCATCATCGCTGCCACTCCCTATCTCGACGAGATACACTGCTGCGACCGCGTGGCCTTTCTCAACGAGGGCACGCTGATGGGCATCGGCATGCCAGACGAGATACTCGCACGCTTCAAGGACGTGTTCTGTCCAGAAGGCATGCAACGCCCAAAGGCGAATGCGCACAGTGAGAACGTCATTGAAGTGGAACACCTCGTGAAGGCTTTCGGAACGTTCCGTGCCGTGGACGACATTTCGTTCTGTGTCCGGCGCGGTGAGGTGTTCGGATTCCTCGGCGCCAACGGGGCTGGAAAGACCACGGCAATGCACATACTCACTGGCCTCAACGCTCCAACGAGCGGTACAGGACGTGTGGCCGGTTGTGACATTACGACCGAATATGAGCAGATCAAGAAGCACATAGGATACATGAGCCAGAAGTTTGCACTGTACGAAGACCTCACCGTACGCGAGAACATACGTCTCTTCGCTGGAATATACGGGATGAAGGAACGGGACATAAAGACGAAAACCACCGCCCTACTTGACCAGTTGGACTTCGCAGGGCATGCTGACGACATCGTAGGCAGTCTGCCGTTGGGGTGGAAACAGAAGTTGGCATTCTCGGTCAGCATCTTCCATGAACCGGAGATAGTCTTCCTCGACGAGCCAACCGGCGGCGTAGACCCTGCCACCCGGCGACAGTTTTGGGAACTCATCTACGCTGCCGCCGATCGCGGCATCACCGTCTTCGTCACCACTCACTACATGGATGAGGCGGAATACTGCGACCGCATCTCCATCATGGTGGACGGCAAGATACGGGCCATGGGTACGCCCGACGAACTGAAACAGTCGCTCGGCGAACCCGACATGGACCATGTTTTCACACGATTGGCACGCACTTCAACAAGACAATAATCTATGCGACCATTCATCTCATTCATCATAAAGGAGACCCGCCACATCCTGCGCGACCGCCGCACGATGCTCATCCTCTTCGGCATGCCGATAGTGATGATGCTTATCTTCGGTTTCGCCATCTCCACCGACGTGAAGAACGTGCGCACGGTGGTGGTCACTTCGTCTGTGGATCACGAGACGCAGCAGGCCATCACACGTCTCGGCGCCAACGAATACTTCGACATCGTCTACAAGGTGGGTACGCCTGCCGAGGCCGAACGGCTCATCCGTAGTCAAAAGGCCGACATGGCGGTGGTGTTCGCAAGTGACTATGCAGCCAAGCATGCCGGCGTGCAGATCATCACCGACGGGGCCGACCCCAACATGGCGCAGATGTACAGCCGCTATGCCACAGAGATACTGAAAGGGGGCCGTACCGTTTCGCCATTGCGACAGGCGCTGCTCTTCAACCCACAGATGCGCAGTTGCTACAACTTCGTGCCGGGCATCATGGGCATGCTGCTGATGCTCATCTGCGCCATGATGACGTCGATAAGCATCGTGAGAGAGAAGGAGCGCGGCACCATGGAGGTGCTGCTGGTGAGCCCAGTGCGTCCGCTGATGATTATCATCGCCAAGGTAGTGCCCTATCTGGTGCTGGCGTTCTTTATCTTGTGCTTCATACTCGGCATCGCCCATTTCATCCTCGACGTGCCCATCGCCGGTAGTCTCGGTTGGATATTCCTCGTCTCGGGCATCTACATCACCGTGGCGCTCTCGCTCGGTATGCTGATAAGCACCGTGGCCAAGACGCAACTCGTGGCTCTGCTCGCCTCGGCCATGATGCTCATGCTGCCGTGCATCCTGCTCAGCGGCATGATGTTCCCCATCGAAAGCATGCCGAAGATTCTGCAATATGTCTCCACCATACTGCCGCCGCGCTACTACATCTCGGCCATACGCAAACTGATGATCATGGGCGTTGGCATCGACAAGGTGACAGAGGAAATTACCGTGCTTTCCGGCATGGCAACACTACTACTCACCCTCGCCCTCCTAAACTTCAAGAAGAGACTGTAATGACACTAAAATATCTCATACAAAAGGAATTTCTGCAGATACGCCGCAACCCGTTTCTGCCCC
>CAVIOP010000062.1:0-14687 GCA_963644485.1 bacterium | reverse complement strand
TCGCTTGCCCTGGGCTAGGTAATTGCTGGGCTTTCAGCCCGCGGTTCACGCAGACATTGTTCAGCCAGCATCGGTTCACGTAGTATTCCATAACTGCCTCCTTTTCCAATTTTATGGGGCATAACAACCAAAGCCAAAACTTGAAAAATATACTTCGAAAAAGGGCCGCATGGACACCATTGTCCGTGCGGCCCTTTATTATATGAAGATATCCCAGCGAACTTACAGCGCTGCTGCAGCATTGATCCAGTTGTAGACGAAACTGCAAACACCGAAAGCCACTACTCCCAGCGTGCAGACAGCCAGGGCGAGCTTCGTGTTGACATGGCTCTTGAAAGTTGGAAGCGGGTTCTCGTTCTCGCGAATGAACATGGCCTTCACGATGAGCAGATAGTAGTAGAGCGACAGCACCGTATTGACCAACGCGATGAACACCACCACATAGATCGTGGCACCAATGGTCGTAGTGACCTGTGCGCCATTTGCTGCAGCCATGAACACGAAGAACTTCGAGAACATGCCGGCAAAAGGAGGAATGCCGCCCAGCGAGAACAAAGCCAGCGTCATCAGGAAAGCCAGACGAGGATTGGTCTTGTAAAAGCCGTTGTAGGCATCCATATTGACCTCGCCGCCATTGTGCTCCTCGACGGCAGAGATGATGGTGAAGACGGCCAAGTTGGCCACAACATATATCAGCACATAGAAGGACAGGGCCGTGACGCTCATAGCCGAATTGCCCACCACAGCCAGCATGATGTAGCCCGCCTGCGAGATGGAGCTGAAAGCCATGAAACGCTTCAGGTTCTTCTGGTGGATGGCAAACAGGTTACCGATGGTGATAGACAGTACGATGACTACCATCAGCATGACCTGCCAATAGACCACGACAGGAGAGAAGACCTTCATCAGAATGGCGCACAACGCAAAGGCTGCAGCACCCTTGGAGGTGACGCTGAGATAGCCCGACACGGTGGTGGGGGCACCCTGATAGGTGTCGGCCGTCCAGAAATGGAACGGAACCAATGAAATCTTGAAGCCCAAGCCGCTGAAGAAGAACACCATGCCCATGATGCAGAGCGGTGAAGCGGAAATGCGGGTCATCACGTCATCGAAATAGAGCGTGCCCGTGGCGGCATAGAGAAAACTGATGCCATAGAGCATGACGCCGCTGGAGAACGTGGCGGTCAAGATAAACTTGGCACCAGCCTCGGCGGAGTTGTGGCGATACTTGTCGAATGCCACAAGACAGGCCATTGGCACCGATGCCATCTCCAAGCCCAGGAAGAAGAGCAGGAAATGGTTGGCCGAGACCATCATGTTCATACCAAGCAGCGTGGCAATAACCAACTCATAGAACTCGCCTTCCTTGAAATCGGTGTCGGGTCTCTGCAGCCACTCGCGCGACTGAATGAACACGATGAGCACACTGAAGGCAAGGATGGTCTTGATCACACCCACGCTGGCACTCGTAGCATACATGCCGCCAAAAGCGTCCATGCTGGCTGTCGGCCAGATATTGATCATGATATGGGCGAGCATCAGCACACACACGAAGGGATTGAACCAGGCGCGCGTCTTGTCCTCACCGGGCTTTTTGGCCGTGAACAGGTCTGCAATGAACACAATCAGCAAGATGGCCATAAGGGTCACCTCAGGGATCATGTTTAAAAACTGACTATAATCTATATTCATAATTGTTATATTCAAATTTTAAAATTGATACATTACATACCTGCAACAACGCCCGTACCCATGATGTGATGAATCATCGGAGCAACGGCATCGTTGATGATGTCCTGTGCCCATAGCGGTGCCAAGCCAAGGCCGGCAACGCAGAGGATCAGGCCACCGACAGCAAGGCGCTCATCCCATGTGGCGTCGGTCAGCTTCAGCAGGTCGGCACTGGCCACTTGCTGGAAACAGATCTTGCCGACCACACGGAGGATATAGACCGCCGTGATGACAATCGATGTGCATGCAATGATTGTGCAAGCACGGTGGAAGGTGTCATTGACCTCAAACGATCCGACGAAAATGTTCATCTCAGCCACAAAGCCGGAGAAACCGGGAAGGCCGAGGTTGGCCAGACCAGCGATGACATAACCCACAGCAAGGAAAGGAACCACCTTCATCAAGCCACCGAGCTTGCGGACATCACGCGTGCCTGCACGGTGATAGATCATGCCGATGACTGCGAAGAAGAGAGCTGTCATGAGACCGTGGGAAAGCATCTGAAGGATGGCACCCGTGCAAGCCGTCTGCGTCATCATGCAGAGTGCGAAGAGCACCATACCGCAGTGGGAGACCGAAGAATAAGCATTGATGTACTTCAGGTCTGTCTGCACGCAAGCCGAGAGGGCACCATAGACCACGGAGATGGTGGTGAGGATCAGGAAGATCCACGACAACTGCTGGGCGGCCTCAGGCAGCAGATACATGGCCACACGGAAGCAGCCATAACCTCCAAGTTTCATCAGCACGCCGGCATGGAGCATGGACACGGCCGTCGGGGCCGAAGCATGACCATCGGGAGACCATGTGTGGAAAGGGAACAGGGCACCGAGAATGCCGAAGCCGATGAAGATGAACGGGAAGAAAATCTTCTGGATGAAAGCAGGGATGGCATGGAGCTGGGCTATCTCAACGACGCTCATGGTGTAGACATGGCTATACTGGCCGTTGAAGAAATAGATGCCAAGGATACCGATGATGAGAAGGGCTGAACCACCCATCAGCATCAAGGTCAACTTCATGGCCGAATACTCCTTCGGGCCTGTACCCCATACTCCGATAAGAAGATACATAGGGATAAGAGCCACCTCGTAGAACATGAACATGGTGAACAGGTCTACCGAGATGAAGAAACCGTACACGCCAATAGACAGCAGGGTGAACCAAAGGAAATACTCCTTCTGCATGGGGTGCTGCTGCCAACTGGCAAACGTACCGGTGAAGACGATGATGGAGCTCAGCAGCAACATGACTACCGAGATGCCGTCAACGCCAGTCCTATAATAGATATTGAGGGGCTCAAACCAAGGTATGGCCGCACCGAAGAGGAATGGATTCTGATCGGCGGGCATCGTCTCACGGGCGTGAACGAACGCGAAGACGAGGTAGATGGAAAGCGCGAGCAATGCCGTGGAGCCAACCACCATCACGCCACGCACCTGACTGTCGTTGCGTGCCAGCCAAAGGCACACCAACATCAGGACGGGAATAACGACGAAAAGTGTTAAGAATGTCATTTTCTTTTAGTTGTTTGGTGTTGGGATGTTATTTTAAATGCACAGCAAGACCAGCGTCAATGCCACTGAGCCCGTGAGGAACCAGACAGCATACTGGCGCACATCGCCGCTCTGCCAAGGACGGATAGCCTCGCCACCTTCCTGCGTAGCCCATGCCGAGAAGTTGAACATGCCGTCGATGACATGACGGTCAAACCAAGCGATAGGCACGGAGAAGCAGGCAAAGACAATCTTGTGCGTGAAGAACTGCCATGCGTCGTCGATGTAGAAACGGTTGAGGGCAGCCTTGTGCAAGCCAGGCATGGCCTTGGCCAGCTTGTCGGGCAGCGGATTGTGCTTGGGTGCATACATGTAAGTGGCCAGTGCGAAGCCGATGCAGGCAACGGCCAGCGAGCACCAGGCTGTGGTGCCGAACTGGAAATGCTGCAATGCAATCTCCTCGGCTTTGCCGTCGAGGGTGATGAAATGGCCGAAAGGAATCCAGCCGGCAACAATGCTGATGATAGACAAGAAGACCAGCGGTCCCCACATCACGAAGGGCACCTCAGCCGGTTTGCGGCGATGGTCGGGATCTTGCTCATAGTAACTGTTGCCCCAGAAGATGACATAATAAAGCCGGAACATATAGAAAGCCGTCATGCCGCTTACCAAGGTCATAAACCAACCCAGATAGGGCGAGAAGTGGAAGCAAGCGTCCACGATTTCATCCTTCGAGAAGAAACCGGCCAATGGCCAGAAGCCGCTGATGGCAATCGTTCCGACAAGGAAGCAGATGTTGGTGATAGGCATGTACTTGTGCAGGCCGCCCATATACTCCTTGAAGTTGGAACCGATGATAACAATGATGGCACCGGAGCAAAGGAAGAGCAGGGCCTTGAACATGGCGTGTGTGAACAAGTGGAACAGGGAAGCCATGTAACCGACACTGCCTTCGCCCTCCATGGCTGTCACCACGCCCAGGGCGGTGAGCATGTAGGCAATCTGCGAGATGGTGGAGAATGCCAAGCCGCGCTTGATGTCGCGCTGGCAGCAGGCCACGGCAGCAGCATAGAACGCCGTGAAGGCGGCGATGTAAGCAATGTAATGGAGCGTGTTGGGTGCATAAGCCACCCAGATAGGCATCAGCGCAGCCACCTGGTAGACACCAGCCACGACCATCGTGGCAGCGTGGATAAGGGCCGACACAGGCGTCGGGCCTTCCATGGCGTCGGGCAGCCAGATGTGCAGGGGGAACATGGCCGACTTACCGGCACCGCCGATGAACATCAGGAAGAGCGACATGGGCAGGTACACGGCAGCTCCCGGCAGCTTGGCGACCAACGTGGAGTCGGCCGACAGATCGAAATTGAACGTTCCCACATAGTAGCTGTAGAACAGGATACCGATGAGGAAGAACAGGTCGGCGAAACGAGTCACGATGAAAGCCTTCTTGGAAGCGTGCACGGCAGCGTGCTTGGGATAGTAGAAGCCGATGAGCAGGTAAGAGCAGACACCCACGAGCTCCCAGAAGAGATACATCTGGAAGATGTTGGTGGCGACCACCAGACCGAGCATCGACATGGTGAAGAGGCTCAGGTAAGCGTAGAAACGCTGGAAGCCGTGCTCATAGCCTTCCTTCTTGTAGTTCTCGTCGCGCTCGGCCATATAGCCGAACGAATAGATGTGCACCATGAAGGATACCGTGGTGATGACGATGAGCATCATCACGCTCATGGGCGTGAGACGGAAGCCGATGTTGAAGGTCAACAGCTCTGTGAACTTCATCCACGTGAAGTTGAACACCGTCACCGTGGGATAGAGTCCGTCGGCACCGCGTCCTTCAGCAAAGAAATAGTGGTAGGCCGTGTAGAGGCTCATGCACCACAGCACACCCAGCACCGCCGTGCCAATGGCACCGGCAACAGGCTTCTTCATCTTCATGCCGAGCAGTCCCAGGACCAGGAAGCTGAGGAACGGTAGAAGAAGTATCAAAAATGAATAACTATAGTGTTCCATTGTGCAATTTAGAATTTCATGTTTTCAATACTGTTCACCTGATCACTGTGACAGTTGCGGTAAACGTTAATGATGATGGCCAGTGCCACCGCCGTCTCAGCAGCAGCCACTCCGATAGAGAACAGCGTAAAGAACATGCCTTCGAGCTGTCCGGGGAAGAGGATGCGGTTGAACACAGCGAAATTGAGGTCCACGGAGTTGAGCACAAGCTCGATGGAAATCAGCATGGCCACAAGATTACGGCGTGTGACAAAGCCAAAGACACCGATAAAGAACAACAGGGTGCTGAGCACCAGATAACACTCTACAGGAATCATTTCTTGTCCTCCTTTCTTGCGATTAACACACCGCCGATGATGCAGGCCAGCAGAAACACTGAAATGAACTCGAACGGCAGAACATACTGATACTTACCCGAGCCTACGATGGCGTGTGCCACCTTACTCATGTCATACTCGGTGATGGGGCCGGCTACAGCCTGCTCCACAAACTGGTTCTTGAGCAACACGAGGCCCACGACGACCAGTCCGACGAGTGTGATGAGGGCACCGCTGATGAGGCGCGAGCCCTTGAGGCGCTCGGTGAGGCCCTGCAGGGTGCGCTTGCTTACCAGTTGGATGGCGAAAACATAGAGCACCGTGATGCCTCCGGCGTAGACGGAAATCTGCGCTGCGCCGAGGTAGGTATAACCCAACATGAAATAGACGCCAGCGATAGCGAAGAGCACAAACAGCAAGAATGTAGCTGCCCGCATGATACTCTTGGTCATCACCGACAGGATAGCTGAGCCAAGGATGACTACGGCTAAGATGGTGAAAATAATGATATGCGCTAAACTTGCCATAGTCGTTTACTTGGTTTTAGTGTTAAACTCTCCGATGACGAGGGGTGCGCCGCCGTCGATGAGGTTGGGCAGCGAGCCGCCCTGGTAGACCTCCTTGTCGAGATGGAGCACGAGCTGGGAGCGGTCGAACACCGCATTCTCGAAGTCGTTGGTGAAATGGATGGCATCGAAGTTACATGCGTTGACACAGAGCTGGCAGAACATGCAGTCGCCCAGATCATAGATGTAATCGTCGAGCACCTTGCGTTTCTTGCCCGTTTCCTCGTCGGTTTCCATGTGAGACACGATCTTGATGGTGTCGTTGGGACATGCTTTCTCGCACATCGTGCAGGCGGTGCACTTGTAGTCGCCCACCTTCAAGCCCCGCTTTTGTGCCTGCGGGTCGTCGAGACTTTCCACACGGCTGAACACGAGGCGGCCACGGTGGCGAGGGCTCACGTGCAACGTGGTCTTCCGGTTTTCGGGATACTGCTCTGTCGACTTGGGCGTGAAGTATTCCTTCATGGTCACTTTCAGACCAGTAGCCAATGTCTTGACAGCGTCCTTAATACCGCCAAAATATGATTCAGACATATTTGATGAATGTTTTTTGTTTACGTTAATGATCCGTGAAAGTTAGAACGTCAGGCCCAATGCCACGCAAGCTGTCATGACGACAAGCGTGATGAGCATGAGCGGCATGAGGTATTTCCATTCGAGTACCAGGATATGGTCGATGCGGAGACGGGGGAAGGTCCAGCGCACCCACATCAGCACCCAAATGACGAGCAGCGTCTTGCCGATGAACCAGACGAAGCCGGGGATGTAGTTCATGACGGTGTCGAAGCCCGCCACTCCGATATTCAGCGGTGCCCAACCACCAAGGAAGATGGCGGCGGCCAAGCCAGAGATGACCACAAGGTTGAGGTACTCGGCGAGATAGAAGTATCCGAAGCCCATGCCGCTGTACTCCGTGTGGTAGCCGGCAGTGAGCTCGCTCTCGGCCTCAGCCAGGTCGAACGGACCACGGTTGGCCTCAGCGTTGCCGGCGATGAGGAAGACACAGAAGGCCACGATGGCAGGGATGTGTCCCTGGATGATGGCCCACTTCCAAGGACCGGTCTGTGCCTCGACGATACCGCTGAGCTGCATGGTGCCGCAGAGCACAACGGCAGTGACCATGCAGAGTCCGAGCGACATCTCATAGGAGATCATCTGCACGGCTCCACGCATGGCAGAGACGACCGAATACTTGTTGTTGGAACCCCATCCGGAAAGGATGACACCCAGCACGCCGATGGAGCTGATGGCGGTGATCATGAACACGCCGACGTTGAAGTCGAGCACCTGCGCACCTTTGTTCCACGGCAGGAAGGCGAAGGTGCCTACGCTGGCCAGGATGGTGAGGCAAGGTGCAAGCGCATAGAGGAACTTGTCGGAGCGGTCAACGCCGAAGATCTCTTTGATGAGCATCTTCAGCACGTCGGCTATCACCTGGAAGATACCCCAGGGGCCCACACGCATAGGGCCGAGGCGACACTGGAACCAGGCGCAGACCTTACGCTCGAAGAATATCATGAACATGGCAATGAGGGCGTAGATGATCAGAACGATCACACCCACCACGACACATTCAATAAGGATTGACCAGAAATCGCCGAGCCCGAGGGTTTGTCGGAGAAGGTTGTCAAACCATGTTGTAACTATTGTGAAGTCAAACATTTGTGCGAATGTTTTGTTTTTACTTGATTACCTTATATAATAATTAGCGGTCGAGGTCGGGGATGACGAAGTCGATCGAAGCACCTGTGGCGATGAGGTCGGCCACTTTCTGCCCGCGCAGCATCTTGTCGAACGCTCCGGCGAAGGTGAGGCCCATGGGACGCATCTTCAGACGGTAGGGGCTCTTGTCGCCACGGCTGTCGAGATAGACGCCGAACTCGCCGGCTCCACCTTCCACGCTCGTATACCACTGTCCCTCGGGGACCTTGATGATGGGTTTCTGCTTGATGTAGAACTCGCCCTCGGGGATGTTGTCTATGAGCTGCTCGATGATGTCGAGGCTCTGGTAGATCTCACGGATATGGATCATGTAGCGCTCCATGGAGTCGGCTCCCGTTCCGGTGATCTCCTGCCAGGACACCTTGTCGTACATGGCATAAGGATGGTTCTTGCGCACGTCGTTGTGCCACCCGGCGGCACGTCCGGCAGGACCGGTCACGCCGTAGTCGACACAGTCGGCGAGGTTCATGTATCCGACGCCCTCAAGACGCTTGTGGGTGATGACGTTGTCGCCGAAGACGTCGAGGTACTCCTGCACCATGGGGCGCATGTACTTGCAGAACGTCTTGGTGTTCTCTACGAAATGTGGGTCGATGTCGGCCTGCAGTCCGCCGATGCGGTAATAGTTCTGGATAAGTCGTCCGCCGGTGGTTTCCTCCATGACGTTGAGCAGGTGCTCACGGTCACGCATGCAGTAGAGGAACGCGGTGAGGGCCGAGAGGTCCTGTGCGCAGGTGCCGAGGAAGAGCAGGTGGTTGTCGATGCGCTGCAACTCGTCCATGATGGTACGTATGTACTGGATGCGGTCGCTGAGCTCGACGCCCAAGGCCTCCTCGATGACGCTCACGAGGGCGTGGCGGTGGTGCATGGCGCAGAGGTAGTTGAGACGGTCGGTGAAGGCCAGTGTCTGCGGATAGCTCATGCTCTCCATCATCTTCTCCATGCCGCGGTGGATGTATCCGAGGTGTGGATAGATGTGCTTGATGGTCTCGCCGTCGACGACAGTCTGCAATCGGAGCACGCCGTGTGTTGACGGGTGGTTGGGTCCGAAGTTGATGACGAAATCTTCATCGTCAAACAGGCGGTGCTTGGTTTCCACGAGCTCGCCCTCCTTGCTGAGGTTCCACTCCGACGTCCAGTCGCTTTCGGGCTCGTCGGTCATGGGGAAGCTGTTCTTCTCGGGGCTCATGTCGAAGTCCTTGCGCAGGGGCCATCCCTCAAAATCGTTGCGGAGGAAGAGGCGGCGCATGTCGGGGTGTCCGAGGAACTTCACGCCTAAGAAATCGTATACCTCGCGCTCCATGAGGTCCGACGAAGCCCAGACATGATAGACCGAGGGCACCACATAGTCGTCACCGACCTGCTTGGCCACCTGCTTGACGCTGATGCGCTGATGTGTCTGAGTGTTCTCGAGGATATAGATGCAGCCAAGGCCCTCCTCGGGACCGAAATCCTCACCGATGATGGTGACAAGGTAGTCGAAATGCTTCTCTGTCTTCAACTTCTTCATTTCTGCGAGGAAGTTGTCAAAGCCGAATTCAATGTTTTCCAGTTTCATTTCTTATACCTTATTTATTATTAACCTTATATTGTTCGCCTTCCTTGGCAAGCTCGTCGAGCTGGCGGCCGAGCTCGGCCACGGTCTCCTTGTTGGGCGACTCCTTGACGATGATCGGCTCCTTGTTGCCGATCTTAGCACCGGAGAGGTTCTCGTTGGAGATGCCGTGCAGTCCGCCGAGGCTCATGCTGGTCTCCTTCTCGTCGCGTGTCATCTTGTGGTTGGCACCGCCGAAGAATTTCTCGACCTTCACCTTGCGCTGCAACTGCATCATGCCGTAGAGGATAGCCTCGGGGCGCGGAGGGCAGCCGGGTATGTAGACGTCGACGGGCACGATCTCGTCGATGCCGCGCACCACGCTGTAGCTCTTCTTGAACGGTCCGCCCGAGATGGTGCAGCCGCCTACGGCCACGACATACTTGGGTTCGGCCATCTCGTCGTACAGACGCTTGAAGACCGGCGCCATCTTGTTGGTGATGGTTCCGGCGCACATGATGAGGTCAGCCTGGCGGGCCGAGTTACGTGTCACCTCGAAGCCGAAGCGCGAGAAGTCGTAGCGTGCGCAACCGACGGCCATGAACTCGATGCCGCAGCACGATGTGCCGAAGGTCAGCGACCAGAGGGAGTTGCTGCGTCCCCAGTTGACGGCCTGGTCAAGACTGCCCAGCACCACGTTGACACCGCCGTCGTTGAGCTGGCGTGCAATGTCCTCCAGAGTCTCATTGTCCTTAAACTCGTCGTAAGGAATGCTTTTGATATGTGGCTTTCTTATTTCCATTCGAGTGCTCCTTTCCTCCAGGCATACGCCAGACCAAATACCAACACAAGCAGGAAGAACCCGATGCTAACCAGAGCATAAGGCCCCACCCCTGCCTCTACATACTGCTTGACAGCTACTGCCCACGGATAGAGCAGCACGGTCTCGATGTCGAACATCAGGAAAAGGATGGCAAACAGATAGTAGCCCACGTTCATGGGCATCCAGCTGCTTCCTCGGGTGGGGATACCGCACTCGAAGGGCTCACCTTTTACCGGATTGTAAGAGCGCGGACCAATAAGCTTAGCCACGACGAACGCGCCGGCGACCAAGGTTAATGCCGTCAGTACAACGGTAATCAACAAAGTGAAATTCATAAAAAATATAACGTTATTTTAGATAATCTTTGTAATGTGCTTAAGCGACTGCAAAGGTAGCGAAAGTTTCGCTAACATTACAATAAATTAACATAAAAAATCGGCAAAATAAATCGCACTGCCCTATTCGTTGCCTGGAAGTTCCACCCTGCATCTCTGCTCCCTCCGGGGGCAACACCAAGCCGCCGGAGTTTTACGCCGCAACAAAGAGGGGTTGCAAACGCAATTACTTGACATGTATCAAGTGATGATATTTGGCCGTTGCAAACGTTATCCGTAATTTTGCACGTCAGTGACGTGCCGGATTTCCCCGACCGCAACGTCCCAAAACAGAAAGTCATGATAGAAAACATCCAGGTGATGGTGACGCTCTTCATCATCGTTTTGCTGGGCTACGTGATGTGCAAGCTCGGCTACATGGGCGACAAGTTCGACCAGAAGCTCTCGTCCATCGTCATCGACATCACCAGCCCCGCCCTCATCCTGTCGTCGGTCATGGGCGACCGCACACCCGACCGCACACTCATCCTGCCCCTGTTGGGCGTGGGATTTCTCACTTACCTGGTGCTGCTCGTCTTCGGCTTCGGGGTGCCGCGCCTCATCACACGCGACCACGACGAGCGAGGCATGATTGGCTTTGCGCTGATGTTTGCCAACGTAGGGTTCATCGGCTATCCCATCGTCTCTTCTATCTTCGGTCCCGAGGCCGTGTTCTACGCCGCCTTGCTCAACATGCCCAACACGTTTTTCGTCTTCACGGCAGGCGTGATGCTCGTCAAGGGCGAGTATAGCGTCCGACTGCTCAACCCCAGGGTACTCTTTTCGCCGTCGATGGTCGCCGCCTTCCTGGCCGCACTCATGGTGGCACTGGACGTTCGCACGCCCGATATGCTGGCACGCCCCGTCACGATGGTGGGCTCCATCACCGTGCCGGCAGCCCTCATGGTCATCGGCTCTTCGATGGCCCGCCTTCCCCTGCGGCAGATTGTGGGCAGCCCGAAAGTCTACGTGGCGTCGGCCCTCCGGCTGCTGGTGGTGCCCCTGTCCGTCTACGCGCTGTTCCGCCTGTGCGGCGTGAGCGACACCATCAACGACATCAACACGGTGGTCATCGCCATGCCTGTGGCATCGTTCGGCACGATGTTCTGCATGAAGTACGGACGCAACCCGTCGCTCATGACCGAGACCACGTTTGTGACCACCGTAGCCTCCATCGCCACCATCCCCCTCGTCACGCTACTCTTCCGCTAAACAGGTTTCCCGTCATTTTGCTGGCCCGGACGCGTGCGAATACGAAAATCTTTTTTTACCTTTGCAGACAAATTGCAGACAATCCACATGAACAAGAAATCGCTCATCATCATCCTGCTGCTCCTGCTGGCCGTACTGCCCAGCGGAGCCGTACTCAAGGAGCGCAACCTGGCCGGCACACTGGCCATGCTGCGCATCGAACTGACCGAATACCGACAAAAGCTCGAGGACGAGAACGGTGCCCAGAAGGAACAGAATACGCAGGTGATGAACCAGCTGCTCGCCACCATGAACAAGAGTCAGCAGAATGCCATCATGCTCTACTCGCAGAAAAACGGCTATGTCTTCGACCTGACCTACGCCTGCCACGAGGCCACCGAGCAGTACAAGACGTTCAAGAACACCGTGGGGCCCTTCCGGTCCTATGTAGAGAACGCCGATGTGGAGATAGCACGCTTCGACAGTCTCATCTCCGACCTCGGCACCATGTACACCTCCAGCCTCAGCGAGACGGCCAAGGTGGACCGCAACGTGTGCCTCACACTCGCCATCTACATACGGCGGACGCTCAACGAGAACCGTGTACAGAACCAGCAGTACATCAACATCTACAACATCACCGAACAGCGGCTGAAGAACCTCAATGACTATGCCAACAAGCGCTACCGGGAGATACAGAACAGCATCTTCACCAACAGCGGCGAGAACATGCTGACACTCATCGAGAACCTACGCAGCGCAGTCAAGGAGACCACCGAGACGGTGGTGGAGAAATACAAGCCCACCAACAAGTACAAGTCCGACTGGGACAGCCGCATCATCCTCATGCTGCTCGCCATCATTGCCTTCTACGGCGTGCTGGCCGCCGCCGTGGGCTATGCCGTCGTGGGCTTCGTGGTGACGCGCCTCGTGCGCCGCAACAAGGCCGATGCCGTGCTGCACTGGCTCTTCGGCGAAAAGAACGGCGAGAACGCCAAGGAGAGCTTCCGCTCGAAACGCATGTGCATCATCCTGGCTGCCACCGTCATCATATTCGCCGTCACGCTCGGAGTGGTGCGCGTGTCGATAGCCCAAAACTTCCTCATCATGGCCTCGGGCCTGCTCGTGGAGTACGCATGGCTCATGGGCGTCATCCTGCTGTCGCTGCTCATACGCCTCGACGGCATACAGATCAAGCACGGACTGCGCATCTACGTGCCCATCATGGCCATCTGCTTCCTCGTCATCACCTTCCGCGTGGTGCTCATCCCCAACATCCTCACCAGCATCATCCTGCCCTTCGTGCTGCTCGGAAGCACCGTTTGGCAGTGGGCGGCGCTCAAGCGCAACAAAGCCGTGCTGCCCTCGTCCGACGTGTTCTACGCCTGGGTATCGCTGGTCATCTTCCTGGCCAGCGACGTGGCATCGCTCATCGGCTACACGCTGCTTGCCGTGGAGATGCTCATCTGGTGGACCATGCAGCTCACCTGCATACTGACCATCACCTGCTTCTCCAACCTCCTCAAACGCTACGGCAACCACCCCAGCCGCCGCTTCTTCGACGACAACACGCCGGTGAGCCGCACCTGGTTCTTCCGCTTCGTCTACGGTGCCATGGCGCCCATCCTCGCCACGCTCTCCGTGCTCCTCAGCATCTACTGGGCCGCCGATGTCTTCAACCTCAGCGACACCTCGTGGGAACTGTTCAACCGCCGCCTCATCGACACCACCAAGATCTCATTCAGCATCATGGGCGCCGTGCAGGCCACCATACTCTTCTTCATCGCATCGTATGTCAACAAGGTGTCGCTCCACGTGCTCTACTACCACCTCACCAACAGGGAGGAGGCAAAGGCCCGCGAAGAGAAGCGCAAGCCGAGCACGCAGGCCGTGACCAGCCGCATAGCCATGTGGCGCAACTTCATACAGGTCATCATCTGGGGCGCATGGCTGCTCGTCACCATGGTGATCTTCAACATCGACAACTCATGGATCGTGGCCATCTCGGCCGGCTTGTCAACAGGTATCGGCTTCGCCATGAAGGACATCCTCGAAAACCTCTACTACGGCATCTCACTCATGGCCGGACGCATCAAGGTGGGCGACTACATCTCCGTCGAGGGTACCAAGGGCACGGTGAAGACCATCTCCTACACCTCCACCACCATCGAAGCACTCGACGGCTCGGTCATCGCCTTCCAGAACTCGCAGCTGTTCTCAAAGAACTACAAGAACCTGACGCGCAACCATGGCAACGTGCTCTCCATCATCCCTGTGGGTGTGGCCTACGGCTCCAACATGGCCGAGGTGAAGCAGACCGTCACCAATGCGGTGGTGGCGCTCAACAAGCCCAACTACATCAAGTTTATCAAGGTGGTGCTCGCCGGCTTCGGCGACAACTCGGTCGACTTCAAGATACTGGCTTGGGTCGACTCGCGCAAGCAGACCTACGCCGAGAGCGACATCATGGAGGCGGTCTACGATGCCTTCAACGCCCGCAACATCGAGATACCGTTCCCGCAGCGCGACATCCACATCGTGTCGGACACCGCCCACCTCGTGCCGCCGTCCAAGACTTCGCCCATCCAGCACGCCGACTCCATCGAGGAGGCCGAGGAACAACTGCGCAGACAAGCCGCCAAGTAGGATGTCTGCCATTAAAGCCTAAGGCGAAATTCTGCAACATCCTACAGGTAGGCTGACCAAAATAGGGCTGATGCTTCTCACGAGGTATCAGCCCGTTTTTTACTATCTTAGCCTGAATAATTCATAGAGAACAAAGATATATGTGGTGCCTTCGGCACCTTTTCGTTTAACATTCTTGCTAAGGCAAGCGGCAGAGCCGAGCGAATCTTTTTACAATGCGTGAGCCGCGGGCTGAAAGCCCAGCAATTCCATAGCCCAGGGCAAGCGAAGC
>CAVIOP010000061.1:0-14710 GCA_963644485.1 bacterium | reverse complement strand
CCAGGGCGCCGCTTCGCTTGCCCTGGGCTAAGTAATTGCTGGGCTTTCAGCCCGCATTGGCTCACGCAAACATTGTTCAGCCCGCCTATGGAATTGCTGGGCTTTCAGCCCGCGTTGGCTCACGCAAACATTGTTCAGTCCGCCTATGGAATTGCTGGGCTTTCAGCCCGCGTCGGCTCACGCTTTATAAATCCGAAACTTAAATTATCTTACTTCGCCTGTCTCGAAGTTGATGCTGAACGAGTCGCGGTATTCGAAGACACACTTTCCGTCTTTGAACGTCACGGGGAAGATGATGGTTTTCGTTCGAGGCAGGTCGGGGTCCATCCACCGGTCGCCCACATAGAGATAAGTGGTCTGCTTGGTTCCTTCCACCTTGAGGATGGCTGCGGCCTGTGTGCCGAAGGCCCTGTTGTCGCCGATGTTCTCAAGGGGTGTCCATCCCTTGCGCAGTTTTTTCGACACGCTTAGCTTGCACTGGTTGGGTGCCCATCCTGTGCAGGCCGACGAGAGCATGTAGTATTGCCCGTCGACGCGCACCACGGCAGGCGCCTCGCGCCGTTCGCCCGCCATGAGCGTCGTGTGCTGCTTCACGCTCAGATAGTCGGCCGAGAGGCGGAAGAGTCCCAGGTCGGTGTTCTCGTTGGTGGTGGAGATGAAGTATGCCGTTCCGTTGTCGTCGACAAACACATTGCAGTCGCGGCTCTTCACTCCCAGCGGGCGTCCGCTCCACTGCAGGCGATAGGGTCCCGTGATGCTGTCGGCCACGAAGCATGCCGCCTCAGAGGCACCGTAGTTGTTGCCTTCCCAGTGGCACCAGACGACATACTTGCCGGTTTTCTTGTTGTGCAGGATCTTGGCGCGCTCGATGAAGCGCGACGTGCCCAGCTCGGGCGTCGTCGTGCCGTTCTCGATGATCTTGCCCATGAAGCGCCAGTGCTGCAAGTCCTCGCTGGCATAGAGGTTGACATCCGGGTTCCAAGAGTCGGAGCGGTCCTCGCCCACCATGTACCACGTGTTGCCTTCGCGAAGGAAGCCTGGTGCGTGTGCCTGCACTACATTGCCGTCGGTATCGTACCACAGGATACCATTGGTGATGGTTGTCCAGCCGTCGGCCATCATCGTCATGGCACAGGCGAGGAGAGCCATGAGAAGCGTCAGTCGGTGTCTCATTGTCTGTCGGTTTAATGATTGCTGAAAGTTAATACATGATGCCCAACCATCGCAGGATGTCGTTGAGGTTGGCCACCACCATGAGCAATATCAGGATGGTGATGCCCACATACTCGGCACGGACCATGAACTTCTCTGACGGTTGGCGCCGCGTGATGATCTCATAGAGCAGGAAGAGCACGTGTCCGCCGTCGAGGGCCGGTATCGGTAGGATGTTCATGAAGGCCAGGATGATGCTCAGGAAGGCGGTCATCTTCCAGAACATGTACCAGTCCCAGGTATCGGGGAAGAGGCTGCCGATGGAGCCGAAGCCTCCCAGCGACTTGGCGCCGTCGGCTGTGAAGACATACTGCATGTCGCTGACATAGCCGGCCAGCACGTCCCATCCGTACTTCACACCAGCCGGGAAGCTGGCGAAGAAGTCATAGTCGTCGTGTGTGATATTGTCCTTGTAGAGGCCCGTGGCACTTGGGATGGTGAAGCCCATCATCAGGTTGGGCGTGAGCGTGGCACGCAGTGTGTCGCGCTTGCCCGTGCCGGCCTTGGCCACCACAAGGCCGATGGTGCGCAGGCGGAGGCTGTCCTTGTGGGTCTTGGCGTCCGTCAGCTCGTCTCCGACACGCCCTATCTCCTCGGTGAACTCATTGTAGGAGTCGATGGCCTTGCCGTTGACGGCCAGCAGGGTGTCGCCCTTGCCGAGGCCTATCGACCAGGCCGGCGAGGTCACCATGCGGCTGTCGTCTTCGGAAGCCGGCAGTTCCTTGCTTACTGAGTCGATGACTGCCGGGATGAACGGGCGCAGGAACTGTGGCGTCACCTTCAGCATGCTGAGCAAGTTGAGGTCACCAGGCAGGTTGACGCGTACCTTCTTGCCGCCGCGGATAACGTCGCAGTAGTGCGCCTCGGACAGGTCGCGGTAGACATCGACGTTGAAGTCCTTGAACGGGCGGATGTCGGTGCCCACGAGGATGTCGTGGTCGTGGAAGCCATACTGCTTGGCCTCGGTGTTGAACTTCATGCCCAGCGACATGTCGGCCATCTTGACATAGCTCTCACCCCAGTGGAACATGATCATCGAGTAGATGAAGAGTGCCAGCAGGAAATTGACGGTCACGCCGCCAATCATGATGATGAGCCGCTGCCAGGCAGGCTTGCTGCGAAATTCCCATGACTGCACGGGCTGATTCATCTGCTCGGTGTCGAAACTCTCGTCGACCATGCCGGCGATCTTGCAGTAGCCGCCCAGAGGCAGCCATCCCATGCCGTACTCGGTCTGTCCGTTCTTGGGCTTGAAGCTGAAGAGCTTGCCGCTCCATTTGCCCACGGAGACATCGAAGAAGATGAAGAACTTTTCCACCTTGACGCCGAAGAGTTTGGAGGCCAGCATGTGGCCGCCCTCGTGCAGGAAGACGAGCAGGGAGATGGAAAGGATAAACTGTAGGAGCTTTATGAAAAATACTTCCATTTCGAATGATGCGCTATGCGATTAAAAAAACGTTAGGGTTGGGAAGACTATGGTAAATGCTCAGAGGAGCGATGCCGCCACCTGCCGTGCCTCGCGGTCGGTGCTGAGATAGACGTCGAGGTCGGGGTTGGCGTCGAAAGGCACACGGCCCATGGTCTGGCTGATGATGTCGGCCATGCCGAGGAAGGAGCACTGCCCCTTGCGGAAGGCGACGTTGGCCACCTCGTTGGCGGCGTTGAGCACACAGGGCACATTGCCTCCCTGACGGATGGCGTCGTAGGCCAGCTGGAGACAGGGGAACTTCGCCACGTCGGGCTCGAAGAACTCGAGCTTCTGCGTCTTGAAGAGATCCAGACGGTCGCCGTGCAGGTCGAGGCGGTCGGGGAACGAGAACGCATACTGGATGGGCAGCCGCATGTCGGGCACACCCAGTTGTGCCTTGACGGCGCCGTCCTTGAACTGCACACCGCTGTGGACCACCGACTGGGGATGGATGAGCACCTGTATGCGGTCGGCGGGCACGCCGAAGAGCCACTTGGCCTCCATGACCTCAAAGCCCTTGTTCATGAGCGATGCCGAGTCGATGGTGATCTTGGCACCCATGTCCCATGTGGGATGGCGCAGGGCATCGGCTGCCGTGACGTGGCGCAGCTGCTCGTGGTCCAACAGGCGGAACGGACCGCCCGAACAGGTGAGCAGGATCTTGTCGACCTCGTTGGCGTCCTCGCCCACCAGACACTGGAAGATGGCCGAGTGCTCCGAGTCGACGGGCAGCAGGTCCACATGGTTCTCACTCACCAACTGGAGGATGAGCTCTCCGGCCACAACGAGCGTCTCCTTGTTGGCCAGGCATATCTTCTTGTGGGCCTTGATGGCGTGGATGGTCGGTTCCAGGCCTGCGAACCCCACCATGGAGGCGAGCACGATGTCGACGGGCGATGCTTCCACCACCTCGTTGAGTGCCTGGCGTCCGGCATAGACCTTGATGTCGGGTCGGTCAGCAAGGCTTGCCTGCAGCGCCTCGTAGTGGTCCTCATTGGCGATGACCACTGCGGCAGGGTTGAATTGGCGAGCCTGTGCGGCCAGTTTTTCCACACTGTTGTTGGCCGTCAGGCAGTAGACCTCATAACGGTCGGGGTGCTGACTGATGACGTCGAGCGCCTGGGTGCCGATGGATCCCGTGCTGCCCAAGACGCATATTTGTTGTTTCTTCATTTCTTGATAATGGGAATGGCGGGTCATGAAGGCCCGCATCGTGCACTATATAATAAGGTGAGCCCGCCCGTGCGGTGAGGGCTGGACCGTCTGTCCGGCCGTGGGTCGGCGGCGCGTCAGAGATCCAGCAGACCTTCGGGAATGGTCATGGTGATGGTCTGCGCCTGCCGGTCAACATCGCGTATGAGGTCATCGCTGGCCGGGATGAGCGCCTGCCCTTGTGGCGTGTCGAGGGAGAAGAGCACGTTGATGGTGCTGTCGTCCACACTCCGGATGGTCCCCGCGACCTCGCCCGACGCCCCGTTGATGACGCGGAACCCGATGATCTCTGCCCATGAGGCCCCACCGTCCTCCTCCTGTGCCAAGGCACGCGGGAAGAACACGTCGCAGCCCGTCAGCTCGCGGGCACGCTCCTCGCTGTCGATGTCACAGAGCTTCAGCAGGCAGATCTCGTTGGAGCGGAAGCGGTACTCCTCGATGAAGAACGGCACCAGGATGCCGTCGATGCCGACAATCAGATAGTCGGCATCCACACGGTCGAAGATGTCGTCGTCGAACTGGAACGACAGTTCCCCTCTCACGCCGTGGGGCTTGCCCAGCCGTCCTATGCGGTACACGTCCTCTTGCTTGATCATGATATGCGGTGGGGGATTAGTCGTTCACACGTTGTATCTTGGCGCCCAGCCTGTTGAGGCGATGCTCGATGTCCTGGTAGCCGCGGTCGATCTGTGCGATGTTGGCGATGCGGCTGGTGCCGCGTGCGCTCATGGCCGCGATGAGCAGGGCAATGCCGGCCCGGATGTCGGGCGAGGTCATGTTGCCTGCCCGCAACTGGATGCGGTGGTCCTGTCCCACCACCACGGCACGGTGCGGGTCGCAAAGGATGATCTGTGCGCCCATGTCGATGAGCTTGTCGACAAAGAAGAGACGGCTCTCGAACATCTTCTGGTGGATGAGCACGGAGCCGCGTGCCTGTGTGGCCACCACGAGCAGCACCGAGATGAGGTCGGGCGTCAGGCCCGGCCAGGGTGCGTCGGCCAAGGTCATGATGGTGCCGTCGATGAACGACTGCACCTGGTAGTGGCTGTGATGCGGGATGACGAGGTCGTCGCCCTCCACCTTGATGCGTACGCCCAGTCGGCGGAAGGCGTCAGGGATGATGCCGAGGTCTCTCACCGACACGTCCTTGATGCGTATGCCGTCGCCCACCATGGCCGCCATGCCGATGAAGGATCCCACCTCAATCATGTCGGGCAGCACGCGGTGGCTGGCACCATGGAGCTTCTCCACGCCGACGATGGTGATGAGGTTGCTGGCTATGCCGCTGATGTTGGCGCCCATGTGGTTGAGCAGGTGGCACAACTGCTGGATATAAGGCTCGCAGGCAGCGTTGTAGACGGTAGTGGTTCCCTTGGCGAAGACCGAGGCCATGATGATGTTGGCGGTGCCGGTCACCGAGGCCTCATCGAGCAGCATGTAGGTGCCCTTGAGCTGCTTGGCGCGTATCTGGTAGACGTTACGGCTGTCATCGTGCACGAACTGCGCCCCCAGGCTCTTGAAGCCGAGGAAATGGGTGTCGAGCCGTCGCCGCCCGATCTTGTCGCCGCCCGGCTGTGCCACCGTGGCCTTGCCGAAACGGCCGAGCAACGGGCCGATCATGAGCACCGATCCGCGCAGCGACGAGCACTTGTGCACAAACTCGAGGCTGTCGAGATAGTCGAGGTTGAGCTCGTCGGCCTGGAACGTGTAGTCACCGTCGCCGTTGCGCGTCACTTTCACCCCCATGTCGGCGAGCAGCTTGATGAGGTTGTTCACGTCGAGGATGTCGGGTATGTTCTTGATCCTCACGGGGTCGGCAGTGAGCAAGGTGGCGCAGATTACCTGCAGTGCCTCGTTCTTGGCACCTTGCGGCGTGATGTCGCCGCTAAGCGGATGCCCGCCTTCGATGATGAATGACTCCATGCGCTTGCTTATTTTCTTTTGCGTTTCTTCTCCGTGTCTCTGGTATCGACCTTGGCAAACTTGAAGTTGGTGAGGTCGAGCTGGATTTTGCCGTCGGTGTAGCGTGCCAGATCGTCGGCAACCTTCTCGTCGTCGGTGTAGCCGTGGCTCCACAGCGTGAGGTCGCGCTTCATCTGGTTGGCGGTGAGGCGCACCAGGTCGTCGCGCTCTTGGCCGGGCTCCATGGTCTTCAGCTTGTCGAAGAGCTTGAAGATGTATCGTCCATAGTGGCGCACGCGGATGTTTTCCGTGGGATACTTCATCGGTTGCGGTCTGGCCTGCATCGACCGCGCCTCGCTGATGTCATAGGGCCAGTCGATGTCGAGCTTGAAGTCGCTCATCAGCGCCAGGTGGTCCCACAGCTTCTGCTTGTAGTTGGCATTGTTGCGGTTTTGCGGTATCATGCGGTCCATGGTGGCGACGATGGTGGCAGCACACCGCTGCCGCTCCTCCTTGGTGGGCAGGGTCACACAGTGGTCCACCATGTTCTGTATCTCACGCCCGTACTCCGGCAAGATAAGTTTCTCGCGCTGGGTGTTGTAGTCCAATCCGTTGATGTTCATGTGTCTTGTGGGGATGTTGTTATGGGGTATGTCGCAGGGGTGCTCAGAGCAGCTTGCGCGGCTGCTTGGCCACAAAGTCCTTGAGATAGAAGGGAACGAAATAGGCCACGTCCTCAAAACGCTCCTCGGCCATGCGCCTCTCGGCCAGGGGCTGCATGTTTCTGGCCAGCGGCTCGATGCCGCCGATGAAGTGAGCATTGGGGTGGCTGATGATGTCTTGGCACTTCTTGGCGCCGTTGCCGAAGAAATAGACGGGGTGCCGATCCAGATATTCCTTGTAGGTGTCGGGCTCCACCACATCGGCGTGGATGGGCCGCACCTCATGCAGGGAGCGGTCGAAGAGCTGGGCGTAGACCTCCATGCGGCGGGCGTCGAGCATGGGACACAGCAGCGCATTGTCATCGGCCACCAGCTCATCCAGCAACACCGGCACGCAGAGCAGCTCCAGCGTGGGCACCGCCAGGAGCTTCAAGCCGCGCCCGTAGCAGATGCCCTTGGCCATCGACACGCCGATGCGGAGGCCCGTATAGGATCCGGGTCCGCAACTCACGGCCACGGCATCAAGGGGGATGGCGTGGTTGTCGGTGAACGAGAGCGCCTCGTCGACAAACGTGCCGAGATGTTCGGCATGGTTGGGGCCGCTGTGGTCTTCCTTGTCAAAGATGCACGCACCGTCATGGCTGACGGCCACTGAACACACATTGGTGCTCGTTTCAATGTTCAAGATGCACGACATAGTTTTGAAAAATCTATCTAAATAAAATGCAAATTTACACTTTTTCCCACGATTTCTTAGTACATTTGCAGAAATTTAACGCGAAAGAAGCATGATACAATCAATGACAGGCTACGGCAAGGCGGTCGTGGCCTACAAGGAGAAGAAGATTAACGTTGAGATCAAATCATTGAACAGCAAGGCTCTCGACCTCTCCACGCGCATGGCGCCGCTCTACCGGGAGAAGGAGATGGAGATCCGGCAACTCATCGCTCGCTCGCTGACCAGAGGAAAGGTCGACTTTTCCATTTGGGTGGAGAAGGACACCCTTGTCGACGCCACACCGGTCAATGCGGCCCTTGTGGAGAATTATTACCACCAACTAAAGGCCGTCACCGCGCATGCCGGCATCCCTGAGCCGGCCGACTGGCTCACCACACTCATGCGCATGCCCGACGTGCTCGCCAAGACCGAGACGGAGACGCTCGAGGACGACGAGTGGCAGGCGGCGCTCCAGGCTGTCCGCACGGCGCTCGATGCTCTCATGGCCTTCCGCCGCCAGGAGGGTGCGGCGCTCGAGCGCAAGTTCCACGAGAAAGTCGACAACATCGAGCGGCTGCTCCACGAGATAGAGCCTTACGAGCAGAGCCGTGTGGCAAAGATCCGCGAGACCATCGTCAAGGGGCTCGAGATGATCCCCGGCGTGGAGTATGACAAGAACCGGCTGGAGCAGGAGCTCATCTACTACATCGAGAAGCTCGACATCAGCGAGGAGAAGCAACGCCTCGCCAACCACCTGCAATATTTCCGCGAGACCATGGCCGAGAACCAGCCCAACGGCAAGAAGCTGGGCTTCATCGCGCAGGAGATGGGCCGCGAGATCAACACCACCGGCTCCAAGAGCAACCAGGCGGAAATGCAGAACATCGTGGTCAAGATGAAAGACGAACTGGAGCAGATCAAGGAGCAGGTGCTCAATGCGCTCTAAACCCACAGGCAGGTTTCGATGAGGAGCCTGCCTTTTACGTTTCATCACCTACAATCACAAGCACTATGGCAGACAACAACAATATCCCAAACACACCATCCGCTGCGCCCGTCGAGCCGGGCGAGGGACGGCTGCTGATCTTCTCGGCGCCG
This sequence comes from bacterium, assembly GCA_963644485.1. Taxonomy (GTDB): domain Bacteria; phylum Bacteroidota; class Bacteroidia; order Bacteroidales; family Bacteroidaceae; genus Prevotella. Next base: position 6,438 of record CAVIOP010000061.1, on the reverse strand, counting down.
TCGGGCAGTGGCAAAAGCACCATCGTGCAGTGGCTCATGGAGCAGCACCCTGAGCTGCGGCTGGCTTTCTCGGTGAGCGCCACCACACGTGCCCCGCGGGGCACCGAGCGCCACGGCGTCGAATACCTGTTCCTGTCGGAGCAGGAGTTTCGCGACAAGATTGCGGCCGGCGAGTTTCTGGAGCACGAGGAGGTCTATCCCGGCCGCTTCTACGGCACCCTGAAGGAGCAGGTCGAGACACAGTGCCGCAAGGGCGAGAATGTGGTCTTCGACGTCGATGTGAAGGGCGGCTGCAACATCAAGCAGTTTTACGGCGACCGCGCCCTCAGCATCTTCATCCAGCCACCGTCGGTCGATGAGCTGCGCCGCCGTCTGGTGGGCCGTGCCACCGATGCGCCCGAGGTCATCGAGCAGCGCCTGGCCAAGGCATCCTATGAGCTGACCTTCGCGCCGCGCTTCGACCATGTCGTGGTCAACGACGACCTGGCTGCCGCCGAGGATGAGACCTTCCGTCTGGTCAGCGACTTCCTGAAGCAGTGAGTGCCATGGCCGAACAGGTTCCGACAGGCATCTTCGGAGGGTCGTTCAATCCCATCCACATGGGCCATATAGGCCTGGCGCGCGACATCCTGCGCCTCACCCATTTGCGTGAGGTGTGGTTTCTCGTGTCGCCCCTCAATCCCTTCAAGCAGCAGGCCGGCGACCTGATAGCCGACCGCCTGCGCTTCGACATGGTGTGCCGGGCACTGGCCTCGGAGCCCGGCCTTGTGGCCTCCGACTATGAGTTTGGGCTGCCCCGCCCGTCCTACACGTGGCAAACGCTGTCCCACCTGCGTGAAGACTATCCCAATCGGTTGTTCACGCTCATCATCGGAGCCGACAACTGGCTGGCGTTCGACCGCTGGGCCCATCCCGACGACATCCTGCGCCACCACCCCATCATCGTCTATCCGCGTGAGGGATACCCCATCGACCGTGCTTCGCTGCCGCCCCGTGTCACCCTTGTCGACACGGGCCTCTATCCCGTCAGCAGCACTGCCGTCCGCCACCGTGTGGCGCATGGCCTGTCGGTCGACGGCCTTGTGCCCCCGGCTATCATCCCCATGGTCGAGCAGTGTTATGCCGGCGGTGCGCCTCAGGAGACACACAAAAAGTAAACCGGCCCCCATCCTTGGAAGCCGGCGTCAGGTGAGACATGTGTCGTCTGGAAGTCGGTGCGGTCAGCGTTTCTGTCCGTTGAGATTCAGCAGACGCTTGTATTCTTTTTTGGTGATGCGCATGAACGAGCCGTGTTGCGGTCCCGTGACACCCTCGATGTCTACGGGGTCGCGGAAATTGCGCAGGTTCGCGTCGGCCTTGCAGATGCGGTAGTGCTTCGGGCGGTCGCTGTACTGTATGTAGGCCACGCGCCACGTAGAGTCACCGATGAGCTGGAAGGCACTCGACCCCTCACATTTCTTGCGCCCCTCGAAGCTCACATAGTCGTCTTCCACAGGCTCGCCCCAGCCATAAGTCAGGTGATCCGACACGGCAGTGTAGATGCCCGGCTTGCCACCTTCCTTCTTGATGAGCATGTGATACTTGCCGTCGGCCAGCAGGTTGATGTCGGCGTCGATGGTGGCGTAGCCCCAGTCGAAGAGCAGGCGCGGCGTGGTCAGCCGCGTGAAGTCCTTCGAGGCGTAGCTGTAGTACATGCGGTCATACTGCTCCTCGGCACGGTTGAGCATCGAGTAATAGATCATGTATCCGCCGCGCTCGCCGTTGTCCCACACGTAGTCGGGGTCCCAGAAGATCTGCGGCGCCCACACGCGGTTGATGGTCGCCCAGTCGCGGTAGGGGCTTTTGGCGGTCGTCCCGTCGCAGAAGATGGACATGCCCTTGCGGAAATCGAACGTCACCGACTGCCAGTTGACAAGGTCCTTCGAGCGCAGCAAGTCGATGCCGTAGTTGTCCCACACATGACTCTTGGCCACACACATGTCAGTGGTCACCATGACATACCCCTTCTTGTTCCAGGCGCGGGTGATGTAGGCATCGCGCGTACCGCCCTCGATGCGTGCATGCTCCTTTGGGTCGAAGATAGGCTTGCCGTCGAGGATGTCCTGATAGTGGTAGCCGTCGCGGCTGACAGCATAGGCCGTCCATTCGCCGTGGTCGCTCATGTGACAGTAGAGATATCCGTAGTCGCCCTTCACCGGGTTCTGTGCATGGGTCGAAAAGGTTGTTGCGGCAAGCAGGACCGCAAGGAATGTTTTTTTCATACGAGTAGTTTTTGGTTTGCACAAAGATACGCATTTATTTCCCTATTGTCAAAATCCCTCGCGTGAAAAATAGTGTTTTTTCGTATTTATTATATAATAGGTAATTAGTATCAATCAGAATCCGCTTATGAATAAGTTATTCACAACACTCACACTGTTGTTTCTCGGTGTGGCCTCGCTATGGGCTGCTGAGGGCGACAGTACCGTGGTGACCTTCGACTTCGCCACGACTGCCAGCACCGACGGCACCTACACGGGCAGCCTAAAGAACGGCGCGCGCCTGACCACGTTTGCCGGGCGACCCGTGCTGGCGCTGGGTGACCAGGGAGGCTACTTCGAGTTCGACCAGGCTTTCGGCCAGGCACTGGGAAGCCTCAAGTCATTCACCATCTCCACCGACGTGTTTATCCCCGAGACTACGGACACCACCCAGAACGGCAACTTCATCTGGTGCTTCGCCAACTCGTCGTCGACGGGCTACCTGTTCTACAGTGCCAAGGGACAGCGCTACGCCATCTCCAAGACCAACTACACCGGCGAGGAGGATGTGTCGGTGCGCACCACATCGATGCCCAAGCTCGGACGCTGGTTCAACGTGGCCGTCATCATGCGCCCCAACGGCCGCCTCTATATCAACATCAACGGCACTAGCTCCGCCACGGCCAAGGTGTCGATGACACCTGCCGACCTCAATGAACTGGTGCAGAACTATCTCGGACGGAGCTGCTACGACAGCGACGCTCCGCTGAAGGGCGCCATGTACAGCAATTTCAAGTTGTGGAACTATGACATCACGTCGCGCGAGCTGAAGGAAATCCGGACAGACGCCACACGGTCGGCCATGAACGCCTATATCGACTCGCTCGAGCAGGCACGCAAGGACTCGCTGCAGAAGATCGAGGATGAGGCGCTGCTCGCCACGTTCACCATGGACGACATGCACCATCTCATCGACAACGTCGACCTGCCGACTACCTTCCAGGGCGCAACGGTGGAGTGGACCACCAGCGACGCATCGGTCATCACGGCCGACGGCGTCATCACACGTCCGCCCTATGGCGCCGACGAGGCGACCGCCACGCTCACCGCCCACCTCACACTGCGCAATGCCCTTGTGGAGAAAGCGTTTGAGGTGTCGGTCATGCCCAACCTGTCGGAGGAGGAGAGCCTGGCCTACGACATGGAGAACCTGACGCTCAGCAACAAACGCAACAACCTCTACGACCAACTGGTGCTGCCTACTGTGGGGCGCCTGGGCTCGATCATCACATGGAAGTCGGGCGACAGCGAGTGGCTGTCGGACAACGGTCGCGTGCTGAAGACATCGGAGACGGAGAAGCATCACGTGACGCTCACCGCCACCTTGCTGCGCGGACAACTGAAGCAGACCAAGACCTTCGATGTCTACATCCACCAGCAGGAACCCTACAAGAACTATCTCTTCGTCTATTTCCCAAGCAACAGCAACGAGAACCTCTACTATGCCATCTCCGAGGACGGCTACAACTACACGCCGCTCAACAACGGCCAGGCCTTCCTCACCGCCGACACCACCACCGTCATGGGCGGTCTGCGCGACCCCCATATCCTCCGGGGCGAGGACGGCTGCTTCTATATGGCGGTCACCGACATGAAGTGCTCGCTGGGATGGAGCAGCAACCGCGGCATCGTCCTGATGAAGTCGGAGGACCTCATCCACTGGACCCACCACACCGTGCACTTCCCCACGAAGTATGCCGGCACGTCGTTTGCCAACGTGACACGCGTCTGGGCGCCCGAGACCATCTGGGACCCGAAGGCCAAGAAATACATGGTCTACTTCTCGCTGCTCACCAACGACGGCACCATACGCTACGACAAGGACTACTACTGCTACGCCAACGCCGACTTCTCGGACCTCGAGGGCGAGCCCACCTATCTCTATGACCGCGGCTCGGCCACCATCGACATGGACATTGTCTACAACGAGACCGACTCGCTCTACCACGGCTTCTTCAAGAACGAGGGGTCGGGCGGCATCTGCCAGGTGACGGCAAGCAGTCTGACGGCTGCCGACGGCGCCGCTCTCGGCAGCCAATGGTCGGCTCCGTCGGCCACGCTCCAGCAGACCACCGAGGCTGTGGAGGGTGCCGGTGTGTTCAAGCTCATCAACCAAGACTCGTGGGTGCTGATGTACGACTGCTACACGGCAAGCCACTATCAGTTCTGCTCCAGCCCTGACCTCAACACCTTCACGTTTGTGCAGAACACTGCCACCAGCGGTGCCTTCACGCCCCGCCACGGCACGGTCATCCCCATCACCTCCGAGGAGACGGCAGCGCTGCTCGCCGCCTTCCCGCCCACCACAACGGCCACGCTGGCGCTGCAGGGTGCCAACGATGTGAACGTGAAGCAGGAGAACGTGTCCGTCTCGGCCAATGCAGCCTTTATCCCCGTGGAGCAGGGCACCGACCTGAGCCACTACGACCCGCTGTTGGAAGTGAGCATGGGCGCGACCGTCACGCCGCAGGGTCCACAGGACTTTACCAAAGGTGCGGTAAGCTATACCGTGAGCGACGGCACGACATCGAAGACCTATGCCGTGACCGTCGAGGCCGACGGCAACCCCATCCTGCCCGGCTTCCATGCCGACCCCGAGGTGTTGGCATCACGCAAGACCGGACGCTTCTATGTCTATCCCACCAGCGACGGTTACGCCAGTTGGGGAGGCTCCTATTTCGACGTGTTCTCCAGCCCCGACCTGGTGCATTTCACCAATGAGGGCACCATCCTCAACCTCAAGAGCGGCGGCGACGTGGCCTGGGCCACCGGCAATGCCTGGGCACCGTGCATCGAGGAGAAATGGATGGACGGCAAGTGGAAGTACTTCTTCTACTTCAGCGGACAGAACAAGAGCCTGAACAAGAAGACGCTGGGTGTGGCTGTGGCCGACAATCCCACCGGGCCGTTCAAGGCATCGGCCAAGCCCATCGTGCAGACCACCAGCGGTGGACAGATGATCGACTCGGATGTCTTCACCGACCCCGTGTCGGGACAGACCTATTATTATTATGGCAACGGACAGATGCACTACCGTCTGCTGGCCGACGACATGATGTCGACCGTGGGCGACGAATATACCATCACGCCCAGCGGCGGATCGCTCGCCAACTATGCTTACCGCGAGGGAACATATGTGTTCTACCGCAACGGCATCTACTACTTCCTCTGGAGCGTCGACGACACGGGCGCGACCAACTATCATGTGGCTTACGGCACCGCCAAGTCGCCCACGGGCCCCATCGAGGTGGCTGCCGACCCCATTGTGATTATCCAGGATCCGTCGAAGGAGATCTACGGCACGGGCCACAACTCGGTGGTCAATGTGCCGGGCACCGACGACTGGTATATCGTGTATCACCGCATCAACAAGAACTATCTGAACAACAGTCCGGGCGTGCACCGCGAGGTGTGTGTCGACAAACTGACGTTTGCCGACGACGGACGCATCAACCAGGTGACTCCCACACGCGAGGGCATCACGCCCATCGACAACAGTGCGCTCATCGAGGCCGCCACGGCCATCAGCCTGCCTGAGGGTGGCGTGGCCGGCGCTGCCGACAGCAAGGTCACCGGCGTGACCTATTATAATGTGGACGGCACCTGCCTCGGCACTGTGGCTCCGCAGGCCCACGGCATCTATGTCCGCAAGGAGATGTGCGCCGACGGCACCGTGCGCAGCCTGAAGATTGTACGCTAAGCACACCCGTGCTTCTTTAGCAGCCGCCTTCGCTGCGCATCTGCCAAGGCGGTTGCTACCTGCCTGACAAAACAACTCCTGTCGCCTGCGGCATATCTGCTCGGGCGACAGGAGTTAACTTGTATGTTATGTAAGGTGTAAAAATAACTTGCACAACTTTTTACAGAGCATTACCCGCCAAATATGCGCAAGTTATTTTTTATATGTTACTATGCTATTGGCGTGTTCTAATCAGAAAAAAATACAACTCGCTCATAATAAGTAAGATGGTAATAATGTAAATGACCATTTATATAAATGGCCGTTTACATTATACTTAAGTTTCGGATTTAGCCATAATGTCGCCTTCTGTCACAAAAAGAACAAATAGCATGAAGTACAGTGTGAACCGCGGGCTGAAAGCCCAGCAATTCCATAGCCCAGGGCAAGCGAAGCGGC
>CAVIOP010000060.1:0-14789 GCA_963644485.1 bacterium | reverse complement strand
GCAGAGTGTTCAAAATGGTTTATGACAGAAGTTTCGGATTTGCGACGCGTGAGCCCGCAAAACATTGTTCAGCCCGCATCGGCTCACGCAGAGTAAAAAATTAAATATTAAATTTAACGCCGCGATATAGGGATTTCAAGTTTTTTGCATTACCTTTGCCCTGTCGATGTTGTTCGACCAGCAGGCACGGCCAGTGCCTGTCCTTGCAGCAGCCATATCAATTCTTAAACAATAACTATACCATTATGGAAGAACAGAAAACATTGAAGCCATACGTCATCGGTCTCGACCTGGGCGGCACCAACGCGGTGTTCGGCATCGTGGATGCACGTGGTGAAATCAAGGCCACTACGGCCATCAAGACAAAGGCATACGACACTGCAGACGCCTTTGTCGACGCTGCCATGGATGTGCTCCGCATCATCATCGAACAGGTGGGAGGCCTCGCCACCATCAAGGCCATGGGCATCGGAGCGCCCAATGGCAACTACAACACGGGCTGCATCGACTTTGCACCCAACCTGCCCTGGGCGCACAACGAGTCGGTGCCCCTGGCCAAGATGTTTTCCGACAGGCTCGGCGGCTTGCCCGTGGGACTGACCAACGACGCCAATGCGGCAGCCATCGGCGAGATGACCTACGGTGTGGCACGCGGCCTGAAGAACTTCATCATGATCACCCTCGGCACGGGTGTCGGGTCGGGCATCGTGGTCGACGGCAAGGTGGTCTACGGCTGCGACGGCATGGCCGGCGAGCTGGGCCACGTCATCGTGCGCAATGAGAACGGGCGGTCCTGCGGCTGCGGCCGCTGCGGCTGTCTGGAGGCCTACTGCTCGGCTACGGGCGTGGCACGCACCGCCCGCGAGCTGCTCGCCACCACCGACACGCCCTCCGTCCTGCGCGACATGAACCCCGACGACATCACCTCGCTCGACGTCTCGATAGCCGCCTCGAAGGGCGACGCACTCGCCAAGCACATCTATGAGTTCACGGGCAGCATCCTCGGTGAGGCATGCGCCAACTTCACCGCATTCTCCTCGCCGGAGGCCTACGTCTTCTTCGGCGGACTGACCAAGGCGGGCGACCTGCTGATGAAGCCGCTCATCAAGAGCTACGACGAGCACGTGCTCAAGATCTACAAGGGCAAGGCCCAGTTCCTGCTGAGCGGGCTCGACGGCAGTACGGCCGCCGTGCTCGGAGCCAGCGCCGTAGGCTGGGAACTGTAAGCCATCCGCATGCGAGCGGTGGGGCGGAGCCTGTCAGGGCAACGCCCTACCGCTCGTATCGTCTGTGGAACACATAGAGCAGCAGGAAGCCGATGACGACGAAGGGAAAGCCCACCATAGCCGGCCAGGCATAGCCCATGCCCCAGCTGATGGGCAGACCGCCGAGAAAGGCGCCTGCTGCATTGCCGAAGTTGAAGGCTATCTGTATGCAACAGCCTCCGAGCATCTCGCCGCCCTTCGAGTGCTCGATGATGAGCAGTTGCTCGGGCGTGCCCATGCCAAAGAGGCATCCGCAGCACACAAACATCAGCGCCAGGTGGACGCAGCCATGGTCGATGGCGAAGAAGACGAGCAGCAGCGCCAGTCCGGCCACGGCCTGCAGCATGGCGGCCGTGCGCCCGGCCTTGTACTTGTCCGACAGCCATCCGCTCAGCAGGTTGCCGATGACCATGCCCAGTCCGGCGAAAGCCATGTAGAGCGGCAGCCAGCGTGCGGGCAGGCCGCCCTCGCCGACGAGTGCCGGCGAGATGTAGCTGTACCATGCCAGGATGCCGCCGTTGCCGAACATCGTGGCAAGGATGATGAGCCATGGGTCAAGATGTCTCAGGAAGCGGAACTGCCCCTTGTAGCCCGTGTCGGGCAGAGGGTCGATGTTGGGTATGAAGCGGGCCACCAGCACCAGGGCCGCCAGACTGCCCGCGGCGATGACCGCAAAGGCCAGTCGCCACGACAGTTCGCCCGAGAGCAGCGTGGCCACAGGATTGCCCAGCAGATTGGCAAAGGTCATGCCGGCGCACATGACCGACACCGCCCGCGTCTTGTGGCTCTCGTCGGCCAGCCGATAGGCCATGATGGTGCCCACGCCGTAGTAGGCTCCGTGGGGCAGGCCGCTGATGAAGCGCGCCACCATGAGCCACAGGAAGCTCTGCGCCGTCACCGAGAGCAGTGCTCCCGTGAAGACCAGCGCCAGCAGTCCCAGCAGGATATGCTTGGGACGCAACTTGTGCAGTGCGATGAGGAAGGTGGCGCCCACGCAGACGCCCAGTGCGTAGATGGAGATGGCATGTCCCGCCTGCGGTATGCTGATGCGCAGGTCGGCGGCCAAGTCGGGCAGGATGCCCTCCATCACAAACTCGGCCATGCCCAGCAGAAACGTTCCGACAGCCAGCACCAGCAGGCTGCCCAATCCTTTTACCATAATCGTGTCGTTGTTGTTATCATCCTGGATGCGCCTGCAAAGTTACGCATTTTGCGGCACACGCGCATCCTCCCCCACCCTCTTTCTTCATCGACAAATCAAAAACTCATGAGAAGAAACTGCCGGTCATCTTACTCCATCGTGTCGAATTAATCGGACAAAGTACCTCGAAAAACAGGCGATATTTGCGAGCAGAGAGACCTTTGGCTGCGCAGACGCGCTATTTTCAGAAAAAACACGACACCCCGTGGGAGGACCGCTGCCTTCCCGCCACCGGGTTAAAGCCCAATTGCCCTGTCCGTATCAAAAATCCAAGGTATAAAATCAAAAACCACACGATTCGTTTCGGCGAAAGCCCGTACATTTGCACTATAAAACGAATCTACCCCAACAAACCTCTCACATACCCATGAAGACAAGAAGACTGATCATCCTCTGCCTCGTGCTGACGGCAGCCGTGGCCGCCGTGGCCGCCAAGAAGAAGGCATTGTGGCCCGACGGCACCGAGATGACATCCTGGTTTGCCGACACGCTGTCGGTCGACATGAGCCAGCTCGGACGCCGCTACGTGGTCACCGACTATGGTGTCTCGACCGACTCCACACGCGTGCAGACACGCGCCCTGCAGGCCGTCATCGACCGTTGCGCCAGCGAGGGCGGCGGCGTGGTGGTCATCCCCGAGGGCACCTTTCTCTCGGGCAGTCTCTACTTCCGGCAGGGTACCCACCTGCTCATCGAGCGCGGCGGACGGCTCAAGGGGTCCGACCGCATCGAGGACTTCGACATCCGCACCACACGCATCGAGGGCGAGACGTGCGCCTACTACGCCGCACTCGTCAATGCCGACGGCCTCGACGGCTTTGTCATCAGCGGCCCCGGCACCATCGACGGCAACGGCCACCACTACTGGCGGCAGTTCTGGATGCGCCGCCAGTGGAACCCGCAGTGCACCAACAAGGACGAGCAGCGCCCGCGACTGGTCTACATCTCGCGCTCGAGCAACGTCACCGTGCAGGACGTGACCCTCACGAACAGCCCCTTCTGGACCAACCACCTCTACAAGAGCCACCACGTGCGCTACCTCCGCGCACGCATCACCTCGCCCACCGAGGGCCTGAAAGCACCGTCGAGCGACGCCATCGACATCGATGTGTGCCATGACGTGCTGGTCAGCGGCTGCTACATGAGCGTGAACGACGATGCCGTGGCACTGAAGGGCGGCAAGGGCACATGGGCCGACCGCGACACCACCAACGGCCCCAACAGCAACATCCTCATCGAGCGGTGCCGCTACGGCGTGGTGCACGGCTGCCTGACACTCGGCTCGGAGAGCATCATGGACCACAACATCGTCTTGCGCAACTGCCATGCCGACCGCGCCAACCGCGTGCTCTGGCTGAAGATGCGCCCCGACACACCCCAGCACTACGAGTTTGTCAGCGTCGAGGGCATCACCGGAACCACGCGTTCGTTTCTCGTGGTGAGACCCTGGACACAGTTCTTCAAGCCCGGCGACCGCGCCGACATGCCTCTCTCCACCTGCAACGACATCCGTATCGCTGACATCCGCATGGACTGCGACAACTTCTTCGACGTGGGACTGTCCGACAAGTATCAGCTCCGCGACTTCACCTTCTCACGCATCGACGTGACCAACAGGCAGGGCCTCTTCGACCCCACCGTCATCACGGGGGCGAAAGTGACCGACATGAAAGTCAACGGCCAGAAGCTCTAAGACCACAACCGACCATCCTAAAAACATGAAACACCTATTATTATATCTCCTTTGTCTGGCGGCCCCGCTGCAGGGCCATGCGCAGACGAACCACTTCGACTTCGACATGACACAACCGCAGCCGCGCTACACCGACACCACAGGCTACGGCTACGACATCACGGCGTCACCCGTCAAGGGCGGCAACGCTCCTTTCTTCTTCAGCGTCAGGGTGCCCGACGGCAACTACCGCGTCTGCGTCACCCTCGGCAGCCGTAGCCACGCCGCCGTGACCACCGTGCGCGCCGAGAACAGGCGGCTCATGGTGGAGCCCACCGCCACGCGCCGCCGCGAGCAGCAGACGGTGACCTTCGTCGTCAACAAGCGCAGCCCGCGCATCGACGACAGCCACAGCGTGCGCATCAAGGACCGCGAGCGCGACTACCTCCACTGGGACGACCGCCTCACCCTCGAGTTCAACGGCACACAGCCTGCCGTGAGCCGCATCGTCATTGACCCCGACACCACGGCCACCACCGTCTTTCTCTGCGGCAACTCCACCGTCGTGGACCAGAGCCGCGAGCCATGGGCCTCATGGGGACAGATGATACCGCGCTGGTGGGATGAGGGCGTTGCCGTATGCAACCTCGCCGAGAGTGGACTGACGGCAGGCTCCTTCCTGGCGCAAGGCCGGCTCGACTACATCACGGCCCACATGCGCCCGGGCGACTACGTCTTCTGCGAGTTCGGACACAACGACCAGAAGGAGCGCAGCGCAGGGGCCGGCGCCTGGTACAACTTCAGCTACAACCTCAAGGTCTTCATCGACCGCGTGCGGCAGAAGGGCGGCACCGTCGTCTTCTGCACACCCACCCAGCGGCGCGCCTTCGACAAGGACCGCCAGCACATCGTGGAGACCCACGGCGACTATCCCGACGCCATGCGGGCCGTGGCGCGCCGCGAGGGCGTTCCGGTCATCGAGCTGCACGACATGACGCGCACCTTCTTCGAGACGCTCGGCTATGAGGGAAGCACACAGGCGCTCGTGCATTACCCGGCCAACACCTTCCCCGGACAGACACAGCCGCTGGCCGACAACACCCACTTCAACCCCTATGGCGCCTACGAGGTGGCCAAGATGGTGGTGATGGGCATCAAGCAGCTCGCACTGCCCCTGGCCGACCACCTGCGCCAACAATGGACCGATTTCGACCCGGCGAAGCCCGACAACCCCAAGGACTTCGTCTGGTATGCAGCGCCCATCTACGAGACTGCCAAGCCCGACGGCAACTGACCAGGAAAAAACGGGCAAACACCTTGGCCGTTAGCAAAAAACATCTTATCTTTGCATACAAATAAAAAGCTAAACTAATCTACTATAATCATGAACAAACGTATTATTACGGCCGCACTGCTGTTGGCCGGCAGCTCGATGGCGGGCTTCGCCCAGCGCCAGTTCGACAAGCTCGACCGCGGCCTCATCGCTGTGAAGCAGACCAGCGGCATGTACTGCTCGTGGCGCATCAATGCCGACGAGTACTACGGCACCACCTACAACCTCTACCGCGACGGTGTGAAGGTCAACGACGAGCCGCTCTCCGTCTCCAACTACACCGACCCCAACGGCACCATCGAGAGCCAGTACACCGTGAAGGCCATCCACGCCGGCAAGGAAGGCGAGGCCAGCAAGACGGGCTATAACCTCAGCAACAACTGGCTGGAGGTGAAGAAGCCCACCCGCATATCCAACGACGGAACCACCGATATCTCCAACTCGTATGAACCCAACGATGCCACCATCGGCGACGTCGACGGCGACGGCGAGATGGAGCTCATCACCAAGCAGATCAACACCAACCAAGACCCGAACAACACCACGCAGAAAGACTTTGCGCGCATCGAGGTGCAGAAGCTCGACGGCACACTGCTCTGGTGGATCGACTGCGGCCCCAACATGTGGGACTTCCAGCAGAACGAAATCAACATCATGGCCTACGACTGGGACCAGGACGGCGTGGCCGAGTGTGTGGCCCGCCTGCAGGACAACAGTATCATCCACCTGGCCGACGGCACCACCTACACCGTGGGCGACGCCACGAAAGACTACCGCGGCAGCGTCTTCGAGTTTCTCTGCAAAGGCGACGAATTCCTTGTGTATATGGACGGAAAGACGGGCAAGCCTTACACCGTGCAGGAGTTCCCCCTGAAGCGCCTCGAGAGCGACGAGAGCGACCTCGCTGCCGCGTGGGGTGACGGTTACGGCCACCGCGCCATGAAGTTCTTCTTCGGCGCACCCTATCTCGACGGACGCAAGCCCAGCATCTTCCTCGCACGAGGCATCTACACCCGCCACAAGATGGCTGCGCTCGACGTGGACCCGAAGACCCATAACCTCACCGTGCGCTGGCGCTGGAACTGCAGCAACGGCGGCTCGGCCTGGTACGGACAGGGCTACCACAACTACTCGATTGCCGACGTCGACCAGGACGGCCGCGACGAGATCGTGTTCGGTTCGATGGTCATCGACGACAACGGCAAGGGTCTCTCCACCTGTGGCCTCGGCCACGGCGACGCCCACCACGTGGGACAGTTTGACCCCTACCGCGAAGGTCTGCAGGTCTTCTGCTGCAACGAGAGTCAGCCTGCCAACAACTACCGCGACGCCACCACGTCGAAGATCCTCTACCGCATGTCAGGAGGCAGCGACGACGGCCGCTGCATGTTTGCCAACTTCACCAATCTCGTTCCCGGCGCCATCGGTTCGTCGGCCCACGACCAGGCCATCAGTGCCGTGACATGCAAGCACGCTGAGAATCTGCCCAGCGGCTCCTGGTATGGCAACGTGTTCCGCATCTATTGGGACGGTGACCTGCTCGACGAGGACAACGACGCCACCACCATCCATAAGTTTGAGGACCCGAGCATCATCACGCTCTCCGGTGCCCTCTCGAACAACAGCACCAAGGCTACGCCCTGTCTGCAGGCCGACATCTTCGGCGACTGGCGCGAGGAGATCGTCTCGCGCACGGCCAATGGCAACATACGCATCTACACCACCAACATACCCACGAAGTACCGCATGGCCACCCTGCTCTCCGACAAGCAGTACCGCAACGCCATGCAGACACAGATGAACGGATACAACCAGCCGCCGCACGTGTCGTTCTTCGTGGGCGAACTCGAGGGCATCACTCAGGCTCCGCCTCCCGAGACCACCAATGGCAAGACCGAGGTGGCCAATGGCGGCACCGTCTCTACTGACCTCAACGGCAAGCAGGTCATCATGGCCGAGACGGGCGACATGACAGCCACCGTGGCCGAGGGCGCACAGCCGGAGGTGTTCTTCGACGTGGCCCCCTCATGGACACAGGGACACGACAACAATAACAACATCACCACCTCTTATTATACGCACACACTGACAGGCGCCGCCTTCACCGGCGACACCCGTGTCACCAAGCAGGGCAAGGGCACACTCGTCATGCCGGCCGTCGTGCAGACCTACACCGGCGCCACCGACGTGTGGGGCGGCACGGTGCGCTTCGACGGCACCATGCAGCAGTCGCACGTATGGCTCAACCGCTTTGCCTCGCTGCAGAGCGACGGCGGTTCGTTCCAGGCCGGCGTCAGCATGGACTATGGGGCTAAGTTGATGCCCGGTGCCGCCGACCACGTGGGCACCGTCACCATCGACTCGCTCGCCCTGGGCTTCGGCGCCCGTGTGGTGTTCGACATCGACGACAACACCAAGACGGCCGACGTGCTGAAGGTAAGCAAACTGTCGTTGGAGAAGAAAGACTGGAGCCAAGGCCCGCAGTACAGTGCGCCCGTGTTCCAGATTGCTCCCTCCTATCTCAGCGGCAAGGACCGCCTGGAGGCCGGCACCTATGTACTGGCCGAGGTCGGCGAACTCACCGGCGACCTCGACAATGTCACCATCGACGGCATCAACAACCAGAAGGCTTCGCTGGCCTATGCCGACGGCAAGATCACCATCACCATCGCCGACCAGCGCGACGCAGCTGCCGTGGAGTGGCAGGGCGACGTCGACAGCAACTGGGACCTGCTGACCACGGAGAACTTCACCGTGGGCGGTCTGAAGGACAAGTTTGTCAGTGGCGACCAGGTGACGTTCGGCGACAACGCCCAGCGCGGCGACATCACCGTGGCCCAGCCCGTCACCGTGTCGGCCCTCACGTTCACCAACGACTCGCTGGCCTACACCATCAGCGGCGACAGCATCGTGGGCACCGCCGACCTCACCAAGACAGGTGCCGGCGATGTCACCATCAACAATGCCAACCGCTTCGTGGGCACCACCCGCATCTCGGGCGGCAAACTCAGCGTAGCCAGTCTGGCCAACACCGACGGACAGGAGTATGGCTCGCTGGGAGGCATCAGCAACCGCATCGAACTGTCGGGCAATGGCGTGCTGGGTATCACCGCCAGCACTGCCTGCAAGCAGACCATACGGGTGGCCAGCGATGATGCTGCCATCAACGTGGTCAACGGTGCCATCCTCTCCATGAAGACGGGCTTTATCTCAATCAACGGCCGCCACACCCTCACCAAGAGCGGTGCAGGCACCATGAGCCTCTACGCCACCAGTAGCCTGAGCACCATCAATATGGCAGGCGGTGCGCTGGACCTCTGCGACGGCACCAATGCCGACACCCTGCGCTACACCAGCAGCAGCAAGGTCTACGACAGCAACACCATGGGTTCTTATAGCACCAACAGCATGACCATCGTAGTGCCCGAGAAGGTGTCGGGCAACTTCTGGATGGATCCGCGCTGCGATTACAAGGGCAAGCTGCTGGGCGCAGGCTCGTTCTATATCTACGCTGCCGGCAACCGCAACTATCTCAGCGGCGACTGGAGCGCCTTCGAGGGCACGGTCATCGCCGGACAGGAAAAGCGCAGCACCTATGACCCCGTATTCGACTGGAGCAACAGTTATGGTCTGCCTAAGGCTACCCTGCAGGTGGCCAGCGGTACCACCGTGCAGATGGGCAGCAACTCCATGAGCCTTGGCCACGTCAAGGGCGAGGGCACCATCAACGGCACGGGCACGCTGACCATCGGTGCGCTCAACGAGGAAATGTTGAAGGGTACCACGCTGCAGATCACCGGCGCCAAGGTGCGCAAGGTGGGCTCGGGCATCTGGAACCTCTCAACAACCAGCGCACAGGCCAGCATCGGCGCGGTGACCATCGCCGGCGGCGAGCTCCGACTCGACGACTCCAACTTCAAGACGTTGCTCACAGGAACATCGCTCGTCAGCGTCACCGACTCAGGACTGGTGCAGGGACGCGGCAAGCTGCAGGCCATCACCGTCAACGGCGGCACCCTGGCACCCGGCACCTACTACGGCAACCACTACGGCAGCATCCGCACAGCGGGCAACGTCACCATCAGCAAGGGCCGGCTCGAACTGACCATCACCAACAACCGCAACAATTCCACAAGCCGCTCATACCTTGAGGTGGGCGGAACGCTGACCGTCAACGACTCGGTCATCGTCAAGCTGAGCAACCGCTACACGCCGGCTGTGGGCGACAGCATCGTGCTCTGGACGGCCAACAAGTTTGCCGGCACGCCGAAGGTCAGTCTGCCCACGCTGCCTGACGGACTGAAATGGGACACCAGCGAACTGGCTACGGCCAACGGCGTGCTGAAGATTGCCGCCAACACGGGCATCTATGGCGTCAACGCCGACGGCTCAACGCGCCGCCTCATCTTCACCCTCGACGGCCGCCGCACCAACGACGACCTCGACCAGCTGCCCGCCGGTGTCTATGTCGTGAAGGAGAACGGCAGAACCTATAAGGTCAACAAGCGGTAAGCACTGCCGCATGGACCTGCCATGAACCAATAACCCTGCAAGCCGCTGCACGCTGAGTCGCGCGGCGGCTTGCACCGTTTTATATCATTCGTTTTTATAACATCTGTATTCTATACCATGCACACCCGTCATCATCATGCGTTTTCCGCCCATGCACGCCACCTGCTGCTTGTCATGCAGGTGTTGCTGCTTGTCTTGCCCATCACCGCCCTGGCCACCACCCGTCAGCGCCTCAACTTCAACAGCGGATGGCTGCTGCAGGTGGGCGACGTGAAAGGCGCCGAGGCGGCCGACTACGACGACCACGCGTGGCAGCGCGTCACCCTACCCCATGCCTGGAACGAGGCAGAGGCGTTCCGCGTTCCCATCCATCAGTTGAGCGACACCGTCATGTGGTACCGCAAGCACTTCACACTGCACGACGTGGCCGACCGCAAGTTCTTCATGGAGCTGGAGGGTGTGCGCTTCGGTGCAGAGGTCTATATCAACGGCCACAGCCTGGGCCTCACCGAGAACGGCGTCATGGCGTCGGGATGGGACCTCACGCCCTTTGTCAGGGAGGGCGACAATGTGGTGGCCGTCTGGGTCAACAGTTCATGGACCTACCGCGAGCGCGCCACCAACAGCCGTTACCAATGGAACGACAAGAACTTCAACGCCAACTACGGCGGCATACCCAAGAACGTGTGGCTACACACGACAGGCAAGCTCTACCAGACGCTGCCCCTCTACTCGAACCTCGGCACCACCGGCGTGTATGTCTATGGCAAGGACTACGACATCGCTGGCCACGCCGTCACCGTGCATGCGGAGAGCGAAGTGCGCAACGACGATGCGGTGGCGCACACGTTTGGCTACCGCTGCACCGTCACCGACCTTGACGGGCGCGAGGTGGCACGCTTCGACGGACAGCGCCACACGCTCCAGCCAGGCGCCTCGACCACCGTTGCGGCAGAGGGCAGGCTTGCCGATGCCCACTTCTGGAGCTGGGGCTACGGATACCTCTACACCGTGCGCACCCAACTGCTGGCCGACGACGGCACCGTCATCGACGACCATGCCCTGCGCACCGGCTTCCGCAAGACGGCCTTTCATGATGGCATGACATGGCTCAACGACCGCGCCATCATGATGCATGGCTATGCCCAGCGCACCAGCAATGAGTGGCCGGGGGTGGGCATGAGTGTGCCGGCGTGGCTCTCCGACTATAGCAATCGGCTCATGGTGGAGTCGGGCGGCAACCTTGTGCGATGGATGCATGTGGCGCCCTGGAAACAAGATGTGGAGAGTTGCGACCGCGTGGGACTCATCGAGGCCATGCCTGCCGGCGATGCGGAGCGCGACGTTGATGGCGAGCGCTGGCGTCAGCGTGTCGACCTGATGCGCGATGCCATCATCTACAACCGCAACAATCCTAGCATCTTGTTCTATGAGAGTGGCAACAAAGGAGTGTCGGAGGAGCATATGCTGCAGATGCGCCGCCTGCGCGACCTCTACGATCCTCATGGCGGACGGGCGGCTGGCAGTCGCGAGATGCTCGACTCCGGCGAGGCTGAGTATGGCGGCGAGATGCTGTATGTGAACAAGAGTGCCTCGAAGCCTATGTGGATGATGGAGTATCACCGCGACGAGGGACTGCGCAAGTATTGGGATGAATGGAGCTATCCTTACCATAAGGAAGGGGACGGACCGCTCTACCGCGGGGCACCGGCGTCCGACTATAACCATAACATGGACCAGTTTGCCGTGGGCATGGTGACGGCGTGGCACGACTATTATCTGGAACGTCCGGGCACCGGGCGGCGCGTCAACGACGGCGGAACGAAGATCGTGTTCTCCGACACCAACACGCACTATCGTGGCGAGGCCAACTACCGCACGAGTGGTGTGGTTGATGCCATGCGCATCCCGAAAGATGCTTTCTATGCTCATCAGGTGATGTGGGACGGATGGGTGACGCCGGAGCGCGACGCCACGCATATCATTGGCCATTGGAACTATGCCGACGGGCAACGCCTCACGAAGTATGTGGTGTCGACGGCCGACAGTGTGGCGCTGTGGCTCAATGGCCGTCATCTTGCCGACGGCGTGCGCAGTCATCAGTATCTGTTTACTTTCCCCGATATCGCCTATGAGGCCGGCACGCTCGTGGCTGTGGGCTCACGCAAGGGTCAGGAGGTGAGCCGCGACACACTGCTGACGGCTGGCACGCCGCATCATCTGAAGGTCAACGTCATGACCAGTCCGGAGGGCTTCGCGGCCGACGGCGCCGACATGGCGCTTGTGGAGTTTGAGGTGGTCGACAAGGAGGGCCGGCGGTGCCCGCTCGACAACCGCATGGTGCATTTCAACCTCAGTGGCGAGGGTGAGTGGCTCGGCGGTCTGGCACGGCCGCAGGGCGACGCGCAGCTCAAGGCTACGGCCAATGTGGCCAACGGCCAGCAGGGCATGCTCGACGGACCGGAGACCACGGCCGATTTCGACAACTACATCCGTTCGCTCGACCTGCCGGTGGAGTGTGGCGTCAACCGTGTGCTGGTGCGCTCCACGGTCAATGCGGGCACCATCAGCCTCACAGCCGCTGCCGATGGTCTGTCGCCCGTCACTACCGAGATGACCACACAAGCCGTTGACACATGTGGCGGCGTAAGCCACCGTTTGCCACAGATGTCGCTGCCCTGCAACCTCAGCAGGGGCGCCACACCGCAGACGCCGTCGTTCACGCCGGTCTATGAGGCGGTGGGCGTGGCCGCCATCACCACCGGCTCGAATGCCGACACCCGTATGGCTGCCATCGACGACAACGAACGCTCGGAGTGGAAGAGCGACGGTGTGGCCGACAACGCATGGGCCACGTTCACCCTGGAGCGCAAGGCTTGCATCAGCGAGATCGCCATCAAACTGTCGGGGTGGCGCAACAAGGTGTATCCCTTGGCTGTCTATGAGGGTAAACGCCTGGTATGGAAAGGGCTCACCTATCCCACGCTGGGCTATGTGCATATTGCTGTCGACAAGCCTGTAACCGCCAATCGCATCACCATCAAGATGCTGGCACCCAGTAGTGACAGCAATGCTTTTGGCGATGTGAAGGAGTTGGCGGGCGGCAACGCCAACGAGCTCGACCGTTTTGTGGCGGCCAAGGGAAAGACCGAACTGCGCATCGTGGAGGTGGACTTCCTGGAACACAAGCAGTAATCATTGCTTTATGTTGCTCTATACTTTATTTCATTTATAACCTGCTGTCACTTCTTACTTATGACAAGACATATTTTGACTTTCTGCCTCATGGCGCTGTGCCTCTCGTGTTCGGCGCAGACAAACAAGACATCATCTTCTGCCGCCGACTCGACGGTTGTTTCACCTGTCACGGCGCGCCACTTTGTCTGCACGCTCGACGGGGGTGCCCGCCTCACGGCTTATCTGCCTGCGCATCCCAGCGGACGCGCCATTGTCGACCTGCCGGGCGGCGGCTACTCGCGTCTGGCCACCGACCATGAGGGACACCAATGGGCTGAGTGGATGAACGGACAGGGCATCGCCTTCTTCGTGCTCGAGTATCGTATGCCGAAAGGCGACCGCAACATCCCCCTTGGCGATGCCTACCGCGCCATGACCACCGTGCGCGACTCGGCTGATGCTTGGCATGTCAACCCCAGCGACGTGGGCATCATGGGGTTCTCGGCTGGCGGTCATCTGGCTTCGGCCGTGAGCACGCATGCGCCCTGGGCGGCGCGTCCCGATTTCTCCATCTTGTTCTATCCGGTGGTGTCGATGGATGCCAGCCGCACGCATAAAGGGTCGTGTGTCAACTTCCTCGGCACAGAGGGTATGGCCGACAAGGAGCTGGTGCAACAGTGGAGCAACGACAGGCAGGTGCGCCGTCATCTCACGCCGCCGGCCGTGGTCCTTCTGTCATCGGACGACCGCGCGGTGCCTCCGGTCAGCAATGGCGTGGCTTATTATGCAGCCATGCGCAATGCCGGCAACAACTGTGCGCTCTATGCTTATCCGTCGGGTGGTCATGGCTGGGGTTTCCGACAGAACTTTGCTTTCCACAGTCAGATGCTCTCCGACCTGCAGGCATGGCTCGCCACGGTGAAGGCTCCTGCAACCAAGGCGCTGCGCGTGGCGTGCATCGGCAACTCCATCACCGACGGCATGGGCATCGACATGAGCGAGGTCTATGGTTATCCGGCGATGCTGCAGCGACTGCTGGGCACGGGCTACAACGTGAAGAACTTCGGGGTGTCGGCACGCACACTGATGCACAGCGGCGACCTGCCCTATACGCGTGAGGCGGCATGGCGTGATGCCAAAGACTTCTGTCCCGACATTGTGGTGCTGAAGCTCGGCACCAACGATGCCAAGGACTACAACTGGAAACACTCCGCCGACTTCGCCCCCGACCTGCAGCACATGGTCGACACGCTCCGGTCGCTGCCCTCCAAGCCGCGCATCATCCTCTGCAGTCCCATCAAGGCCCGCGACATCTGGGGCATCTCCGACAGTGTCATCGTCAACGGCGAGATGCCGGTCATCCGCAAGGTGGCCAAGCGCAACGGCCTCGAGTATCTCGATCTGCACAGCACCTTTGTTGAGGCCGACGGCACCATGCAGGCCGACGGCATACACCCCACCGACAAGGGTGCCGCCGCCATGGCCAAGATCGTTGCCGACCAGATACGCAAGGCAAAATGAACAGCCAGCCATTGGCCGTGGCCGGGAAACGATGCCGATGGTCATAGGCTGTCAAGAAAGCGGACAATCTATATGCTGAAAATGGGCGCGAAAGTCACCAACCGGTCC
>CAVIOP010000059.1:0-14839 GCA_963644485.1 bacterium | reverse complement strand
AAATCCAGCGCATCTTTGCGCCAACTGTCCTCCGCATTTGAAACGACGGCCTTCTGGCGAGTGCATTTGTAACGCTTTTTCAGCGACCGCATATTGCCAGCAAGCGTTCTTGAAATCTTATTCCAAGATACTCGTCAACGTGCGGCATAATATGTCGCATTGAATTCGATTGCAACAAAAATATAATCCCCCGAAAGGTGTGTAGTTGTCGGATTTAATGTACCTTTGCAATGTCATTTATATCAGACAATGAATAAGACGCTTATTTTATCGCTCATTTGCCTGACGCCGCTCATTGCCCACGCGCAAGACGCCGGCCAGACCAAGACGCTCGGCGAGGTGACAGTCAACGGAGCCAAGGTGGTGCAACGCGTAGACGGACAGACCATCTATCCCACTGCCGTGCAGCGCCGCATCCAACGGTTACAACCTGTTAGACCAACTGGGCCTGCGCAACATACGCATCGACGATGCTGCGCACACCGTAAGCGCTCTCGACGGACGGGGTGAGGTGCAACTGCGCATCAACGGCATCATCGTGAGCAAGACGGAGATGATGGCCCTCAACCCGCAGACGGTCGAGCGCATCGTCTTCATCGACAATCCCGGTGTGCGCTACGGCGACAACATTGCCTATGTGATAGACATCATCACCCGTCGCAACGACTATGGCTACACGTTGGGAGCCACCGTCACCCCCACGCTTACGGCGCTGCAGGGCGACGGCTCGGTCTATGGCAAATGGAACACGGGCAAGAGCGAGTTTACCTTGTCTTACGACTTCAGCGGTCATCGCCTCACCGGCGTGCGCACCAACGAGACCGCCAACTACACCCTGGCCGACGGCACCGACTACGTCATCAACCGCGACGACCAGAAGACGCTCCGCAAGGGGCTGCGCCACGAGGTGGCTCTCACATACAACTGGGCCGACTCCACGGCCACTGTGTTCCAGGTGTCGCTCAGTGGCGCACTGGCTCGTACGCCCGAAAACTACAGTCTGAAGGCCGTCACCGAGACAGGGGCCAGCCTTCTCTCATCGGGCGAGGATAACACGCTGGGCGATGTGTTGCCCGTCAGCCCGTCGCAGTACAGCGTCACCAGCCGTTCTACCGACAAGCAGGTGAAACCCGTGGTCGACCTCTACTTCTTCCGACAACTCTCAAGCCACCAGTCGCTCACCGCCAACGTAGTGGGCACCTATCTCGCCACCACTACGGGCAACTACTACGACGAGGGCACGCCCTACCAGTATGATGTAGACGGCAAGACCTCGTCGGTGCTAGGCGAGGTGGTCTACGAGAACCGACTGAAGCCCTTCACCCTCACAGCAGGGCTCAACGGACGCTACAAGCACACCAGCAACGACTACACGGGTGATGCTGACTCGCATACCACGATGGACAACTCTTCGCTCTATGCCTTCTCGGAGATCAGCGGCTCGCTGGCCGGCATAAAGTATGCACTGGGTGCGGGTGCCAGTTATCTGCACTACAAGCAGGATGCGCACAACTACGACTACTGGACTTTCCGTCCCAAAGTGAGCCTTATCCGCCGACTGGTGGGGCCGCTGCAACTGCGCTACTCGTTTGAGATGCACGAAAGAGTGTCGCGCATCGCAATGATCAGTGATGCCACCATCCGCGTGAACAGCATGGAATGGACGATGGGCAACCCCGACCTCAAGCCCAACCGCGAGTATGTCCACCAGTTGCAACTGGCCTACAACACCAACCGATGGCAGTTGTCGGCAGATGTCTACTACAAGAAGTGTCGCAAGCCCAATATGGCTCTATATGAACGCACTGACGACAACCGCTTCGTCTACACGCAGACCAACCAGAAGGAGATCAGCATACTGCAGAGCACACTATTTGCCCAGTACTGGCCCATTGCCGAGCGTCTGCAGGTGCAGGCCTACGGCGGACTGAGCCGCTGCTTCAACTTCGGCTACGACTACACCCACTGCTACACCTCCTACTACTTTGTGGGCAGCATCGTTGCTTACCTCGGCCGCTTCACCCTGCGCTTCTACACCGACACGGGCAACCGCTTCCTGGAAGGCGAGACCAAGGGATACAGCGGCAGTTACACGGCGGCGCGAGTGTCTTATAAGTTGAACAACTGGCAATTTTATCTGACGTGGTACAACCCGTTCTGCAACAACTACAAGTCGAACCAGTCGGAGATTATCAACTGCAACCTCCACAAACTGGTTACCCAGCACAACCGCGACACGGGCAACGGCATTGCGCTCAGTGCCTCCTGGCGCATACACTGGGGCAAACAGCACCGGTCAGCCGAGAAAACCATCAATCTGAACGACTCCGACAGTGGCATCTTGAAATAATACGCGCAGCCACATCTTTAAATTTCAGAAGGGGACGCTATCAGTTGCGTAGCCCCGTGCTGCAGTAGAAAGTCCCTGCTTCTGAATCCCCACAGTACACTGATGCAGGGCATGCCGCAATTGCGGGCCGTGTCAATGTCCACATCACTGTCACCAATGTACACCGCCGTTTCCCGTGGCATGTTCAGTTGGCGCAAGGCTTCGATGACCGTATCAGGCGACGGCTTCTTTCTGATGTCAGGACGTTCACCGATGGCCACCTCTACCCATTCGCCAAAGAAATGGCGTACCAGCCCTTGCGTCGCCGCATAGAACTTGTTGCTCACGACAGCCAGCTTGGCTCCATTGTGTTTGAGCCGTCCCAACATTTCCGGGACGCCCGGATAAGGTTGTGTCGTATCCAGACTATGTTCAAGGTAATGCTTGCGAAAGGTTGCATAACATTCCTCAAACCTAGGGTTGGCAACTCCCTGCGGAATGGCACGTTCCATCAATTTCTTTACACCGTTGCCTACAAATCTTCTTACCTCATCGATGGTATGCTCTGGCATGTCGCATGACCGCAGCGCATAGTTGCAACTGGCAGCCAAGTCGTCAAGGGTGTTCAGTAATGTTCCATCGAGATCAAATATATAACTCTCGTATTTCATGTCTCAACACACTTTTGTAAAAAGAAAACCTTAGGTCTTAAAAAACGCACGTGCTCAAGCGGTGCGTACAGTTAATATCCCACTTTGCGTTGCGGAGCGTTGATGCTGTCTCGCCGGGTGACATCATAGCCTTCAGGGTGGAGCAGTGCAGAGCCGCCATACTTGGCTTGAACGGGCTCACGACAGATGTCGGTGGCCCATCGGCCCATAGAGACTTCCACGGGGCGCACCAGAAACTCCGGCGTGTTGTAACTCTTGAACAAGTTCTCGTAATAGTCTGTGCGGCGCTGGGGCAATGGGAAGGCTTTGTGGACGCGCCCCTGCCGGTCGAAGTAGGCCATATAGAGACGCGTGTAGTTGCCGTCGTCGCGCCGCGAGGTGAAGAGTATCCAGCGGCCATTGCTCGACCAGCAATGGTATGACTCCATCCGCTTGCTGTTGGCTGCCTTCAGTGCCGACGCTTTCTGTGTGGTGAGGTCTATGGCCCAGAGGTCGGCGTTCGCGTGCCACACATGAAACTGTCCATAGTCGGCCAGCGAGAACAGTAGCCAGCGGCCGTCGGGCGAGAGGCGCGGTTGGGCAGCACTCTTGCCCAGCGCAGCCGCGTCAAACACCAGTTGGCGGTCGCCGAAGCGATGCGTCTTGGGGTCGAAGTGTCTGCAGTAGATGTTGTAGTGCAACTCCTGATAGCCTCGGTTGAGTTCGGTGTCTATGTAGGCTGTCTGCTGCTCGTGATGGGCGGCGATAAAGTAGAGCGTCTGTCCGTCGGGGCTCCACGTCGGGAACGACTCATACTCATCCTTGCGCTTGTCGATGTCGTAGACCGTGTTGCTGCTGATGTCGTAGAGAATAAGGTCGCTGCCATAGTCAATCACCTCAATCTTCTGTGCGTCGCGCGTGTGGAAAGACTGTCCGGTGGAGTTGGTCGAGAAGGCTATCAAGTCAAGCGTGGGATGCCAGGCGGGGTAGACACCGGCCGAGAGCGTGCTGTCGGTCTTCAGGTTTACCTTCGTCAGATGGTTGCCGTCTACGAACACCGTGCCGCCGTGCAGTTGGCGCACGTGCATCATGGAGTGTCCGTCGCGGTTGTAGTTGCGTGGCGTGTGGCAGTTCATGCACTGTCCGTTCTGGCCACCGTCGGAGAGCAAGCGGTTGTTGTACACCTGCTGCTCGTCAAACGAGGTCAGCGACCGCTGGTTGATGCTCATCTCCTCATAGTCCACATAGCCAGGCTCAATCAAGCGGTAGGTGATATACGGGTCAATGCTGTCGGTGGCTATCGTGTTGACGACCGACTGATATTGTGTCCATTTGCCCTTCTCTGCGACGTAAATGTCGCAGTGGAGCGTCTTTCCCTTGGTTGCGTCAAGCAACTGGTGCCATCGGTCTTCGTCAATGTCTATGGCGGCACCCTCCACCACAAAGCCCTCATGGTCGGCCTCCGACCAGAAGTGGGCCCGGTAATCATCGCCCTTCTCCTCTATCCGGAAGTTCATTGGGGCAATATTGGGCGGCAGCACAGCACTGTCCATGTCGACCGACAAGTGTGGCTTGCGCATACACTTTGCGGCATCTTTCGGCAGCGAGGGCGTGCAGCCAGTCAGCAATAACAATCCTGCAGCTACTGCCAGTATATGATGCGTTAAGTGGTTGATATTTATCTCTTTCATGCGTCTACGTTTGAGAGTTACTTTCGTATGCCTCAGCATCAGTTAGCCTTCAGGCCGTCAACAAAGAAATAGTAGTACCAGTAGGTGCCGCCAAACTCGGGGCGGAGGATTGCGGCGTTGGTCTGGCGGTCACCATTCTTGGCCGAAGCTTCCACAAAGCGGTTGAAACTCTGGCGTATTCCAGCATCGATGGGCAGCGGACTGATAACGTCCAACTTACCCTGCAGTTGGGCAAACAGCAGGGCAGCCTCTTGATAGTGCACGGGGATATGTCCCTTCCATGTGGGATAGAGTTGGAAGAAGCGAAGCCAGAAGCCTGGCGCGTTCTTTGTGATTAGGTTGCACATCAGACTCATGTCGACCATCTCGCGCGGGCCGCCCTCACTGTGCGCCATGCTCTGCAGACAGAACGTCTCCACCTGTCCGCCGTCGCCGTCGAGTATGTCGCCATAACGCAGCAGAGGCTGCATGGCCGTCATCTGCTTGTCGAGTTTGTGCTGGGCCAACAGATGCTGGTATTGTTCCGCAAAATCGCCGTAGAACAGTGTGTGGCTCAGAGCTTTGAGATACTTGCCAGCCAGTTCGGTCTCACCGTTTACCATGGCGCATTTGGCCATGTACTTCAGGTAGTCGGGACGTCGTCCATACTCCTCCATATTCTCCATGCACCAGCGGTAGGCAAAGTTTATCTTCCCAAGATAATAATACACTGTGCGTCCCACCATCAGCAGAAAATACTGATTGTAGACGGGCGCATTGTAGGCGGCATTGCCGTCTGGGTAGGTGAAGAGGCGGTCGCCAGCCTGTCCGGTCTGCCACAGCGCTATGCGCGTCAGCATCACTTGGGCGCGCGTGGGCACCTCGGTGGTCTGTGTAGACAACTGCAATACGCCATTGGTGTCGCCAGCCTCAAGTGCCTGTTTCATCTCTATAATCGACAGGAAGTTGGCATCGCGAAACGTGCGTTGGTAGGTCTGCCATACCCCGCACACAAAGAGCAGCAATCCGACAGCGTCTGCCAACCATCCGCACCACTTAGCCTTGGGCAGGCGCAACCGCACCACAGCCACTGCGGTCAACACAGCGAAGGCGGTCCAGATGGGCGTAGCCATCATTGCTTTTGCCTCTTCCATCCACATATAGTCGGGCAAACCCTGCTTGTAGAGATCGGCCTGCCGCACGTGGAACCATCCCTGCTGCCAGCCAATGGGTGGCGTGGCAACCAGCACCACCAGGGTGACAAGCACCATCGCGGCATACCACCCCGGGGCTTTCTTGAAACCATGCAACCCTGTTGCCACCAACAGCACACCGGCCAGCAAAGCATAGACACCCAGAAGCCAGTAGGCTACCGCCAACACTACCGCCAGGACTACCATTGCTGCCACGCGTGCTGCTATATGTCCTTGTGCCACAAGCCTATAGACCACACTTCTCAACAACCACACCAACAATAAGGCCGCCAGTACGCCCACGATGGGCGTAAAGGCCGGGGCAGGCATCTTGGTGGCATAAAGCAGGTAGCCTATCTGCGTGTAGTTGGCCAACAAAGCAAGCGGAGCCAACCAGCACAGGGCTTCGTAGCGGTCACCCACGTGCAACGCATAGCGCGTGACGCAACCAATCGCCACCAACAACAAGAGCAGCAGCGTGGTGCCCAGCAGGGGATGTGCCAAAGTGCTCTGCAGCATGCTGGCAACATAGAACAACACTCCGGCAGGCTGCGCCAAGGTGTCGGCAAAATAGTCGAACGTAGTATAGAAAGGTGTCATGTCGGCCGTTTCAACCAGATAAGGCTGCAGCGACCCCATCAACAGCCAGTAGCCGAAGATGAACAATGACAGAGGGTAAAGGAGTCGGCGGATAAGGTTCATGTCGTCAAGAGGTGCGTTCAGTAATGTTCCATCGAGTCAAATATACAACTCTCGTATGTCATGTCTCAACACACTATCTTCGCCCAGCATCTCGTCATGGTAAGTAAGCAGGCATTTGGTGCGAATGTTTCCTCCGTAGACCACGAGTTGTTCTCCATCCTCCAGCCTTACTATGTCGGCCTTGCGGTTGTCACCACTCTCCCACTCTACGATGTCGTGTGTCGTGTCGTCGACCACTACATACTTGAACTCAAAGGGGAACATCATGGCATAAGCGTTGATGGTCAGCATCCAGTCGCCGTCACCGATGTAGCGCATCGAAAGGTAGCGCATCTCATTCCACACGCCGAGCGAAGGCTCGCTGCCGAGAACAGCCACCGAGAAGCCGTCGCCTACCTGCGGGGCTGACACGCGGAAAATGACGCTGCGGTTGAAGCAGGGCATGGAACTGACCTGTTGCACCTCTCGGGAACGGCTTGCGGGGTAGATGTAGTGTTGCAGCGAGAGGTCTCTCCATATGTCATGGAAGATGTACTTTCTTGACACATCAAGGCAGAACAGTCGTGGCACCGCATCCCACTCCTTTCGCATCACCTTGCCCTCGTCGTCCTCCACTTGATATCTGTAAGTGAGGTAGCGGATGGGAACGTGTGTAACGACGA
This sequence comes from bacterium, assembly GCA_963644485.1. Taxonomy (GTDB): domain Bacteria; phylum Bacteroidota; class Bacteroidia; order Bacteroidales; family Bacteroidaceae; genus Prevotella. Next base: position 7,633 of record CAVIOP010000059.1, on the reverse strand, counting down.
TGCCTGTCGTCTCTGCCGTCCACGTGACACCGTCGTCTGTGTGCATAAGCAGGTTGTCCTCACGGGCATGCCCGTCTTTGTCGATATAGTTAACCCACACATGCATCGACTGCCCGAAAGGCGTCTGATACCTAATACTGAAATTCAACTTCATATTGCAAAGATAAGTAAATCCGTTTAAATTAATAAAACATGCGAAAAAAAAATTTTGCTTAATCACACAATTCATGTACCTTTGCAGCACATTTACAATGACAGAAACAGATGAAAACCAATTGTAAGAAAAAGTATCTCATTCCGGCGGCGCTGTGCCTCTTGGTGCTGCTAGGCCTTGGATACTATTATTTTTTCACATCGTTCACGGGCAAAAGCGAGACCTGTTATATCTATGTTGACGAAGACGACTCCTACGACTCCATCCTTGTCAAATTGCAGCCCATGGCCAGTCAGCACGGCATGCACGCCTTCAAGATACTCTCGCGCCATAGCCAACTGCCCAACCACGTGCGCACAGGACGTTATGCCATCAAGCCATCCATGGGAGCATTCATGACCTTCCGCCATATCAAGAATGGCTTGCAGTCGCCCGTCAACTTGGTTGTTCCATCAGTGCGCACCATGCAGGACCTGGCAGGTGTGCTGGGCAGCAAGCTTATGCTCGACAGCGCCACCATTGCAAGAGCCCTGACCAACGAGGACACGTGTCACGCCTACGGCTATGACACCACGACGATAGCCGCCTTGTTTGTGCCCAATTCGTATGACATCTACTGGAACATTTCGCTCAGCGGACTGCTCAAGCGCATGCAGAAGGAGAACCGACACTTCTGGGACAGTACACGCACCGGCAAGGCGCAGAACTTGAAGCTCACCCCGGTTGAGGTGGCTACGCTCGCAAGCATCGTCGATGAGGAGACCGCCAACGATAAGGAGAAGCCCATGATAGCCGGTATGTACTATAACCGATTGACGCTTCGCAATGCTGAGTACCCCCAAGGCATGCCCTTGCAAGCCGACCCCACCATTAAGTTTGCGCTCAAACAGTTTGCGCTCAAGCGCATCTACAATGCCATGCTGCATGTACACAGTCCCTACAACACCTACGTCAATCCGGGACTGCCCCCAGGCCCCATCCGCATCGCCAGCGTGGCAGGCATCGATGCCGTGCTCAACATGGTACACCATCCCTATCTCTACATGTGCGCCAAGGAGGATTTCAGCGGTACGCACAACTTCGCGACGACCTATGAGGAGCACATGGAGAACGCCCATCGCTACTCTGCTGCTCTCAACCAGAGGGGCATCAAGTAAACGGACATCACAAATCACCGCCATTGATTGATGGCATGAAAAAAGGCATAGGACACTTGTAGTCCTATGCCTTTTATCGTGGTATGAAGGTTGATGTTAATCGTTGTTGGGCTTGCGGCCGGGACGGAAATTCTTGAGGTCTTCCTCGTACTTGGCAAACTGCTCGTCGGTCATAATCTTCTTGACCTCAGCCTTGTAAGCCTCCATCTTGGTTTCCATCTCTTTCCGCATGGTTTCCATCTGCTCTTTCGAAGGGCGCTGGCGCTCCACACTGTCGCGGCGTTCGGGCCGTTGGCCGGGTCCGCCCATACGGAGGCCGCGGGGGCCGCCCATTGGTCCGCCCATCATCATTCCGTCATAAGTGGTATTGACTTTGAGCAGCTGGGCTGCCTGCTCCTTGTTGAGTCCGTAGCGCTCCACCATGTGGTCTGTGCGTTTCTGGATCATTTCCGTCTTGTTCGGACGCTGGCGTTTCTGGTTGTCGTTGTCATTTTGGGCGTTTGCCGAGGTCGTCAATGCCAGAGCGGCCACCATCATGACCAATGCTTTCTTCATCATCTGTTTCTGGTTTTAAGGGTTTCACATGTTTGCTCAACACGCTGTCGTGAGCAAGTGTTTTAGTTGCAACTATTCATTTGACGACAGAAGGAGCAATATGTTTAACGGCTTTCACATTTTTTCAGAATCTGCATCGAGCCATGTGGGTAACAGTGTTATTTGTTCCTGTCATTCACTTATTCCGTAGGCACGACGGGACGAATCGTTCCGTCCTCATTGAAGTAGAGGCGGTCGATACACGTCTCGCGGTGCACGCCAGGCTGATGACGCAGCCAGTCCTTGTTGATGCGGTGGTAGACGATGTACCACTCATCGGTGCCCGGCACCTGCACGACAGCATTGTGAGCCGTTCCATAGATCTCGCGTTGGGGATCCTGCTGGAGCACCACAGGCTTGTCGGCCACCTTGATGGGGCCAAGCGGCGAGGTTGCTGTGCCGTAGGCCACGTGGTAGTTGGGCGACCCCGTGTCGTCGACCGACCACATGAAGTAGTAGATGCCATTGCGGTAGAACACATAGGGCGCCTCACGGTAGGCGTAGTCGCGTAGTGATCCTCCCTGCGGTGTCATGAGCGTGACGGTCTCCTCCTTGATGCTGGTCATGTCGGCATTGAGCTCCGCTCCCGCCATCATACTATTGCCCCAATAAAGGTAAGGCTTCTTGGTGACGGGGTCAGTGAACACGTCTACATCGATGAGCTGGCCGCGGAAGCCCTCGGTCTCCTTGCCGATAAGCGGGTGACCTAGGTCAACAAAGGGACCTGTGGGAGCGTCGGCCACCGCCACGCCGATCTTCTTGCGGCCGCCCTCCTTGGGTTGTGCGCTATAGTAGAGGAAATATTTGTAGCCGTTCTTGGTCTTCACCTCCTCGGCGGCGGGTGCCCAGAGGTTGCCATTAGCCCATGGTATCTGTCCGTTCTTGGCATCGAGCACCACGCCCTCGCATCGCCATTCCTTCAGGTCTGTCGACGAGTAGGCGTAGTATTTCCATCCGCCCCACCCGGGCTTGCCATCGGTGGTGGAGTAGATGTAGTAGCGTTGGGTCTTGTTGGAGTAGAGAATCTCGGGATCGGCATGGTACCCGTTGAGGACAGGATTGCCCTTGCCGCAGACCCCATTGGTAGTCGGGACAATGGGCTTGATGGTCCCGTCAGGACGGTAGGCCATATTCTCGATGATCACACTGCGTCGATAGCTGTCACCATCAGGCAGAGCACCGTTGTGTGAGACGAAGAGCCACTGGTCTCTCAGGTTCACGATGGCAGGATGGGTCGTGTTGCTGTTTCCGGCCATCTCGGAGATGATGCCCTTGGGCTGCCATGTGCCGTCGATGCGGTCAGCCATGGCATAAGCTATCTTCTCGGGCCAGCCGGAGGCATAGGTGAGGTAATACTTGCCGTTGTACTTGTGTACCCAGGGTGCTTCCGTGAACGGATAGTCGGCGCCCAGGTCGATCTGACGGATGGTGCCGGGCACTATCTCGGTCATGGAGTCCTTCAGCTTGGCGATGTAGCACTGCCTGTTGCCCCAGATGATGTAGGGGGTTCCGTCGTCATCGATAAACACTGCGGGGTCGATGCAGGCCCATGAGTGCTTCGATGCAAAGCAGTCCTCGTTGGTGAGCAAGGGTTTTCCGAGCGCGTCATGGTAGGGGCCGGTGATCTTGTCGGCTACAGCCACACCGATGCCACACCAGTTGGTCGACACGTACCAATAGAATTTGCCGTTGCGCTCGACAACGTGTCCGGCATACGCCTGGTTGCTCTTGGCCCACTTGAAGTCGGAGATGCGCAGGGGCGTCGGGTACTCCGTCCAATGGCGAAGGTCGGTAGTGGAGAATACCGCCCACTTTCTCATGGCGTAGCTGCCGTGCTTGCCCGGCTCGTCGACACCGGTAAAGAGCCACAGGGTGTCGTTGCGCACCAGGGCTGCGGGGTCGGCCGTGTGCTCGTGGGTGAAGAGCGGGTTGCCGCTGGCCGTGTACTCATGTCCGAGGACGTAGCCCCAGCGTTGCTGGAGACGCTCCAGCTCATCGGCCGTGACGGGAATGACGGTGCCGTGGCGAGGGAAGAAATCCTTGCGGAACGACTGGGGCTTCTGCGTGAAGGTCTTCAGATCGGCCGAGGTCTGGTACTCGTAGCGGCCCGAGCCAAAGAGGTCATACATCAGCACATAGCCGCTACCGTCGTTGAGGGGGAACACGCCCGACCCTTCGACACCTGTCTTCTTGTCGGCATAGGCATCGATAAACTTGAAGTCTTCCTTCCACGGTCCCTTGAGGTTCTTGGACGTGGCCTGCTGGATGCCGTTCTGTATCTCCTTGCCCTCTGCATTCTTGATGTTGCCCTTATAAAAAAGGTGATAGACGCCGTTGCGCTCGATGATGTCGTTGTCGATGCTGCCATACTTGGCCGAGAAGAGGACCTTGGGCTCGCTCTCGAAACCCGTGAAGTCACGGTTGGCGTAGGCATAATAGGTGATGATGCTCTTGCGGCCGTCGCCCGTGCGCTGGAGGGTGAAGTAGATCATGTATTTCTTGGCCTTTCGGTCGTAGATGGTCTGCGGTGCCCACACCCAGTAGGCATCGGCAAAGTTCTTGTAGGCATCCTTGAGCACAATCTTCGCATGCGTCCAGTTGACGAGGTCTGTCGATTTCATCATCACGATGCCGGGATTGTCCTTCCATCCGTTGGCGGCGGTGTTCATGTCGGTGGCCACGATGTAGTAGCACCCGTCAGCTCCGCGCAGGATGTGTGGGTCGCGTATGCCACCGCTTGTGGAGATGGTGTCGCTGCCCACAACGGGGCGGTTGCCGTTGAGTGCATACCAGTCGCGTGCGTCCTTGCTGATGGCAAAGCGCAGGTGTTCTTGTTGTTTGGCGTCGCCAGTGCCCTCAAAATAGGCAAAGAGGTATCCGGCGAACTTGTTTTTGTCTTTGGCTGCCGATGCCGGTGCCGTGCCGAGCAGAACGGCCAGCAGCGCTAGGAGAAACGTCCGTTGTGTCATGTTAGTTATAGGTTTATGGGAAATTCTTTCTTCGGTGTCATTTCATGTCGTAGGTGTTCATGGAGTGAGCCTTCAGCGTCATGTTGAGATACGCGGCCATCCCGAGAGCGTCTTGCCGTTCATGGCCACCCTGCCTCTTGTGAGGTGCAGGTCTCCAGTCGGCGACCAGAAGCGGCGCATCACCTCCTCACGGTCGGCTTCGGAGAGGATGTTGAGCGCGCGCCAGTGTTGTTCGTTGAAAGTGGTGCCCCATGCGCGATAGGTCACTATGGGGTCGGTGGCTGCATCGACGCTGAGCAGCGGCGTGACGGCTGCCTTGCCACTCAGGCTCACGGCTGAGCGTTGCATGCAGTTGTTGTCGACGGAGGTGTAGACCATCATTTTCTGGGCCAGACATGGCACAGACATAAGGACGACAACGGTTGATGCCGCCACGTTCAGAATGACTTTCCTCATAGTCTTGTAGTTGTTAAAAATAGGATTTTGATTGCAAAGATAACATCTTTTCGACGTTTAGGCAAGCAATGTCGCATAAAAAGTGTCAAAACAACTACAATTCATCATTCCCACAGTCTTCCACTTCTGTGGCCGGGCAGCCTACATACCGCCCGTCAGTCTCTCCCTAAGCATCCGTGCACGGCGGATGACCCTACAGAGCCTCCTCATGCCCAGCAGTTGCAGCAGGCAGAGTTTCCATGTGTGGCGGTAAGGCATCTGCGGCAACTCCACATCACGCATGTCACCCGAGCAGCAGTAGGTCATCAGTTGGATATTGAGTAGGTGGGCATAATAATTGGGAAAGGCAGGATGACTCGTCAGCCTGCGGCTCCGCACGATGTCCAAGTGGCCATGCAGCAAGTCACGCCATCCGCGGGCATTGGCCCTGACGGTTATGCCCTCCTGATTATAGGTGTAGCGGTAGGTGCCGCGGCTGGTGGTGCGCAGCGTGTGCACGAACGACCACATGTCGCCCATGGCATAGACATCCTCAAAGAGACGCCCTTCGGAAAAAGCCACGTCAGCAAAGAGCTGGCGCCTATAGATTTTGTTCCACGCATAGGTGTGGCTAAAGCCCTCTCCGCCAAGCCAATATTCGGCCATGTTCGTGTATTCGCGCTCGGGCAACCGCACCGCAACGCGTCCCTTGGGAGTGTCGCGGTCAAACGAATATTCTACGATGTCATAGCTGGGATGGCTTTCGAGCATCTCCAGCAGCGGAGCATAGGTGCTCGGCATGAGATAATCATCGGAGTCGACAAACGTGACATAGCGGCCTGCAGCGTGCTCCAAGCCTGCGTTGCGTGCCGCCGAGAGGCCACCGTTGGCCGTGTGCATGATGCACATGTCGCGACGTCCGGCATAGCGGTCGGCCACGGCTGGCGTGGCATCGGTCGAACCGTCGTCGACCACGATGACCTCCATGCCCTCCACTTGCTGCATGAGCACGCTCTCGATGCAGCGGGCGAGCGTGCGCTCCACATTGTAGGCGGGTATGATGACAGACAACATCACGTGTTCACTCATGGCAAAAAAAACTGTTTATACGCAATATGTATGCAAAATTAAGATGTATCAGGCGAATATCCAAACAATTGTCCTTGAAATCAAGGCGCGGCGTCGGCCGTATCGTTACAAAATGCGGATAAATCTTAAAATACATCAAAAATTTTAGAGAATGCAGCTAAAAGCGCGAATAATTTCTATTTTTGCACCATTCAACCAATACAAGGTACAAAACATGAAAACAAGAAACATCATCCTAACGGGTCTCTTCGGCCTTGCCATGGTCGCAACCGTATGCAGTTGCGGCAACGGAAAAACAGAAGCTTTGCAATCGCAAATCGACTCGTTGAATACCACTGACAGCCTCCACCAAGAGGACATCAAGCAAATGACCGATTTCGTGAACACCATGTCGGCAGGCCTCGACAGCATCGCCGCACAGGAGGGTGTCCTCCGCCAGATGGGAAACGGTGAGGGCGGAGCCATCGACAAGAACAAGATGAAGAGCCAGCTGCAACAACTGGCACAGACGCTGCAACGCCAGCGCGACCGCATAGCTGAGCTGGAAGCTGCAGCGAAGGACAACAAGTCGGCCTACGGACAACGCATCAGCAAGCTCATTGCCTACTACAAGGCGCAACTTGACGAGAAAGACCAGAAAATCGCAGACCTGGAGGCTCAGCTCAACGAGAAAAACACCAACATCACCAAACTCACGGAGAACGTGAACAGTCTTACGACGAGCAACACGCAGCTCAAGGGCACCGTGGAGAGCCAGGGAAAGACCATGGAGGCACAGAAGACCACCATTGCCGAGCAGGATGCCTCACTCCACACAGGCTTCGTGGCCATCGGCAGTTCCAAAGACCTGAAGGCCAAGGGCATCATCAAGGGCGGGTTCCTAGCCAAGTCAAAGGTGAATGTGGGTGAGCTCAACACAAGCAATTTCACACGTGTGGACATCCGCAACTACACATCCGTACGCCTCAACTCCAGCAACCCGAAGATCATGACGCAGATGCCCGGCGGCTCCTATGAGCTCGACGACAACGACGACGGCACCACCACACTGCGCATCAAGGACACACAACTCTTCTGGAGTGTCAGCAAGTATCTGGTGGTGAAGCTCTAAAGCCATACGCATGCGGCAATGGCCGTACACATGCAGCACAAATATAAATAAGGTATTAAGTTTCGGATTTACAACGCGTGAGCCGCGGGCTGAAAGCCCAGCAATTACCTAGCCCAGGGCAAGC
>CAVIOP010000058.1:0-15034 GCA_963644485.1 bacterium | reverse complement strand
GAGCTGGCGGTAGCTGATGGCCTCGGAGATGTGCTCGGGCTTGACGTTGGGCTCAGCTGCGAGGTCGGCAATGGTGCGCGCCACCTTGAGGATGCGCGAGTAGGCACGCGCAGAGAGCGACAGACGCTCCATGGCCATGCGCAGGAGTTCAAGCCCGGCCGCATCGGGCTCGGCATACTGGTGGATCAGGCGCTCGGTCATCTGGGCGTTACAATGGATGCCCGGCACATTGCGGAAGCGTTCGGTCTGCCGCGCACGCGCCGCGATGACGCGCTCACGGATCTTGGCCGACGGCTCGCCCGGCTCGGCATTCGACAATTCTTTGAAGGGCAAGGCGGCAATCTCACACTGTATGTCGATGCGGTCCATCATCGGACCGCTTATCTTGTTGAGGTATTTCTGTATCTGGCCCGGCGTGCACACGCAGTGATGGGTGGGGTCGCCATAGTAGCCGCAAGGACAGGGGTTCATCGAGGCGACGAACATGAACGAGCAGGGATAGGTCACCGTGTACTTGGCGCGGCTGATGGTGATCTGCCGGTCCTCAAGCGGTTGGCGCAGCACCTCCAGCGTGTGCTTGTTGAACTCGGGCAGCTCATCGCAGAACAGCACGCCGTTGTGGGCCAAACTGATGGCACCGGGCATGGGGTTGTTGCCTCCGCCGACCAGCGCCACCTCAGAGATGGTGTGGTGTGGGGCGCGGAAGGGACGCTGCGAGATGAGCGTGGAGCCCGTCTTGAGCAGTCCGGCCACCGAATGGATCTGGGTGGTCTCAAGACTTTCCGACAGGGTCAGGGGCGGCAGGATGGAGGGCAGGCGCTTGGCCATCATGCTCTTGCCGGAGCCCGGCGGACCGATCATGACGAGGTTGTGGCCTCCGGCGGCAGCCACCTCCAGGGCGCGCTTGACGTTCTCCTGTCCCCGCACGTCAGAGAAATCGAGGTCGAAATTGTATTGCTGCTCATAGAACTCCTTGCGTGTGTCGACGACGGTGGGCACAAACTGTTCCTCACCCGACAACAACTTGATGACGTCTGCCATGGTCTCCATGCCGTAGACCTCCAGGTTATTGACAATGGCGGCCTCACGCTCGTTCTGCTTGGGCACGATAAGCCCACGGTAATGTTCGGCCCGGGCCTTGATGGCAATGGGCAGAACACCTTTGGCCGGCTGCAACTGCCCGTCGAGGCTGAGCTCGCCCACCATCATGAACTCGCCCGCATGGGGAATGTTGATCTGCCCGTCGGAGGCAAGGATGGCTATGGCCAGCGGCAAGTCAAAGCAACTGCCTTCCTTGCGGAGGTCGGCCGGTGCCATATTGACCGTGACATCCGCCCGCGGGAAGAGATAACCGTTGTTCTGCAAGGCGGCAGCTATGCGGTCGCGGCTCTCGCGCACCGCCTCGTCGCCCAGGCCAGTAAGATGATACATGATGCCTTTGGCGATGCTCACCTCAATGGTGACGGGAGTGACGTCGAGGCCGTTGACGGCTGCGCTGTAAGTCTTGATCAGCATGAAACAAGGGTTAGACAGATTGGAGGATGGATGATATAAAAGGGAGAGGGTGCAGCAAGGCGCGCCACAAGTTTCGTGCGGGCCACGCCCCTAAAGGCTCTGCTCGATGCGCTGCACGAGATCGTTGTTAGAGAGACCCTTGGCGATGATGCGCCCGTCCTTCACGAGCACATTGCCGGGCACGGAGAGCAGGCCCAGGCGCTGGATGACGTCGCCCTCGAACATCTGGCCGTCGCAGACAACGGGCCATGGAATGGTATCTATCTGAAGCGAATTGGAACACTCCTTCTTGCTGGCGTCGACAGAGAAAGCCACCACCTGGAAGCGCCCTCCTTTCTGACGGCGCAGCGCCTTGAGCCGCCGCAACAAATCAAGGGTGTCGTAGCTCCACGCTGCATAGACCGTGATGACGGCCAAGCCATGCATGAGCTGGGCCGACGACACGTTGTCGCCATGGATGTCGGTGGCCTTGAACGACGGCAACTTATCCCCCACCCCACACGAGGTGACAGAGCGGAGCGCCTTGTCGAGACGTGCCAGGTCACCGTTGCGGTCCTGCTTGGACAACAGGATACGGGTCAGGCGCATGGCTTCCTGATAGTCGGGCTGAGGCGTGGCGACGAAGCAGTCCTTGATGAGAAAAGCACTGACGCGCGACTCGGGATTGCCCTCTATAAACCGGCTGGCGAGCTTGCGCTTCTCCGGCGGCGACGCATCGGCCACCTGCCGGCGGAAAGCCGTCATCAGTTCATTGTCCTTCGTGCCTTTCACCTCCATTTCCTTGAGGTGCGAGGCATCGCCATGAATAGAAACGGTCTTCCCCGGCTCGGCGAAGATAGGCTGTCGCGAGAAGTTGGGGAAGACCAGAATGAGAGTGGAGGGGGCGCTGCATGGCATCTCGTAGGCAAAACGGCCTCCCTCCACTTTGATTGTATCGATGCCGCTCACCGCACCGTCCTCGCTATAGAGATAGAACTCACCCTGGTTCAAGTGGAGGAAACGTCCTTCAAACTTGAAGTGCTTGCTGTCAGTGCCACACGACACGAGCAGCAGCGAAAGCATAGCGAGGAGGCACAGGTGCTTGCGCATACTTATTTCTTGAGATTGGCGAACTCCAGGTCGTCGTTGGCATACGAGCGGAGCGCGGGGTTCTTCTGGATGGCGCTGTCGAGGCGTTCCTGGGCTGTGGCGGTGTTGCCCTGGCGGTTCTGCACGATGGCCATGAGATAGTCGGTCATGGCATCGGGGTTCTTCTGCTCCTTCAGCGTAGCGACGGCAGCAGCGTAGTCCTTGTTGAGGATCTGAGCCAGCGCAGCGCTGTTCGACTTGCTTCCCTCGAAGTTCTTCACGGCCGTGGCGTAGTTGCCCTTGGCAATGTTGAGATTGCCGAGCACCTCATTGAAGCCGTTGGCACCGATGGCGTTGGACAGGTTGCTCTCAGCACCGGCCACGTTTCCGTTGTGCAGGTCGATGAGCGCCAGGTTGGCGTAGCCCTCGGGAGCCTTGCTGTTCTTGGCGAAGGCCTGCTGCAGATACTGCTTGGCTGCGCTCTCGTCACCCTTGTTGAAGGCCATGACCGCAAGGTTATTGTATGCGCGGTAGTCCTTGTCGTAAATCTCGGCGGCCTTCTTGTAGATGGCCTCCTGCTCGCTGGCGTCGTCGGTCAGCGTGGCGGCATAGAGAAGCTCATCGGGAGAGAGCTTGGCGGCATCGGCCTTGTACTGCTCCTTGATTTGCTCGTCAGAGCGGCCCACAGTCTCGTAATTGATGATGAGGCGGCTGCGGCGCAGCTCGGGCAGGATGCCGTCGGCCAGTTCGCGGAAGCCTTCGCTCATATTGCGGATCTGCTGCTCGCGCTCTGCAGGGTCCTTATACATCTCGAGGACACGCAGGATGACATCCTTGTCCTGGATGCTGCTGGTCTGCACGAGACGCTTGAAGCCGTCCCAGTCCTGTGCCGTGTAGCGGGCGTCGACATTGGCGTCGCCCAGCTTGGCGGCCTTCAGCTGCTGGTCGACATAGGCCTGGCTGGCTGTCTGTCGCTTGCTGGCGAGCTTGTCGTTGAAGGAGAAACCGCCCTCAGGTGAGGCGTAGGCAGCAACCTCCACATTCTTGAGATTGAGTCCTTCGCGGTCGGCGTTGATCTTCTTGAGCATATCTACAAATTCCTGGACGGAACCGCTCTTCAACTCGCTCTTGCGCAGGTTGGCCTGGTTGACGAGGAACTTGATGTTGGCCTCGGTCTTCTGGGCGCGTACACGCTGGAAAGTATCGGGGGCGATGCATCCGCCGGCCTGTGTCAGGGCTTGCTTGTAGAGCTCCGATGTGGCGAGCACGCCCGTGGCTACCTTGACGGCAGGCACATCCACCTTCTTCTTGCCCAGTTTGGCATCGAAGGTGAGGTACATGTCGCTCTTCTGCATCTCGGGGACATAGTCGAAGGTTGTCTTCATCGTATAGCGGCCACCCATCTTGTAGGAGATGGTCTGGTTGTTGCCCAGGACACGCTCGCCCTGGAATGTGGCGCTCTGGCCCTTGGCCACCTTGCCGTCGGCGTAGCGCAACTCGGGTGTGACAGTGACGACAGCCTTGGGCTTCATGTATTTCACGGGGAACACGCCATTGACCGTAGCAGGCACTTGCCCGCCCGTAGCTTCCAGCGGATTGGGGTCGACCGTGAAGTTATCGGCCGACAAGGAGCCTAACTTTGAGCACGACGAAAATGCTATCAGGGAGAATAAGGATAAAGATAGGATAGGATAGTTACGCATAATACTAAAGAATTACAAAGTGCCGCTAGCGGGATTTGAACCCGCACAGCCATTACTGGCCAAGGGATTTTAAGTCCCTCGTGTCTACCAATTCCACCATAGCGGCAGGCATTATCCATTAAAAAGAAGACCTTAGCGGCTGCGGAATTCCAACGCTCAACCTTGACCCTGGCAGGACCACGCTCTTTCCATTGAGCCGTTGCCGCGTCAACCACTTATGCAAAGGTAAGGTTAAATATCCGAAAACCCAAGAAATTTAATTGTTTTTTAGTTTTTCGTGAATGATAATGTGCGGCAACGGGCTCCTTGACCGAGCATCACATGGTTTCGAGCAAGATATAATAAGGAAGTGAGGCACGCATCGTGAGGACGTCGGGAACCAGGCGGCTGTCCGTCAGTTTCCGATTTGCAAGCTCACGCCTTCAATATATGTGAGGTTGTAGAGCATCAGGCTTTGGCCATCGGCACCACTCAGGATGTTGCCTGTCTCGAGAGAATAGGTGCGCTGGCAGGAAGCGCATTTCACCTGCGTGGCGTTGTCGGTCCACTGGAGAATATACTTGGAGCTGTAGCTGACCGTACAGTTAGGGCACATGGCATCCCATGCCACACGCCCGTTAAAATTGGTGCGCCCGGCGAGCACGGCGCCCACCGATCCGCCTGCCCCCATGTAGATGCCGCTCTTGAAGACGTAGTTTTCCAAGTCGTTGGTCAGCCGGTTGCTCTCGGTGTTGCCCTGGCGGTCGACGACGTTGACCACATAGGCTCCGCCCCCACCCTGCAGTCCTACGCTGATGCGCACGAAATTGTTGTAACCCGACATCGCGGCCACCACCATACTTGTGGGATGCCATTGGGTGTAGAACATGAAACGGCACGGATACTTGCGGCTTACGGGGTCATCGACGCAGCTGGCAAGCAGTGCCACGGCAAGCCCGAGGACGGTCAACGTTTTCTTCATCTTGTTCTAGAACACAAAAATCCATCAAAGGTAATTTTAAGAACCCGCCTCTATCAAGCATAGGTTCGGAATATTTGCAGCGGATCCTTGCGGCCTGCAGGCAACAAAGTGGCCTGCGGGCAACAAAGCGGCCTGCGGCAGACAGCTGGGCGGGCTGGCAATGCTCACTTCAGGAGGCTGGCCTCAGCCTGCCGCACCCGGTCGAAGCCAAACTCGGCGAGCGTGTGGTCCATGAGGGCAGCAATCTTGTCGTTGCAGAGGTTGCCAATGGATCCCTCGTGCGTGTGGTGGATGCTGTGGTCAGCGCGGAAGGTGCCGGCCTCGATCTCGAGCCCCACCTTCTTGTATGCGTCGCGGAAGGGCATGCCAGCCGCTGCAAGGCGGTTGACCTCCTCGACAGAGAACATCGGGTCGTACATCGGGTTGTCGAGGATGTGCTCGTTGACCTCCATCTTGTTGATGATGTAGGCCGTCATCTGCAGACAGTCCTTCAGTTCGCCGAAGGCAGGGAGGAAGACCTCCTTGATGATCTGCAGGTCACGGAAATATCCCACAGGCAGGTTGTTCATGATGAGCATGATCTGCTGCGGCAGGCTCTGGAGCTTATTGCTCTTGGCCCGGATGAGTTCGAAGACGTCGGGGTTCTTCTTGTGGGGCATGATGCTCGAGCCGGTGGTGCATTCCTTGGGCAGTTTGACAAACTGGAAGTTCTGGCTGTTGAACAGGCAGGCATCGTATGCGAGCTTGGCGAGCGTGCCGGCGACGGTGGCCATGGCGAATGCCACGTTGCGCTCCATCTTGCCACGTCCCATCTGCGCATAGACCACGTTGTAGTCCATCGAGTCGAACCCGAGGAGCTGGGTGGTCATCGTTCGGTTGAGGGGGAAGGAAGAGCCGTAGCCAGCGGCCGACCCGAGCGGGTTGCGGTTGGTCATGCGGTAGGCTGCGAGGAGATAGAGCATGTCGTCGGCGAGGCTCTCGGCATAGGCGCCGAACCACAGACCGAAGCTTGAGGGCATGGCTATCTGCAGATGTGTGTAGCCGGGCATGAGCACGTCCTTCATCTGATTGCTCTTCTGTATGAGTTCGTCGAAGAGCACCTTGACACCTTCAACGACATCAGTCAGCTCGTGGCGCGTGAAGAGCTTGAGGTCGACGAGCACCTGGTCGTTGCGCGACCGTCCGCTGTGTATCTTCTTGCCCATGTCGCCCAGCTTGCGCGTGAGCATCAGTTCGACCTGAGAGTGCACATCCTCCACGCCGTCCTCGATGACGAACTGTCCGTCTTCGCAGGTGCGGTAGATGGCCTTCAGCTCGGCCAGCAGCTGGGTGAGCTCGTCCTTCTGGAGCAGTCCGATGCTCTCGAGCATGGTGATGTGGGCCATGGAGCCCAGGACATCGTACTTGGCCAGATAGAGGTCCATCTCGCGGTCTCGCCCGACGGTGAAGCGCTCTATCTCCTTGTTGACCTCAAAATTCTTCTCCCAAAGTTTGTTGGACATAGTCGGTGTGGTTATGGTGTGTGTGGTGTGTCAGGGGTTAATACTTTATCATCTGCAGTGCGTCGGCTATTCGCTCGATGCCTTCCTGCAGCGGCTTTTTCACCATGCCAGCCACGAAGGGGTTGACATCGGCCTTGATGGTGAGCTTCATCTTGCTGGCGGTGTCGCCGACGGGCAGCACCTGTATCCAGAAATTGAAAGGCAAGGGGCCTTCCTGACTCTCGAACTTGATTTCCTTGGGCTCATCGCGCCCCACGATGACAAGCTTGACGCTGCCCATCTGCGTGGCAATGGTGATGCTGTCGGTGTCGAAGGCAAGGTCCTTCACCTTGTCCTCGGGTATCATTCCCTTGACCTTCTCCACATTGCTGAGGTCGCTCAGCATGTTGTAGACGGCCTGTTGGGGATAGGCTATTTGCCGGATTGTACTTTCTATCTTCATCTTCTTTTGTCGTTGACGGCGCTTTCCCGCGCCATTCATTCTGCGGCACCTGTGGGAGCCTGCCATGAGGCGGGGTCCTTGCGCCACTCCTTGAGCACCTCGATGTCTTGCTTCGACACATATCCGGTCTCTGCAGCAATCTCGATGGTATGGTCGTAGTCGCCCAGGGTGACAAGCTTCACGCCAGCCTGTGCGAAGGCCTCTTCGGCCACAGGGAAACCGTAGGTGTAGCTGGCGACCATGCCGACCACCTCGAAACCAGCCTCACGCAGAGCATCGACTGCCTTGAGCGAGCTGCTGCCTGTGGAGATGAGATCCTCGACGACCACCACCTTGGCACCTTCGGGCAGACGTCCCTCTATCTGGTTCTTTGTGCCGTGGTCTTTAGGTTTCGGCCGCACATAGGCATAGGGCAGCTGCAACTCGTCGGCCACCAGTGCGCCTTGCGCGATAGCACCCGTAGCCACTCCGGCCACAGCCGTGGCCTCGGGGAAGTGCTCGTGGATGGCATGGCAGAGCTCCAGCTTGACGAAGGAGCGCACGTCGGGGTAGGACAGGGCAATGCGATTGTCGGTATAGATGGGCGAATGCCATCCCGAGGCCCAGGTGAAAGGATTGTTGGGCTGCAACTTGATGGCTTTGATGCGCAGGAGCTTCTCTGCGAACGCGTGTTTCAGGTGACTCATAATTGTTTTTGCTTTAATCAGGCACAAAGTTACGGCAAAAACGTGACAATCGCAAACCATTTTACCGGTTTTTGCATGATGCTTGTCGCCGCTGCCTCATGTTGGTGCCATGCGGCCCGTCGCTGCAGGATTACCAGCGGCAGCTACCGTCCGCCACCCAGATAGTGGGCATAGTTGTAGAACGGCTCGGTCACGATGTCAGCCGATGAGGCCCGGTAGGTGTTTCCGTAGGGGTCGGTGGCGGTGATGGTAACGACAGCCTCTTTGTTCCTCGGCACATAATAAAAGAGGTGGTTCATAATGAGATAGCCGTTCTTCTTGCTAACGAAGGTATAGGGCATGGCCTCGGCATAGCGGTGATGGTATCCGGTGGCAAAGGCGTCTTGTCCCTTTCCGCTGAGACGCACCATGGGCAGGGTGGTGCTGTCTTCTGTGGCAGTGACCGTCCACCGCGAGTCGGCATTGAAGATGTTGGCCACGATGGTTCCGCGGTCGCGCGGCAGATCCCAGTCAGCGGCATAGCTCTCGCCGTTGAAGTCGGTGTCTGCACCGAAGAGCGTCATCTGCCGGCTGCGGTCCCATCCGGTCGGTTTGTAATAGCAGTCGGTGACGGCCGTTCCACCGAAGGTATAGACATAATAGCCGTTTGGCGCACCGCAAATATTGACATTCGACTGCCATATGTTGCCGCAGGCCGCTGCGTGACAGTGTTCCATGAGGTCGCGACCGCCGTAGCGTATCTCATGGTTGATGGCGAAATGTGTGTGTCCGCAGAAGAGTTCGAAACCACCTTCGAAAGGCTCGAGCAGGCGCAGGATGGACGTGAGCACCGAACTGCTGTAGTGGCCGCTCTCGGTGTCGATGGCCAAAGGCGTGGCGCCTCCGTGCGGACTGTTTCCGAATGTGAGGGGTATGTGGTAGCAGAGCACCACCTTGCGCCGGTGGTCGGTCAGTGCCAGATCCTGGCGGAGCCACTCCATCTGTGCACTGGTGAGTTCACCGGGCTGATAGTATCCCTTGCTGCGGGTGAACTGCACGTTGTTGAAACACACGAAATGCTCGTCGCCGCGGTCGAAGGAGTAGTCGGTGGGGCCCCAGCTGTCTTCCCATTTCTGCTTGTATAGCTGGCGCCCGTCTTGGTCGTGGTTGCCGATGACGGAGAACACCGTCATAGGCGAGTCGCCCAGCGCTTCGCGCATCTGTCGCTCCAGATCGCTGCTGTAGCCGCCGTAGTACTGCACGTCGTCGCCCATGCTGATGGCGTAGACATGCTCGTAGGCAGGCCATTGGGCCAATAGTCCCCTGACATCGGCCATGGTCTCGGAGGTGAATCGCTGGAGGTCCGTTATACTAATGCGATTGTCATCGGGACCTGTGTAATAAGGATTGTGGGTGGTGGTGACCTGTGGGTCGCCGAAAACCACGAGGCGGTATCTCATCTCTCGCCCGCCACGCAGGCGCCGGAGGGTAAAGTCGTAGGTGTCTTGGCCCTTGACGAGCGATTGGTAGAAACAGGCCGTGTGGTCGGTGGGCGAGTGGGTGGGAACCTCACAGTAGTCGGGCACGGTATAGTAGACGAAGCGTGCCCGCGGGTTACGACGAAGATGATAGCGGCCCATGGTGTCGGTGAGTGTGCAGGTATAACCATCACTCACCACGACACGGGGCATGGGCTGTCCCTGCTCGTCGGCCAGCGTGCCGACCAGAGCGGTGTCGGGCTGCTGGACGGCTTGCCTGACGGTGTCGCGCTTGGTTGTGGCCTGAGGCTGCCGGCCCGTCCAGCTGCCGGCCAGCCGCTGCAGGGCAACAGGCTGGTAAAGCTGCAGGCCATCTGACTGGCGCAGCGACAAGACACCCGCCACAACGCACAGAGCCGTGACCAGCGCACCTATAATCATCAGAAAGACCTGTTTGCGCTTCATGTTGAATGTTGTTTTCCACACCCTCCGCCACTATCCTTTTGGGATGACAAATACTTGTCGGAGAGCAGGCTCGATGCGGGGTAATAACTTATTGGAAGTTTTCTATTTCTTCCTTGGTGAGACCGGTTGCCGCCATGATGACCTCCACACCCATTCCCAGGGCGAGCAGGCGCTGAGCAGTTTCCTGTTTTTCCTTTTGGGCGCCTTCTGCTCGGCCTTCTGCTCGGCCTTCTGCTCGGCCTTCTGCTCGGCCTTCTGCTCGTCCCTCAGCTCGTCCCTCAGCTCGTCCCTCAGCTCGTCCCTCAGCTCGTCCCTCAGCCAATCCGTCTTGTTTGGCACCTTCAAGCACGCAGAGCGTGTCACGATACTTTCTGAGCCCCTCGTCATATTTCAGGCGTTCAGCCTTGGTAAGCGATGCGACATCAGCTAACTGCTCCAATCGCTTGAACACGGCGCTCTTGGCCTTCCACGGCAGTCTTGTTAAGGTTTCCATATTCTTGAGTACATAAATCCATTTGTCGAAATCGTTGCTACACTCGTCTGCCTCCTTATTAAAGAGAGGCAGTTGCATGAACGTCATGCGCACCTTGTCGGAGAAAGGCTTGTGCGTCTTCTTGTCCGCCATCACCACATCAGTGCGGAATTTTTTATCGAAGTCCATCGGACTGAAGTTGAGGAAGGCTACGAGATAAACGGCATCAATGCTGTATCTCCATGCCGACCCTCGTTCGCCCTGCCGGGCAATGGCCTCGGAAATGTAGTAGACACTGCGGTCCTTGAAGTAGGGCTGCGACTTGTTCTGCATCTCCACAATGATGTTTTTGCCTCCGTCGGTCTGACAATAGATATCAAAGATGAGCGACCGGTCATCCTCATAGAGCGCAGGCTGTTCCTTGTCAAGAAACGTGATGTTCTCTATGTGCTCCTCGCCCTCCATGAGGCTGTTGAGGAAGTCGATGATCAAGGGCTTGGATATCTCCTGCCCGAAGATTCTCTTGAAACCGATGTCGGTGAAGGGGTTTATGAACTTGGCCATGCGCAGGACGTTTAAAGGGTGTTTGTTTTATATGGGCTTACTGCCCATTGCAAAGATAACTGCTTTTTGTGGAAAAACGGCTTGTCGGGAAAGAAATTTGTCTTTTTTAATGATATTGGCATCGTTGCCCATCACTTCTCCCACTGCTTTGCTTGTCTGTCTCGGCGATTATGGCTACCTTTGCCGACATTCCGCTAACGATGCAAAAACAACACAATATGGAAACCAGCTGTAAGCCCGCACAGATTGAAACCATCCTGCACGACGACCTCCGGCAGTATCTGCTCTCGCTCGGCCGCATAGACGAGCACTTTCCCGAGGCGCCCGACATCGAAGGCCTCTGGCCCAAGGTGGCCGAGAGCTACATGGCTGACGGCATACGCGAGTTTGGCGACAGCCCCGTGGTGTCGCTCGCATGGATGATGTACACGGGCATGGCCCTCGCCAAGTACTGGGACACCGACTGGCAGCTCTACAGCCAGGTAGACGATCTCTACGCCTATCTGCGCGACCAGCGCGGCTTCGACCGGATGGACGACTACATATGTGAGCATGTGCTCCTCCTCCCGGCGGCCGACCACGAACGCCTCACACATGTGGCTGGCGAGTGTGGCGCACGCGTCTACAGCTTCCTCGTCCGCCAGCGCCTGGAGCCCGGCACGCGGGAAGCCTTCGAGGCCTACGTGGCCGCCATCCACCAGATGTATCTCATGGGCATGGCCATGGAGCTCAAGGCCCTGGGTTACCACATGACAAAGATAGGCTGACGGCCGCTCCGCTCACAGGCAGGGCTTGTAGGCGGAGAGCATCTGGCGGACAGCCTGCGTGCGCTCGGCACTGAGCGGAGGCACGCCGTCGAGCGGATAGCTGAGGGCGAGCTTCTCATACTTGAAGGTACCGAGGGTGTGGTAGGGCAGCACCTCTATCTTCTCCACGACACTGTAGCGGGCCACATGCTCGCCAAGACGGCGGAGCCACGCGTCGTTGTCGGTCAGGCCGGGAACGACCACATGGCGCACCCACGTGCGTATGCCGCGGCGCTGCAGCTCGTCGAGAAAGCGGAGGTTGTTGTCCTGACGCTGACCCGTGAGATGCGGATAGAGGTCGGAATCCATGGTCTTGATGTCGAGCAGCACGAGGTCGGTGTAGTCGAGCACGCCAAAGGCAGCCTCCGAGCAGTAGAAGCCGCTGGTGTCGAGGGCGGTGTGGATACCCTCGGTGCGGCAGAGGTCAAAGAAGGCAGCGGCGAACGGGGCCTGCATGAGCGGCTCGCCGCCGGAAAGAGTGACGCCGCCGCTGCGGATAAAGCTGCGATAGCGCACGACTTCGTCCAGGAGCTGCCGGGGCGTGAGCTCATACTGGCACTTGCCGCGGGGGTCCCACGTGTCGGGGTTATGACAGAACTGGCAGCGCAGGGGACAGCCCTGCATGAAGGCCACGAAGCGTATGCCCGGCCCGTCGACGGTGCCGAACGACTCCATGGAGTGTATGCGTCCAATGATGTTCATGGTAATGGATTAATGAAAGCCAAATGTGATCCCGGGCGTCCGGGATGACATTTGGCTTTTTTGTCGTTGCACTGCAGCACGCAGCGTTGCTCCGTCTTAGAGCCCCTGGTTAATGGTGCGCGAGAGCACGTCGAGCTGCTGTTCGCGGGTGAGCTTCACGAAGTTGACAGCGTATCCGCTGACGCGGATGGTGAGCTGCGGATATTTCTCGGGATGCTCCATGGCATCGACGAGCAGCTGGCGGTCAAAGACATTGACGTTGAGGTGCTGGCCGCCGTTGGGCGTGAAATATCCGTCGAGCAGGCCGACAAGGTTCTGCGCACGCTGTGCACGCTCCTTGCCGAGCGCCCCAGGTGCGATGGCAAAGGTGTAGGAGATGCCGTCGCGCGAGTGCTGGAAAGGCAGCTTGGCCACTGATGAGAGAGCAGCCACGGCACCCTTGACGTCGCGGGCATTCATCGGGTTGGCACCCGGTGCGAAGGGCACACCTTTCTGACGGCCATCGGGCGTGGCACCCGTGTTGCGTCCGTAGACCACGTTGGAGGTGATGGTCAGCAGGCTCTGCGTAGGTATGGCGTCGCGGTAGGTGCGGTGCTGGCGCAGATACTCCATGAATTTCTCTGTGAGGTTGACGGCAATGGCGTCGGTCTCGTCGTTGTTGTTGCCGAAGGGCACGTAGTCGCCTTCCTCAATCTTGTAGTCGACGGCCAGTCCGCTGTCGTCGCGGATGATGCGCACCTTGCAGTGCTTCATGGCAGCTATGGAGTCGGTCACGATGGAGAGGCCGGCGATACCCGTGGCACGCGTGCGCTCGACGTCACCGTCGTGGAGCGACATCTCGAAGGCCTCGTAGTCGTACTTGTCGTGCATGTAGTGGATGATCTTCAGCGCATTGACGTAGGTCTTGGCCAGCCAGCGCATCATCTGCTCAAACTTGGGCATGAACTCCTCATAGGTGAGGTAATCGCTGGTGATGGGCGCGAAACGCGGGCCGACCTGCTGGCCCGACATCTCGTCGCGTCCGCCGTTGATGGCATAGAGCATACACTTGGCGAGGTTGGCGCGTGCACCGAAGAACTGCATCTGCTTGCCGATCTTCATCGGACTGACGCAGCAGGCGATGCCGTAGTCGTCGCCCAGCTCTGCGCGCATGAGGTCGTCGTTCTCATACTGGATGGCGCTGGTGTCGATGCTGACCTTGGCGCAATACTTCTTCCACGCCTCGGGCAGGCGCTCGCTCCAGAGGATGGTGAGGTTGGGCTCGGGCGAGGGACCCATATTGTATAGCGTGTGGAGGAAACGATAGTCGGTCTTGGTGACCATGGAACGGCCGTCGATGCCCATGCCGCCGATGGAGGCCGTAGCCCAGATGGGGTCGCCGGAGAAGAGGTCGTTGTACTCGGGCGTGCGGAGGAAGCGCACGATGCGCAGCTTCATGATCATCTGGTCGATGAGCTCCTGTGCCTCCTCCTCGGTGAGGGTGCCGTTCTTCAGGTCGCGCTGGATGAAGATGTCGAGGAAGGCGCATACGCGGCCGAGCGACATGGCGGCTCCGTCCTGGTCCTTGACGGCACCGAGATAGCCGAAGTATGTCCACTGCACTGCCTCGCGGGCATTGGTGGCGGGCTTGGTGACGTCGAAGCCGTAAGCGGCGCACATGCGCTCAAACTGCTTCAGGGCCTGTATCTGGTCACTGATCTCCTCGCGGTGACGCACGATCTCCTCGGTAAACTCCTGTATGTCGATGCGCTTGAAATAACGCTTCTTCTCCTCGATGAGATTGGCCGTGCCGTAGAGAGCCACACGGCGGTAGTCGCCGATGATGCGGCCGCGGCCGTAGGCATCGGGCAGACCGGTGATGATGTGTGCGTGGCGGGCGGCCTTGATGTCGTCGTTGTAGGCCGAGAACACACCCTCGTTGTGGGTCTTGCGGTACTTGGTGAAGATGGTCTTGGTGGCGGGGTCGAGCTCATAGCCATAGGCCTGCAGCGCTTTCTCCACCATGCGGATGCCTCCCTTGGGGAAGATGCCGCGCTTCAGAGGCTTGTCAGTCTGAAGACCGACCACCACCTCGCTGTCCTTGTCGATATATCCGGCTCCGTAGGTGTCGAGGCTTTGGGGCAGCTTGGTCTCGGCGTCGACGACACCCTTCTCGCGCTCCACCTCAAAGAGGGCAGACAGCATGGTCCACAGTTTCTTGGTCTTCTCGGAGGGACCCGCCAGAAAGCTCTCGTCGCCTGCATAAGGCTCATAGTTGGCCTGGATGAAGTCTCTTACATCAATCTCGTGCTTCCAGTTGGATCCTTGGAAATCTTGTTGGAGGTCTTTTAAAACCATAATTCGTTAAGTGTGGTTTGGGTTAATAATGTGACACGGATATCGCTTGGGCGCGCCTGGGGCACGTGCAGGTCTCCCGTGCCTGCAGTGACGGAGCGTGGGCCGGTGCGGCGAAAGAATGTCTTCTCCTCACCCGTATGCAGTCTATCGGCCTGCAAAGGTACGGCTTTCTCTCGGCATGGGCAAGCAAAACATCGCTTACTTGCCGAAAATCATCATTTTTGAGGATAGGGGGCAGCCCCTTGCCCGGCATGATGTGGGGCGCGAGCTAACACTCCGCTTGGCAACGCTGCCGATGGGCTTAGGCTGTCAAGAAAGCGGACAATCTATATGCTGAAAATGGGCGCGAAAGTC